>NZ_CP127382.2:0-347908 GCF_003286645.3 Aerococcus tenax | reverse complement strand
ATAATCGCCCAGTCCTCATCGGTTAAGCTATAGCGTTGGATACTATCCAAGTCCTCTGTATGGAAGATTTCTTTAAGCAGGGCCTCTTTAAATGCTTCTGTAGATAAGTCAGCTAAGTCACCTTTTAAGAGGGGTTTGAGGTTAGAGACCCGTTTATCTACCGACTTGACCCCTTTGGTTTTTAACTTATCTTGATTAGGGGTCAGTACCCGACCTGCTTGTTGGGTATCCAAATCAAATAAGAGGGTCCCACCAGCTGCCAAGGCATTTTCTACCTTGACCATGGACATGCCAGAAATTTTTAAGTCGTCCACCACAATGTCGTTACGACCTTTGAGTTGGACGCCTTCAATTCCTAGTGCAGTCAAGGCATCAATAATCGGTTGGGCATAGTAAGAAAAATCACCATAATGTGAGGTGTCACCAACGACAATATTCTCAAAGACAATGTTGCCGTAGTCCTGATAAACAGCTCCCCCGCCACCCGTACGCCGGACTAAGGTGATATCATTCTTTTCTAAATAGTCTAGATCAACTTCTGCATAGGCATTTTGATTTTTACCGATAATGACACAGGGAGCATTAATATACATAATTAAACCGTGGCCTTCAAGAGCTAGGTCATTGATCAGATAATTATCCAGCGATTGGTTAACAATAGGATCATAAACCGCTTGACCATGGCGTGACGTATCAATAAAAAACATGGAAAGATCTTCCTCCTTATTCATTTTCTAGCCTCTAACCGGGACATTTTTTAAACATTTTACACTTTAAATTATAGCATAGAAACCGCCTTCTTTTCTGTTCCTTTGTCCCTTGAAATCTTATTGGAGCATGGCTCATTCTATGGTAATATGCACTTATTAAGCCAGAAAGGAAAATAATCATGTCGCTAGCTTTAGAATTTATTGATAAATTTAACAAGCTCCTGGGCGATGAAGCCGCTGACTTCTTCGCCGCCTTGAATAAAGGAGAGGCCCAGAAAGCCTTTCGGATCAACCCTCTAAAAGCTAAGGCCCCAGCCATTTGCCAGTCTTACTTTGAAGAAGAATTAACCCCCTGTCCCTATAGTCCATGGGGGTATTTAGGTCAAGTAGACGGTCATTCTCCCCTCCATCAAGCTGGACTGGTCTATAGCCAGGAAGCTTCAGCCATGGCGGTTGCTAGTGTGGTCCAAGCCCAGCCGGGAGAAAAGATTCTTGACCTCTGTGCCGCACCAGGAGGAAAGTCTACTCAGATTGCTGCTGATATGCAGGGCCGAGGGCTCTTGGTCGCTAATGAAATTATTCCTAAGCGGGCCAAGATCTTAGCTGAAAATATTGAAAGAATGGGCATTTCCAACGCGCTGGTAACCAACCACAATCCCGAAAGTCTGGCTACTTATTTCCCGGGCTTTTTCGATAAAGTTCTGGTTGACGCCCCCTGTTCCGGTGAAGGCATGTTTACCAAAAGTCAAGCGGCTCGTGAGGGCTGGACCAAAGAGACGCCCCTCCTCTGCCAAGAGCGACAAAAGGAAATTCTGACCCAAGCTGTTCGAATGCTAAAAGCAGGCGGTCAATTAATCTATTCCACCTGTACCTTCTCCCCAGAGGAAAACGAAGAGATTATCGCTTGGCTATTAGACCAAGGGGACTTTGACTTAGAATGGATTGATCAATTTCCTGCTGAAACGATCTCTAGGGGACGAAGCGACTGGTGTCAATCTGACTATGATCTCTCCGCCTGTGTGAGAATTTGGCCCCATCATTCCATCGGCGAGGGCCACTTTATTGCCCGTCTCAAGGCCAAAGACAGCCTTAATACTGACCAAGTAGCACCAAAAGCTAAGAAGAGTCGTCCTAAAAAGGGCAAAAGGCATGCAGGTAAGTCTAATACTTCAACCTGTCGCTTATTAGAGCCAGAAGAAAGGAAAACTCTCGCTGCCCTAAGCCAATCCTTCCCTAATGAGGACTTCCAAGATCGAGAACTGATTGCTAAAGGCGACCAGGTTTGGCTCCTTCCCCCCAGCATCACTTATCAGATGCTGGTGGAGGGGCCCCTCAATCAATTACACAGTCTCCGTCTGGGTCTCCACCTGGGAAGCTTACTTAAAAATCGTTTTCAACCCAGCTATGCTTGGGCCATGGCCTTGGCTCCCAAAGCCACTTACCCTCAAATTGAAATCAGCTACGATGACTGGGTAAACTATGTCCAAGGTCTCACCTTAGCTTATCCTGGCAACCAAGGTTGGGTCCTCTTAGTTTACCAAGGGATGGTCATTAGCTTTGGCAAACAAGTCCAAGGAACAGTTAAAAACTTCTTTCCCAAGGGATTGCGTTTTCACCCATGACAATGGGAAGTCAGAGGCGCTTCTGCTATACTAGGGGCAAAGAATCGGATTTTGACAAAGGAGGATGACTAACTTGATTAAACTATTTGTCACTGATATGGATGGGACCCTACTCAATGACCACCATGTCATTTCTGATGCTAACCGCCAGGCGATCTTGTCCTTAAAGGACCAGGAAATTGAGTTTATGGTAGCTACCGGACGGGGCTATCACTCGGCCCAACCTTTACTAGATATGCAAGACTTACGCTGCCCGATGATTAATTTAAATGGGGCAGTTTTTACTGATATTAATGGTCAAGCCAGCCAACAAAAATATTTTTCCGGTCAACTCCTTAGTGAACTGCTGGATTACTTTAACTATTACAGCATTAATTATTCCATTATGACCCAAAACCAATACTATCTCTATAATCCGGAAACTTTTATCGACCAAATTAAGGCCATCAGCCAGGGCGATCCCAAGGCCATGGCAAGTGCGGCCCAATTTATTTTTGATACCAATTATATCCGTGATATTAGGGACTATATTAATGGAGAAAATGAGCCTGCCTTAAAAGTCATGGTCTTTTCTGAAGATCATGCTATTCTCCAACAATTTATTGAGCATTTTGATAGTCATCCGGAATTAGCGGTCTCTTCTTCTGGAACTGATAATTTAGAAATTACTCAACGTGATGCCACTAAGGGCAATGCTTTAATGGCTTATGCCCAGTCTAAAGGCTATCAAAGCGATGAAATACTCACCATTGGCGACTCTCATAATGATATTTCCATGTTCCACCCGGTCAAATATTCTTATGCCATGGCTAATGCCAGTCAATTGGTCAAAGACCAGGCAAACTACCTAGCACCTAGCAACAAGGAGGATGGGGTCGCCCAAGTGATTGCTAACTTACTTAAAGAGCGACACTAGCACTCGGATCAGGCCACTTAACCTTCTGCCAAGTACAAGGGCAAATACCATTAGAAAGTGATGTCTATGGGGCAACAGCAAGTCAAAAAAATCTTAGAATTAGCCTTACTTGCCGGACAAATTATGTGTGAAAGTCAGGCAGAATCTTATCGGGTAGAAGATACCATGAATAAGATTCTTAGTCTTTCCCAGGCAGCTTTTGCGGTCGGCTGTTCTTTTTCAACTAATTTATTGGCCATTATTGACGATCCTAAATTTGAGAGTGGGGCTTTTGTGGGGGTGAAACGGATCACTAGCCACAGCAACAATCTCAATAAAATTGGTCAAGTGACCCGGATAACTGATTATTTCGTCCAAGGGCAGCTAGACATTGACCAAACTTATACCCTCTTATTGAACATCCGTTCGGGACGTAACCTCTATAATCCTAACCGAATGGCTTTAGGAATATGGGGGATGACTTTTTGCTTTACCTTTCTTTTTGATGGAGGCCCCTTTGAAGGCTTAACGGCAGCTATTAATGGCCTAGTCTTGGCGCTTTTATTTCTAGCTGCTAACCGCTTTAATTTTGGGGCTTTCTTTACCAATGTCATTCAAGCAAGTGTCGTCACTCTCCTACCCCACCTCTTTCAAATGTATCTGTGGCCTGATTTAGCCAGCGGAACCGTGGTGATCGCCTCTCTCATGCCCCTGGTTCCTGGAACGCCCTTCACCACCGCTGTCCGTGACCTTTTCCACGAGGATTTCATCGCTGGCTCTTCCCGTTTAGTGGAAGCCCTTCTCACGGCGGGGAGTTTAGCTTTAGGTTCAATCATCGCCTTTCTTATCTTAGAAGGAGTCTTTATATGATTGCTTTATTTCTTTACCATGCCTTTTTTTCACTGACCGTAGGCTTTTTTTGCGCCTATGTCTTTGAGGTCCCTAAAAGAATGATTTTCCAAGTCTCCTTAATTGGGATGTTTGGCTGGTTAACCTACTACTTCACCCAGGTCCTAGCGGGTTCGACTCCAGTCTGGTCCTCTTATTGGGCCAGCCTAGTCATTGCCGCTATGTCTCAGTGGGCGGCCAATCGTTTCCACCAACCAGTGACCTTGTTTTTCATTCCGGGTTTTATTCCCATCGTCCCTGGTGGAGGCCTCTATCGGACTGCCCTCTATCTTTTTCAACGCGATTTTGACTTGTTTTCTAGTCAATTGCTAGAAACCTTTATGAGTACCGTGGCTATCGGATTAGCTATTTTTACCGTTTCTAGTATCACTTACCTAGGAAACCGGACCACTTCAGCCAAGTATATTCGCCGGGATAACCGTAAACGCGTGCGGGCCTTATTCCGTAAGCATTAAAAATAAGGAAGGATCATGATGACAATAAAAAAATTACTCCTACTCTTAATGACCGGTCTGCTCTTTGCCTGTGGTCAAAAACCAGACTCTACTACCCCTGAGCAAGCTAGCCAGGAAGGCCAAACAGAAAGTAAGCCCCCACAAACTGAGCAAAAGAATGAAACACAGCCAGCCAGTGACCAAGCGACTGACCTGGACCAATTAACCGTCTTGAGTCAGACTGAGGACTATGTTCAATATGAATTAAATGTCATGCGGGATGGTTTTAAAATACATGGTAAGCTCTTCTTGCCCAAGGGCGACCAAGAATCCTGGCCATTAACTATCCTAGCCCACGGGATTAACCAAACCGATTTAACCACCACGCCTTACGCCACTCATTTGGCGAAACGTGGGGTAGCTGCCTATGTTTTTGACTTTATCGGCGGGGCTCCCCTAAATAGCAGTGATGGTGACTTTTCCGATATGACCGTATTGACTGAACTGGCTGACCTGGAGGCCATTTACCAAAAGCTCACTAACTATAAAGCAATTGATTCCAGTCAAACTTACCTATTAGGAGATAGCCAGGGCGGTCTGGTAGCTACCATGATGGCAGCTAAACACCCCGAGGATATCCAGGGGATGATCCTACTCTACCCTGCCTTCAATATGCCCAGCCTAGTCCACGACTTTGTCCCGGACAAAGAAGAAATTCCTGACTCCATCGATATCATGGGAGTATCGGTTAGCCGTTACTATATCGAAGACATGCTTAAGGTGGATGTGGAAGACATTACTACTTCCTATCCTGGCCCAGTTCTCATTGTCCATGGAGAAGATGATGTTCTCGTGCCCCCAGTCTATGCCCAAAAGGCCGCTGAGCTTTTCCCCAAGGCCCATTTAGAAATGATCCCTGGCGGCAAGCATGAATTTTCCGGCTCTGACTTCATCAAGGCCCTCTCTTATATCGATAAGTTCATGGTCAATCAACTCGGCGATGAACATTACCAACTCACTATCGACGAAGAAGAGCAAACCGATTAAGGCTAAATTAATGGAGATCACTCAGATAAATAAACAATTAAAAAGTGCTAGTATCAGCCTCTTAAAAGACTTAAGAGTGATACTAGCACTTTTATTTTATTGGACCGTATTTATTTTTAATGCTTTTTAAAGAGCTGGGTCAAACGGGTCATAAATTCATTTAAGAATCGGTCCACATCAACCGCCACGGCTACTCGGACACTCGGATCGGGATCATTTAAACGGTCATTATCGCCAATAGTCCGCCCCCGACTTTCGCCTTCAGTTTCAACCTTCATGGCTAAAGGTAGGCAGTTAACTAAGTCTTCTTGAACGGCAACCGCCACGGCTAGTGGGTCATGGAGGGCACAACCCTTTAAGTGGGGCGAGGTGACTTCGTAGGATTTAATGTAATACTCCACAATATCAGCCATCTTCTCCCCAGCCTCAGTGCCTAAGTCCCGCCAAATTTGGGTTTCCTTATAGGTCAAGAGGGTGCGCAAGGTCACGTCTAAGCCCACCATGGTAACTGGTAAGCCCGATCGGAATAATTTATCAGCGGCTGCGGGGTCTTGGCTAATATTAGCCTCTGCAAAAGCTGATACATTACCGCAAACCGTCAAGGCCCCACCCATAATAACAATTTCACCGACTTGGGATAAGCTATCGAGGTCCTTATCAATGGCTGCGGCTAAGTTAGTCATAGGCCCGGTAGCGACAATTTTTAAATCTTTTCCATACTTCCTAGCCGATTCGAGGATAAAGTCAACCGCATTGCCAGCGGCTTGCTTAACGGGCCGGTCACCCAGGTCAACCTCACCCAGACCATTTTTACCGTGGATCAGAGCTGAGACTTCTTGTACTTCAAAGTCTTCCTTATCTGAGGCATGGTCCAAACCGGGATAAACCGGTACTTCTCCTCGACCAAATAAATCCAATAACTGACTGGCATTTTTAAGACCTGTTTTCATCAACACATTGCCATAGGTCCCCGTGATACCAATCAAGTCGACTTCTGCTGAGCCACATGCATAAGCTATGGCTAAGGCATCGTCAATCCCTGTATCTAAATCCAGTATCATTTTTACCATAGAAGATCCTCCTCATTGAATCCTTACACTTACGTCACTTCAATTTTACCCGCTTTATCCCCATTTTTAAAGCTTTAGCCCAGTCAGGTTCAAAATAAAACCGGCCCCTTTAGCCATTTAAGGCTAAGTGAGGCCGAATTTCATTTAAATTAAGTCATCTCCATTACTAGCAAGGAATATGGACTCCTACTTAGCTTCAGCTTGTCCTTTAACAAATTGGTATAAGGTCTTCACTGGCACACCGGTTGCTCCCTGAGGAAGGTAGCGGTAGGCTTTTTCTCCAAAGGCAGGACCAGCAATATCCAAGTGAACCCATGGCTTACCTTCCACAAAGTGTTCTAAGAAGACCCCTGCGGTAATGGTTCCTCCATTGCGTCCGGTAGAATTTCTTAAGTCGGCATTGGTGCCTTTAACGGCTTCTCGTAATTCTTCTGGTGCTGGTAGTTGCCAAATCGGTTCACCAACACTGTCAGCAGCTTGGTCGACTGCTTGGAAGAGGTCGGGATCATTAGTCATGGCACCTGCTGTCCGTTCACCGAGGGCGACTAAGCAAGCTCCCGTTAAGGTCGCGAGGTCAATCACACATTCACTATTCACTTTAGCAGCTGCATAGTAAATCGAATCGGCCAAGGTCACCCGACCTTCAGCATCGGTATTTAAGACTTCAATCGTGGTCCCCTTCATGGAACCAATAATGTCCCCATTTTTATAGGAGCTGGCTGAGACTAAGTTTTCTGTGATAGCAGCCACACCCACAACGTTTTTATTGACCTTGTTTTTGGCTAAGGCGTAAACACTACCAATTACGGCTGCAGCACCCGCCATGTCATCTTTCATATCGATCATGGAGTTTGCTGGTTTTAAGGCGTAACCACCGGAGTCATAGGTAATCCCCTTACCAACTAAGGCGATGGCTTTTTCTTCTGGGCCTTGAGGGAGATAATTCATCACGAGGAAGCGGGGTTCATTGACTGAACCGGCGTTAACCGCTAGGAGAGCTTCCATCCCCAAGTCTTCGATTTGTTTTTTATCGAAGATTTCCACTTCTACCCCAAGTCCACTTAACAAGTCCTTGGCTTGGTCAGCCATTTGCGCCGGGCTGAGATGGTTAGAAGGTGTATTGACCAAATCACGCGTGGCATTAACCCCTTCCACTAAATGGGTCACTTCTGCAACCACTTGGTCAAGGTCTGCGACCTTTTTAGGCAAGTTAATCTTAACTAAGGAACTGGTATTTTTTTCACTGAGGTAACGGTCAAAACGATAGTCGCTTTGTAGGAAACCTTCAATCACCCCTTCTAGGGCAGCGCGGTCCGTCGCCGCAAAAGAAACATTGGCTTCTTCCACCTTAGCCGCCTTTAATTCCTTAGCTGCTAGAAAAGCGGCCAGTACATAGGAATCGCGTTGAGGCTTTTCGCCTAGGCCGACTAAAACGAGGTTTTGACTATTAGGGCCTAGTGAGCGATAGACTTGCTTGGCTTCGCCCTTAAAGTCCAGTTGGTCTTTTAAATAGTCTTGGGTGGCCTGGTCGACCATGCTTAAGTCTTGACCAGCCTCCACTAAGTAAACATGATTGGTAAAATTTTCATTGCTGACAAATTTCATCACTCATCCTCCAATTCTACATTACTTCTGTCAATGCTTTCATTATACCAAGTTTACTTATTTTAGCTAGGTTTAGCGATTAATTTAGAGAAATCAATCTAAAAGATTTGACTTAACCCCCTACCAGATCAATCGCCTTTGCTTGGTCTTTTAGTTATAATGATCATAAGAAAATATGCAGGAGGTATTCCCATGACTCTTTTACAGACGACGCTTTACTCAGACAGTTTGCGCATGGATGTCCATGTCAATATCATTTTTCCTCAAAACTGTGCCCGGACTCCAGAAGATAAACGCCAAAGCTTAAAGCCCCCTTACCGGGTCCTCTATCTCTTACACGGCCTATCCAGTAATGAGGATGGTTGGCTTCGCTTCACTTCCCTAGAGCGCTATGCCCGTGACTTGGACTTGGTCATTGTCCTACCTACCACCCACCGCGGCTGGTATATCAACAATGCCATTGGTTACCCCTATAGCAATTTCATTAGTGTCGAACTGCCCGAAATCATCCAAACCATGCTCCCGGTTTCGACTAAACGCGAAGACACCTATATCGCTGGTGCATCTATGGGTGGCTTTGGGGCTTTGAAGGCGGCCTTCACCTATCCGGAAAAATACGGCTATGTGGCCAGCCTATCGGGAGTCACCGACCTGGTCAATGTCTTTGCCCAAGGGCCTGATCCTGAGTCTCCTTTTGAACATCAAATGCTCTTTGACGAGGAATCTCCCGCACAGACTGACAACGATATCTATTACTTGGTCCAACAAGCCATTGACAATAAAATCGACTTGCCCAAAGTTTATTTAACCTGTGGGACTGAAGATGACTTAATCGAACAAAACCGCCACTTTAAAGACCGCTTTGGCGACTTCTTAGAGCTCTCCTACCATGAAAAACCTGGCGAACACGGTTGGGACTACTGGGACCCAGAAATTAAAAAGGTACTTGACTGGTTACCTACCATTTAAAACTAGCTACTTAACATATTGAAAAACAGCCTAGCTTAAGCGGAAAGTTTCCTTAAGCTAGGCTGTTTTTTATATCTTATATTCAATCAAACTGTCTACCAAGCCAGCGAAATTCGACTGATCGGCTTCATGGTAGGGTTTAACTTGGGAGCTACTTTTAAGGATGGCTTGACTGGCTAAGGGACCAATCGTCCACAATTGGATAGCAGACCGCTTCTGATCTAAGACCGGCAAGGACACTAAGTCTACCAGGGCCTGCCAGGCACTGGCGCTCGCGATCGTTATGGCTAGGGGCGCTGCTTGGTTAGCCTGACTGATGGCGGCTTGAAGTGATTGACCAACTTTCCAGTTGACTTGCTTTTGATAAACGATCCACTCCTGAATACTTATATCAGACAGGTAAGTTTGCCCTAGAGCCTGGTACTTGCCCTGGCTTTGGGGACTAATGGGGACAATAAGCCGGTCAATCCTAGGCTGGTAGTGGTCCTTGATTTTCTGGAAATGCCTAAAGGCTCCCTGACTAGTTCCCCCTTGGGTCAAGGCTTGGCAATCAATGGAGTAGTTCTGGCTAAGATAGCGTCCAGTTTGCTGGCTACTAGAAAAAAAGTAGAGTTGACTTAAAGCATCACTAGGGGGTAAATGCTTGAAGGCAGCTTGGCCGGCCATGCGACTGACAAAGAAAAAGGCATCTCCTTGTTGAAGTTTTAAGGGATTAACCTGGCTCAGAGGCTCCAATTGGATGACCGGCAGCCAGTCCACTTGGTAGCCCGCTTGCTCTAAGCGGACTACTTGCTTTTTAGTCAAGGGGCGTGATGCCGTCCACAGAAGTCTAGTCATTGCCGTCACCTTGACCTAACCATTTTCCTGCCCCTTGGTTTAAGAGATCTTGGTAAACCGCTTGGCCTAGGGCTAAGGCTTGGTCTAGGGGAGCTTCTAATTGGCTACGAACCAAGGCTAAGCCGTCCTGACGACCAATCATGGCGGTTAATTGAATCATTTGGTCCTTCATTTGACCATAGGCGCCCACCGGATAGTTACAATCGGCCCCTAAGGCTTTGAGGACTACCCGTTCACAAGCCACTGCCTGGTGGGTTTCGGGGTCATCAATGGCTTGAAGGACTTCTCTAGTTTGCTGATCATCACTCAAACATTGGACTGCCAAGGCCCCTTGCCCTACTGCAGGAATCATTTCATCCAGGCTAAAAGCATGGGCCTGGAGTTCATAGTTCTTGAGGATATGGGCCTCACTATTGGCTTCTTTTTGGTTAAAGCGCTGGGGGTCAAAAGGATAGTCAAGGAGCTGCAAGCGTTTAAGGCCCGCCGTAGCGAGGACCAGGGCCTGGAAGTCGCCGCGAGCGAGTTTATCCAAACGACTATCAATATTCCCGCGAACATGGACAATCTCCAAATCTGGTCTTAGGGCATGCAGTTGGGCCAGGCGGCGTAAACTCCCTGTTCCTACCCTAGCGCCATTAGGCAAGTCGCGCCAGTCCATCCCCTTTGCAGTCAGAATCACATCTCCAGGGTCTTGGCGCTGAGGAATAGCGGCCAAAACAGTCCCTTGGGCTAATTCGCTAGGAACATCTTTTAGGCTATGGACAATAAAATCGACCTTGCCTTGGACTAGGGCCTGCTCAATCCAGCGGACAAAGACCCCCTTGCCCCCAATTTTAGAGAGGGGGGAGGACTTATCCTTGTCTCCCTTGGTGGATAATTTAACTAATTGAAATTCATCCTGCGGGTAAACGACCTCCAAAGCCCTGACAACTTCTAAACTTTGTTGCATGGCTAGCCGGCTGCTTCGTGTTCCAATACGATAAGTGGTCAAATCCGATTCTCCTTGTCTTTCAGATAAGATGCGATACTTTCTCCCAGGGCCTTAGCGCCTGCGGATGACTGCCCTTGACTGGAAATGGCAATCAAGTAGCCCTCATGGTTAATGGTTTTCATATTAAAGAAGTTCGATGCCCGCTTGTCCCCAGTCTGGTTGATCAATTGCCCTGACCCAAGATCTTCCGCAATCGCTTGGTTGACCTCTGAATGATCAGTACAGGCAAAGATCATCTGATAACCCTGTAAATCCATAGGGCCCTGGTAGGATTGTGGCAACCAGATCACTTGCCCTTTCCTGGCCCAGTCAGCAATCTGCTCAGTCACTCGAGGAGCCAAGACCGTAAGCTGTGCCGCTTCCTTTATAAGTCCCTGTAATTTTCGCTCAGCGATCCTCCCACCGCCAATGATGAGAACTGACCAGTGACTGATATCTAACATGACTGGATACATGGTTAAGCTCCTTTATGACTCTTTTTGTTATTGAACTAGCTTATGAAAAAATATCGCGACTATTTTTATAGGGGACCTCACTGTAATTATCATAATGGTTTAAAGCCCGGGCCAAGCTAAAGAAATAATCCGATAAACGGTTAATATAAGGCAAAACATGGGGATTATAATCCTGGCTTACCTGGCTAAATTGCACCAAATGCCGTTCTAGTGTGCGAGTTTGCGTTCTTAGCATATGACAGAAGCTAGCAGCCTGAGTGCCCCGGGGGAGGACAAACTTTTTAATGCTGGGGGTTGCTTCAGTATAATCATCAATCCAAGCTTCTAACTTGTCAGCCAGACCACTTTTTACCTTATAGGGACGTTCTTGGTCTAGGGTAGCATAATCACTCCCGCAATCAAACAAATCTTGCTGGATAGCCAGGAGTTGACTTTGAACTTGGTCATATTTGGGATCAACCAAAGCGGCCAGGTAGCCCACACTAGCATTTAACTGGTCAATGGCCCCATAAGTTCCTACCCGCTCAGAAGCCTTCGAAACACTATGTCCTCCGTACAGTCGGGTCATGCCCTGGTCACCGCTTCGTGTATAAATTGCCATTTTTATTCTTCTCCTTCAATAATTCGGTCTAATGCTTCCTTATCAATATGGTTGAGAACATGTTGGGCCAAGTCTTGGAATTGTTCTTCCATCACTGCTGCATAATTTTGGGGAAGCTGGCCCTTGAGTTCGACACCCTTTTTCTCAGCTAGGGACTGTAGATAAGCATAGGTCCAGGCAGTATTGTCAAACAAGCCATGTAAATTGCTAGCAATTAAACGGCCCGCTTCTAAACAATAGCCCTCATCCCCCGAATAGCTTGTTCCGTTGCGTTTAACTACCCGGGCAAGGGGGCTTAAGTGGTCCTGACTTTGGATAGTATAGGTCCGAACTTCATAGGCCGCTAAGGCGTAGCCCTCTTCCTCGCCAGCTCCATGTGGCGGATAAGTCGTTTGGCATTGAGTCTGGTAGACATCATGCGCCCCGGTTAAGGTCGACTGGTAGGGGAAAATATCCAGACCAGGATAGCTGTTACCAGCTTCATCTTTTAAAGTTTGACCCAAGAGGGTTTGGCCTGCCCCTAAGGCAATCAAGTGACTACCCTTTCCTACGGCTGCTTGAATAGCTCTTGACAAATCCCGGTCTTCTAGATCTTTTAAGGCTCTGATAGGGTTGGCCGTTCCTGGAATAATGATCAGGTCCGGTTGCCCGACTTGCTTAGCCTGTTTAGCATAACGCAAAGAAACATCTTCAAAAAGCGATAAGCTATTCAAATCAGTGAAGTTAGCAATCCATTCCAGAGCAATCACACAGACATCAAGGGCCTTATAGGCATCATAGCTGGTCTGTTCCATATGTAAGTCACAGGAATCTTCACTTTCAATCACATGGGGTAAGTAGGGAACTACCCCAATCACCTTTACCCCGGTCAAGGCTTCAATTTGTTCAATACCCGGATCCAGTAAGGAGACATCACCCCGGAATTTATTAATAATAATTCCTTTAATCCGTTTGCCCTGGTCTTTTAATAAAGCGATGGTTCCATAAATCGAAGCAAAGACTCCGCCCCGGTCAATATCAGCCACTAAAATAACCGGACTATCAGCAATCTCTGCCATGCCCATATTCACAATATCATGGTCATTGAGGTTAATTTCAGCAGGGCTCCCAGCCCCTTCTAAGACAATCAGGTCATTTTCCGAATCTAATTGGGTCATAACCTCTTTTAGCATAGGCTTTAATTGGGGTTTTAACTCGTGGTAATCACGCGCATTGAGATCTCCGTACACCTGCCCTTTAATAATAATCTGTGATTGGGCATCTTGGCTTGGCTTCATCAAAATGGGATTCATCAAGACGTCAGGTTCCCGACGACAGGCATTGGCTTGCACCACCTGGGCCCGGGCCATTTCAGCCCCGGTCTTAGTAATATAAGAATTTAGTGCCATATTTTGCGATTTAAAAGGAAAAACCCGCAATCCTTCATTAGTATAGATCCGGCCAATGGCTGCTGCCATAAGGCTCTTACCGACATCGGAAGCGGTCCCTTGGATCATTATATGTTTAGCCATGAAGTTAGGCCTCCTTTGACTTCCGGACGATCATGGTCGAAAAGTAAGAAATCTTCTCATCACCTTGCCAGTCACTCAAGTCCCGGTAGACTGTCTCCGCCTCCATGGTGGCTTGGCTAATAATTTGGGCCTGGTCACGGAGATTTTCTTCATCGAGGAGGGCTAGGATTTTCTTGAGATGACGTTTGATTTTCATAATAACGATGGTGTCAGCGTTTTTTAGATTCAACCGAATCAGGTCAGTAGATGTTGTTGCTGGTAGGACAGTAAAACTTTCTTCATCAATCACCAGAGGAACTTGGAGGGCTGCCGCCATCGCTTGGTAAGAAGTTATCCCTGCCACCAACTCCACACTATAATCCTGGCACAAGCGTTCTTCCAGATAGGTAAAGGTGGAATAAGTTGAAGGATCTCCCAAGGTTAAGAAGGCAATGGACTTGCCTTGGTCAAGGTCTTGGGCCATGGCTTGGGCTACTTGGTCCCATTGCTTGGTCTTTACTGTCCTATCCTTAGTCATGGGAAAATGATAAGTTTTTACCGGGGTATGGCTAGGGATATAAGGCTCAGCAATGGAAAAGGCCAAGCTGGCTTGCCCTTTTTTCCCGGTAGGAACATAAATAATATCGACAGCCTTAAGCTTTTCAATGGCTTTTAGGGTCAAATAGCCCTTATCCCCTGGCCCAACGCCGATTCCATATAATTTAGCCGGCATGGTCGTCCTCCATCAATTCACCTAAATGCTTAAGGTAAAGTTGACGAATGGCTGGGTCTTCTCCTAAACCCTCCAAGTGGATCATGACATGGAAGCCATAATTTTCAAATTGCGTTTGCCAGGAATCGGGATCCTCCGAAGCCATATCATTATGGGCATGGTCACCAGCCACCAACATGAGGGGACGCAGGTGGACGGTTTTAACACCTTTTTGCCGTAAATCCTTGATAAAGTCTTCCTCCAATTCGGGATAACTTTCCACACAGCGTACATAAGCCGGTTTATCGGCTAGCATATAATCAAGGGTCACATAGCTAGTAAATTGTGGCGCTTGGGTCCCATGGGCCATATAAACCATAACTTCATCTTGGGAGAGCTTTTGAATGTCTTGGTCCAAAACTGAGAGCAGGTCCTGGTAGTCTGTATAGATATCTAAGAGTGGACGGGCAATCTTCACTTGGAAGTCTTGGTCTGCTGTTTCTCTTCGGGCTTGGTAAATTTTGTCGACCTCACTCCCAGAAATCACATGGAGGGGTTGGACATAGACCCTTTGGTAGCCCTCAGCTTTTAAGGATTGTAAGGCTTCTAGGGGGGAGAGCCGAGTCAAGCCTTCATGTTCCTGGATGCGTTTGCGCACAATGTTTGACGTATAGGCCTGGTAAATGGGCCAGTTGGGATAGGTAGACTTAAGCTCTTGATAAACAGTTTCGATGGTTAATTCACGGGTCTTTTTAAATGTGGTCCCGAAACTTACTAGTAAAATGGCACTTTTCATATTGAACTCCTTTATTGCTTACTAAAATGATGGATAAAGTCATCAACACTGCCGTGGAAATGTAGGGTTTCCGCCGCCAGCTTCTCTTGCCAAGGATTAAGTAGGTCTTGGCTAATCATAATATCAGCCTGCTTGAGAGCGGTTTTTGCTAGATCTTGGCGACTACTTTCAGCGGCTGGGTCAGGATAAAAGATTAGATCAGCTCCCAAATCTTCCAGGGCCAGGCAATCGGTCAGAGGCGTCTGTACAGACACAGCAATCTGATGTCCAAAAAGAGGAGCTTGACTGAAGAAGTCGAGTTTTTGCTGGTCAGTCACTACCTCCCCGAGAACAAAGATGGCGGGCGCTTTGATCTGGGCAGCTTGACAATCATCAAACATATGGCCTAAATCAGAGACCAAGTAGCGTTCTTGAGCCCTTCCTGCCCACTCAATAGCTGCCATAGGCGTTTTTTCATCCAGGCCAGCTCCTATAAGGCCACTAACAATGGCTCCTAGAGCCTTTACCGCCATTAGAAAGACTGCCGTTCCCCCGCTATTGACAATGGCCTGATAATCTAAGTCTGTTCGACCCGCTCGGCTCTGACCGGTATAGATGTGCAGGGAACTTGACTTATCCCGGTAAGTGGCCGGGATGCCGGCATAGGCTAAACCAGCAATGGCTGAAGTGATTCCGGGAATGACTGCAAAATCCACGCCCGCTTCGGACAGGGCCATGGCTTCTTCCCCACCCCGACCAAAGAGGTAGGGGTCACCACTCTTCAATCGGACTATGACTTGATATTCCTGGCTGGCTTGGATAAGTTGCTGAGTAATCTCTTCCTGAGAATGAGAGTGTTTACCAGGCTTTTTGCCAACATTCACCAAGAGGCAGGAACTTGGGGCGACTTGCAGTAAATTTTGATTAATAAGACGGTCATAAAAGATAATATCGGCCTTTTGCAGGCAATCATAGGCCGCTAAGCTGAGATTGCCTAGCCGGCCTAAGCCGGCACCTACTAAATAAACTTTACCGCTATTCATCACGATTCTCCTTACTTGGGCTATCGCTTGAGGAGGATTGCCCTTGGCTTAATAATTGACGGCTTAGGGATAGAACCTCATCGATGTCATGAGTCATTTCAGGATAAGCCACATCGGGTCGGGTAATTTCAATCACATCCATGCCACGGTCTAAGGCAGCCGAAACCTTCTCATCCATCCCACCGGCCTGGCCACTTTCCTTGGTAATCATGATCTGAGCATTGACCTTTTTATAGAGCTCCGTATTTAAAGCCTTAGAATAAGGCGGTTTAATGGCGTGGATTTGCCCCGCTGATAGGCCAGCTGCTTCACAGTGTTTGACCACGGAAGCAACAGGAAGGACACGCACAACTAAGCGCTCAGGCCCTAAGATTTGGGCAAAATCACCTACCGTCTTCGACCCAGTCGCTAGATAGATATGGTCCTCAATACCATGGCCTTTTTCTTGCCAGAGAGTTTCGGCTTTTTGACAAGCTTGGGCTAAAGAAGTCACTTGCTGAATACGAGGGTCTGCTTGTGATAAGGGACGTTCGAAACGTAAGTAAGGAATTCCTACCGCCTGAGCAGCAGCAATGGCATTCTTGGACACCAAATCAGCAAAGGGATGGGTAGCGTCAACCACCAGGTCAATGGCATGGTCTTTGAGGTAAGTCTCCATTTCGTCTTGGTCCATCCGACTTTGGATCACTCGGTCCTTAAATTTTTTTGAATAAATCTTGCCATAATTAGTCGCCACTGAAAGGGTCACCTCACAACCCCCTTCAAGTAGGGTCTCCATTATTTTTATGCTATCCGAGGTCCCACCAAATAGAAGTATCATCAGCTCATCCTTTCTCGCTCAGCTTGTCGCAAATGTTGCAGCTTAAATCCCATACTTATCTTCGTAACCGCGGGGCGTATACATCCAACCCTTGTAAACTCTGGTAAAACGGTTGCCCACAATCACCGTTGTCGTCATATCAACGACTTCCTCATCGAGCTCATCAATGGTCGTAATGATAGTTTCTTCCTCTGTACGGCCCACATCCTTAACGATTCCAACGACAATATCGCCACCCTTATAGGCCTTAATAATCTCTAGGGCCTTAGCTAAATGTTTAGGCCGGCCTTTAGAACGCGGATTGTACAAGCAAATCACAAAATCTCCTTGAGCTGCGGCATGGAGGCGTTTTTCTATCATGGCCCATGGTGTCATCAAGTCACTCAAGCTAATAAAGCAAAAATCATTCATTAACGGGGCACCGAGGTTGGCAGCTCCAGCAATTCCGGCACTAAGCCCTGGGATAACCTTGACGGGGATATCCTCTTCTTGACTGGCTAACAACTCAAAAATTAAACCAGCCATGGCGTAAATACCTGAGTCGCCACTGCAGACCACCGCAATATCCTTTCCTGTGTCTTTAGCTAATTCAATGGCTTTTTGACAGCGGTCAATCTCTCCCTTCATACCGGTGGAATAAACTTCCTTGCCTTTAATCAAGTCTTCAATTAAGGCAATATAGGTCTTATAACCCACAATAATTTCCACCTGGTCAAGGACTTCAAGACATTCCTTGGTCATTAAGTCCTTGTCACCTGGTCCCAATCCAACAATATATAACATCTTTCATTACTCCTCTTCTTGATAATATGCCAGGGTAAAAGTTACCCCATTATGGGCATAGCGTCCACTGACCACATGACCCTTGGATTCCAAATGGGCAGCAGTCTGTGAGACCGAACTCACTCCGACCGTCTTTTTGACAAAATCAGATCCCGGATAGTAGGATTCAAAGGCCAGTAAGTCTTCCTTGGAAAATGTTTTAAAGTTAAAGCAGTGGTCTTTAGCCAGTTGTAAAATGGCGTGTTCTTCTGCTTTTAGATCAATAGACACCACGGTTTTAATACTTTCCCAGCGCAAATTTTCCTCTTGGAGGAATTTTTCTAATTCTTCTAAGAGTAAGGGATAAGGGGTATTTTTTTTGCAACCGATTCCTAAAATATAGCGTCGGGGAATCATTTCTACCAGAGGCAGGTCCTTGGGCAGGCTAAGATAATTTTGTTGGTGATTAGTCACCAGCACTAGGCCTTGGTAAGCTGCCCAAGTACTGGGGGCAAGTGAGCTAGTTTTTGTTGCTGGCTCCGAGCAATTCCCTTTGGCCAGGGTCTGATAACCCGGAGGCGAGGGGAAATTGAATACCGTCTCATTTAAGTAGAGAATGGGAGCATCTTCGGCAATAAGCAGATTAAAGCGCCGGGTTTGGCCTTTAAAATCACTATAGACGGCCCCATAGCTAAAGGCTAAATCATCAATTCCTATCCGACCTTGGCTATCAGTTGCTGTAGTAATCACAGCCTGACTAGGAATTTCCTTAGCCAGTAAACGGGCATAGTGGTTAGCCCGGCCAAAGTGGCCTGCTAAGAGGCTAATCACATGTTGGCCGCCTTCATCTAGGACTAAGACTGCTGGATCAGTCATCTTATCTTCAATCACAGGGGCTAGGGCCCGGACCACAACCCCTGTCGCCATGATTGCAATCACTAAATCAGCTGATCGAAAAGCTTCCTGGAGGGCGAGGACCGCTCGGCCATCTCTTTGACTGTATTCGTCGTAATGAGAATCTAAAGGGGCTTGGTCAGTAGGCCTCACGTAAAGTTTAGCTTGGTGAAAACACTTGGCTTTAATCTCCCGTCCCAAATCTCTGGCCTTTTGGGTGATGGTAACAATAGCTACCCGCTTATTTTCTTCCCCACGCTGCATCCGTTCTAAAAAGCGGGCATCAACCTTAGTTTCTAAAGCCATGGCTAAAGTCCGTATCGTAGAGCTTAGAATAATAGAATTCTTCTCCTAAGAAGTCCCCCACTAAAATCAAAGCCGTGAGCTTAATCCCAGCGGCTTGGGTCTTTTCAGCAATATCTGCTAGGATCCCCACTACTTGTTTTTCTTCTGGCCAGGTAGCCTTATAAATCACTGCTGCTGGGGTATCTTTGGAATAGCCACCTGCCAATAATTCTTCCACCACGCCCTGGATATTTTGGACTGAGAGGAAGATAGCCATGGAGGTTTGATGACTGGCTAAGGACCGTAAATTTTCCTTTTCAGGAACGGGTGTCCGCCCTGCCATCCGGGTAATGATCAGGCTTTGACTGACTTCGGGGACAGTATATTCGGTACCGATGGCTGCCGCTGCTCCTAAGAAAGAAGAAACCCCGGGGATAACAGCGAAGTCAATCTCCCGTTTCTTTAATTCTTCAATTTGCTCCCGGATCGAACCATATAAGGAAGCATCGCCTGTGTGTAAACGGACCACTTCTTTGTCTTGGCCAATAGCTTCTTCAATCAGGTCTAGGATTTCATTGAGGTCTAACTTGGCACTGTCATAGGTTTCTGCTCCGGACTTACAATAATCGAGCAAGTCCTTATTGATCAAGGAGCCAGCATAAATGACCCGGTCGGCTTGGGCTAGTGCTTTATAGCCCTTTAGGGTAATGAGGTCGACATCGCCGGGGCCTGCTCCCACAAAAGTTACTTTAGCCATAATTAACAACCTTTCTCTTTCATTCGCTCTTATTTACTTCTTACAGGAGATGATGGTGGTGGGGTTAAAGGGCTTAAAGTAGTGCCCTGGTCCCATGGTTTTCCGGGTGGCTGCTTGTAGGGTTTGCACCTCAAGGTCTTGCCAGGGGCCCGCTTCAAGGTAAGTAATGGCCTTATGGGCATTTTCCATCAGGATAAAGGTCAATACCAAACGACCACCCGGCTTCAAAAGTTCATAGGCCCAATCAATAATTTCGAGTAACTTGCCCCCACTACCTCCAATAAAAATCGCATCAAAGTGGCCCAAGTCTTCCGTCATGGGGGCTTCCCCTAAGAAGACTTGATAATTTTTCAGGCCGAAGTGAGCCCGGTTTTCTTTGATTAAGTCTACTGCCACTTCTTTATGTTCGATGGCATAAACGTCTAAATCAGGATATTCTTGGGCGGCTTGTAAAGAGATACTCCCTGTCCCGGCACCAATATCCAAAAAGCGTTGGGCCTGATGTAATTCTAAGAGGTCTAAAGCGACCGCCCGGATGGGGGCCTTGGTCATGGGGACTTTGCCCCGGATAAAACAACTATCTTTCATTTAAAATCACCACCACATTCATCGCATAGTCGCGGTCTTCTACCTGGCTCAAAGGCCGGATTTCGATCCGCTCATTATCATAAGATAAGTTCTCTCCAATAACCATTTGGCAAGCAGCAAGATCTTTCGCCTCCCCCTCTTTTAGAAGGGCTTGGGCAATTTGATAAGGCCCCCATTTGTCATCGGTTACCATGGCAACTTTTGGAAATTGGCTAATCCAATCAATATTGGGCTCACGCCCATGACTCGAAGTTAAATAGACATCATTCATGGCCATCCCTGTTCGGGAAAAAATATACTGGAGGGAAGAAATGCCAGGATGGATACGGATGGCTTGCTGGGGTAAGTTACGGTAAAGGTAGTTACCAATCCCATAAAGCATGGGGTCCCCCGAAGCGAGCACCGCTACATCTTCTTCCTTAGCCAGGTGGTCCTTTAATTGAGATAAAAGTTCCCCTAGCTTGCCCAAGACATGGGGCTTCCCCTTAATATAGACCTTTAAGGAGTCTAACTGCCGCTGGCTACCGTAAACGTGGGGCAAGTCAGCTAATAGGTTAAGGGCATGGTTGACTAGATAGTCGGTCTGTCCTGGCCCGATACCAATCACATGTATCATCCCCAAATCGCCTCCAATTCTTCCAAAGGTTTAGTCATCACGGTAACATCATGGTCACTGAGAAAAGTAATGGCCTCCACATGGATATCAGGAGCCCGGAATTTAAAGAGCTTTAAGACCCTGGCCTTAATTTTATCCACAATCACTTGGTAAACTTGGCCATAGCCTGCTTCTAAGATGAGTTCAGCCTGGGCTTCAGTCGTAATGGCCTCATCGACAGCCTGTAATAAGTCTAGGGGAGCCCCAAGCAGGGCCAAGTTAGCCAGCATGATTTCATTTCTGGCATCGGCATCCTTGGAATGGGTGGAAAAGATTCCCCCTGCGATTTTAATAAATTTACCCAAGTGGCCAACCAGTAGAATATCAGTAAAACCAATCCGCATGGCCTCTAATAAGACATAGCCCACGAAATTACTCATTTGCACAATATAATCAGGTTTCAAATGGGTATGTTCAGCGATAAAGTCATTGCCATAATTTCCCGGCGTTAAAATTAACTTATCTAACCCTAGCGCTTTCTTTTGTTGCATTTCTAGGGTGATCGATTCTTTCCAGGTATCTTCTGACATGGGGCGAACGATTCCCGAAGTCCCTAGGATGGATATCCCACCCAGGATACCAAGTTGGGGGTTTTGAGTAGCCTTAGCGGTTTCCTCCCCTCCTGGTACCGAGATAACAATGTCCACCCCTTGGTCTGGACCCAAGAGTTGGCGGGCAGCTTCCTGGATCATTTTTCTAGGTGTAGGATTAATGGCAGCATTGCCGGGCTCAATTTTTAATCCGGGTTTGGTTACCCGCCCCACTCCTTGACCACCATCTAGGGTAATCTGATTATCCTGGCGACGGGTCACGGTGGCATAGATATCCAAGCCATCAGTGGCATCGGCGTCATCGCCTCCATCTTTGACCACCGAACAAGAAGCTTGGTCTAAACTGAGCTGGCAATGGTCAATTTCTAAGACTAAGTCCACCCCTGCTGGCGTCATTAACTGAACTTGGTGAACCGGTTTTTGGGTCAGTATCATTTCCACAGCAGCCATAGTCGCTGCGGTGGCACAAGTTCCGGTGGTATAGCCCATCCGCAGGCGCTTCCCGTTATAAGACAAATAACCTGTTTCATTCATCTCGTTTCAGCTCGCTTTCCCTGTCTATTCAGCCACCTAATCCGCTTAATTTTGATAGATGGTATCTTTAATATCATATTGGATAGCATTAATAATAGCAGCAGCCACATTAGATCCGCCTTTACGGCCTAAAGCTGCAATGCTTGGAATGGGATAATCATGGAGGGCTTGCTTGGACTCAGCTGCCCCCACGAAACCTACCGGCACACCCACAACCGCTTCGGCTTGTAAACGTCCTGCGTCAATCATCTCTAGGATTTTATAAATAGCAGTCGGCGCATTGCCCACGACAAAGACTTTGGGGCCTTCAAGCTGAGCCGCTAATTCAATGGCTGCCATAGACCGGGTAATCCCCTTGTCTTCAGCAATTTGATAGGCTCTGGGGTCGCGGATAAAGCAATGGGTCTCTGTACCTAGCTCCTTTAAAATTCGCTTATTAATTCCCGATTGGGCCATAGTGGTATCAGTAATCAAGTGGCCTCCAGAGCGAATCACTTCTTGGACCACTTGGGCGCCTTGACGGTCAAAGACCAGGTTGTGTAAATAATCAAAATCCGCTGAAGTATGAATCGCCCGCTTAATAATACGCTCCTCTAGGTCATTTTGAAATTGGAAGTCAGGAAAGTCCCGTTTGATTTCCGCGTCAATAATTTCAAATGAGCGGTCAGTGATGCGTTCCGGTTTTTTTATATAAGCCATCTCTAGTCCTCCTTAATCCATGAAATCATTTGGTCAATGACTTTAGGGTCTTGGTAAAAGTGTACATGTTGGTAGGCGGCATAGGTCTTATTCTTTTGAAAGCCCCCCTGCCACTCCTTAACCCGTTTACCATCGCGGTCCTTGTATAAGTTTCCAATCGTCCTTTCTGGACTGGTAAAGGTTGAATAATGAAATTCATGTCCCCTGACCTCATCACCGGCTTGGCCGTAAAAGGAATCGCTAGTAAGAGTCATGGTACAGTAGCCGAAGCGGCGTAGGCGGTCTGTCATTTGACTCTGCCCCTCAAAGATCCCCACCATGGGATAGTCTTTATCCTCCTTAGAAAAACTACTTCCTAAGTACATAAGACCCCCGCATTCGGCCAATATAGCCTTACCGGACTTGTGGGCCTCTAAGAGTGCAGTACGCATGGCTTGGTTCTTAGATAAAGTTTCGGCGTATAATTCGGGAAAGCCCCCGCCAATATAGTAGAGGTCAGCCTCCGGTAAATCTTGGTCATGGAGGGGACTAAAGGCTTGGAGCTGGCCCCCTCGTTTTTCCAATAAATTTAAATTATCGGGATAGTAAAAGGAAAAGGCTTCATCATAGGCATAAGCCACCTTAAAAGGAGACTCCTGATCGGTCTTTTCATAAGGAGCCAGACTGGAGTCAATGGCTGCTTGGGCCTCTTTAAGTTTAGCCGGATCCAATTGACAGCGGTTTAAAATATCATCAATGGCGATACTTTCTTCCATTGCCTCTGCCACTTGACTGACTTGGTCAACTAAATGATTATTCGCTTCTTCCAGGGCCAGGCCTAAGTGGCGGGAAGGCAAGGAAAATATTTCATTACGGGGCAGGTAGCCAAGAACGGGCACATCATTATAACGTTCAATGGCATTTTTAATTAATTGGTAATGACTTTCTGAAGCCACCCGATTAACCAAGATACCGATAATATTGAGGTCAGGAATCAGGCTGAGATAACCCTTGACCATGGCGGCTGCTGAAGTCGACATGGCCCGCCCATCAATCACTAAGAGGATGGGAATATCCAGGGCCTTAGCAATGCCTGCGCTAGAGGCCTTGAGAGCGTCAGAGCCAAAGCCATCAAAGAGGCCCATAACTCCTTCCACCACGGCAATATCACTACCCTCAAGGTGACGGGTATAGAGGGCTTTTAAGACCTGGTCATCAGGAACTAAGAATTGGTCCAAATTGATCGAAGGACGGTGGCTAATCTCCTGGTGAAAACGCGTGTCAATGTAGTCAGGCCCCACCTTGTAGGGTTGGACTTTCAGTCCGCGCTTGATCAGGGCTTGGATCAGACCTAAAGTCAAGGTCGTCTTGCCCACATTACTAGTCGCTCCGGCAATCATTAAGGCTCTCATCATTTATTCTCCTTTGCTATTTGTAAAAAGGCCTGGGCAATAGCGGCTAGGCCGGCAATTTCTTCATCATAGTCAGGATAGCCATCAATTTTTACTCCAGGTGCTAGTAAGTGCCCGCCACTTTTTTCAATGACTTCTACAAAATCATCCACGGCTTTAGCATAAATGGGATAGTCCCGGTCCCCAGAACCAAATACTGCCAGGGACTGCTTTAATTTGGGATTGGCTTGAATCAAATCGGGTAGGTCTTCGTAGAGATCTAATAATTCTTCGGGAATTTCAGCATGGTTGCCGTAGGTATAGGAACCAATAGCTAAACCATCAGCTTCTAACAAGGTCTCATAGTCATAGGCATCGGCCCCAACTAATTGAGCGCTTAAGCCCAGGTCTTCCAAGAAGGAGGCCAGAATAAAGGCAGCAGCTTCGGTATTGCCTCGCAAGCTACTATAAACAATGCATATCTTCATCGCCAAGTCCTCCTAACAGAAAAAAACGATTATTCAACAAATCAGGGTTTGCTCAATAATCGTTTTTGAATCTTTTATCGCACGCAAAAATGACAGCCCTTTTTCGTCTTATTTATCAAACCCTGAGACATAAATAAAACTTCCTTTTATTACTGGCATTCTGACTGATACCTTAACGTAAACACAGTAGCATAGGGACTGCGTCGGACTCGCACCGACTTCCCCAGTAATAAAAGGGAGGACTTAGATATTATTTAATTACTTTGAATGGAAGCTAATCGAAAATCAACTTCGGGGCCAATGGGGCGGTAGATAATTCCTTGAACCCGGTCGCTCCTGAGATGCCATTCATTTTGTTGGTAGAGCGGCACCACAACGGCTTGATTTTTGATTAATTCTTCAATTTTTTGGGCCACTTGGTAAGGCCGGTCTCGATCTTGATTATAAGGGAAAGCAAGGTCAGTGATCAACCGATCCAACTCAGGATTTTGATATCGCCCGCGATTGAAGGAATTGTCACTTTTCAAATTTTGATAATAAGCCAGGGGATCATCGTAATCTGCCCCCCAGGCAGTCAAGGCAAAATCAAAGTCTTGCCGGTTCATACGGTCAATCCGATTTTTCTTGGGAACATTTTGCAATTCAATGGTCAAGCCGTCAAGGGCTTGCTCCAGAGTTTCTTTGAGGTATTCAGACAATTTGCGGCTATTTTCATCATCATTAGCTAACAGGGTGAGCCTTAAGCTTTCCTTCTGATTAGCCGCCTTATAGCGGTCAAAAGCCTCCTGGGCTTGGTCTAAGTCGTACCAAGCATCCATAGCCGGACTGTCGGTGATATCTTCTCCCGTCACCGGGTCAATCACTAAATGACTAGGAACAAAGGTATTTAGGGCCTGAGCTCCCCCACCGATGAGGTCTTCAACCGAGCGGCTATCGATGGCATAGGCAATGGCTTGGCGCAAGTCAAGTTGCGATAAATCAGGGTTCTGGTGGTTAAACTCCAGATAGTCAGTCCAGGCCTTGACTTGTAAATCGCCTTCCCCCTTAGCTTGATAATTCTTGGCAATCTGACCATGAAGGGGCATTTGATCTAATTGACCTGATTCAAATAAATTCACTCCGGTGCTCTCTTCCTTAATTACCTGAACTTTGATTCCGTCAATAGCGACAGAATGACGGTTATACTGGTCACTCTTACGCAAGTCCCACTGGTCTTGGCCGGCCTGCCAGTTCTCAATAACAAAGGGGCCATTCCCTAAGACATGGTCACTATCCTGACCGTACTGGTCTCCCTGGGCCTTCACATAGGTTTCATTGACGGGATAGAAAGGCGTAAAAGCTAAAAGCTTGGTGAAATTGGGATTAGGATAGTCGAGTTGGACTTCTAATTGATAGTCATCCAAGGCCTTGACTCCGAGTTGGTCCAGGGGGGCTTGCCCGGCCAGAATGGCCTTTGCCCCTTGGATTTCCCCTGCTAAATTGGCATAGGGAGCTGCTATCTTGGGATTGACTAAACGTCTAAAGCTATAGACAAAGTCATGGGCCGTGACTGGTTGCCCATTTTCCCACTTAGCATCATGGCGCAGGCTAATCCGGTAGGTCAGGCCATCTGGGGAAATTTCAGGAAAATCCTGGGCCAGGTTAGGCTGTAATTCATTATTTTCATCCTGCCAATAAAGCCCGTCAAAGACCTGGCTAGCGTAGGTCAGGCTGGTAATGTCATTGGCCTTTTGATTATCCAGGGTTGTTAAGGGATACTTGGCTGGGAAATGGATCTGATTGGCTGAGCGGGTACTTGCTTGATTCTGATCGCTACTTTTCGCTTGGTCAACTTGACAAGCGACCAAGAAAAGACATAGCAAGCTAGTCAATAGCGTTTTCAGTAAGCTTCGCATGCATTTGATACTCCTCTATTTTGTCTTTCTCTTCATAAATGGATTAAAGAACTTAGCAGGGAGGCTTATATAAACCACTTCAGCCAATACTAAGTTAACCACACTAGCAATTAATAAGGTCAGTAATAACCCACCCGTTACCATAGCTAAAATTGCTTGCCAACCGAGTAGCGGAATGAGGGCTAATTGGGCCAGTAAAACATTAAACACTAAGGCAACAGCATCACTGAACAGGATTTTTCCTATGGACTTACCAGCCTTTCCCCGTAGATAGCCATAGACTGAACAGGTAAGCCCCATCATTACTCCAATAATAATATGGGCAGGTAGGGTCAGCGGGAAACCCGATAGGAGAGCGGTTAAGCCATGAGAAAGAAGCCCCAGCAAGAACCCATAGCCTGGTCCCAAAATAATAGCTCCTAAAAAGGCAGGAAAAGAGTCTAAGGCAATACTGCCTAGAAAGTGAACATTGGCTCCAATAGTTGCAATAGCTAAAAGTAAAGCAGTTAAAATATTGGCATGTAAATTTTTCATAAGTAATCCTCATTTCATTTTTGTTTTTTCCGCTGGATGAATCCAGCTTATCCTAAAGCATGGCTTAGCGGCTATCAGCTACTAATGAGCATCATTAACATCGACAAAGCCATGGCTAGACTGGCACTGGTATATAATAAAGCAATGCTGGCTTTCACTTGCTGGGGACCGATCAACTTTTGTGGGTCTCCAATGGTTGGTTTTTCAATGGGCTGGCCATGGTAGACATGGGTTCCGCCCAGCTGAACACCCAAGGCTCCAGCAGCAGCTGCTTCTGGATAACCCGCATTGGGGCTGCGGTGGGCACGTCCATCCCGAAAACTAATCTTCCAGGCACTAGCCATATCTAAGCCCAAAAGGCCACTGGATAAAACAATCAAAAGGCAGCTAAGTCGGGCTGGAATATAATTTGCCAAGTCATCCAACTTAGCAGCAAAATAACCAAAATATTGATAACGGTCATCCAAGTAGGCAATCATCGAATCTAAGGTATTGATTCCCTTATAGAGGAGCCCACCCACCGGGCCAAATAAGATCACGTAAAATAATGGGGCTACAAAGCCATCACTTAAGTTCTCAGCAACAGTCTCAATGACGGCTTGGTAAACTTCTTCCTCACTGAGTTGACTCGTTTCTCTCCCGACAATCCGACTCAGCTGCCGACGCCCTGCTTGTAGTCCACCCTCCTTCATCGCCTCTAAGACCCCATTAGCCTCATCAGCTAAGCCCTTGACGGCAAAACAAGTATAGGTGAGATAGATCCATACAAGCGCATAGAGGATGGGCGACAAGCGCTTAGCCCCATAAAGTAAGAGAGAGCTAATCAGCAAAATGATAATTAAGAGTAAGAAAACTAAGACCCCGCCTAAAAAAGTTTGGGTCATCGGCTTTTTCTTGTCGAACTGGCTAAGTCTCTCAAAACCACGAATAAAGCGGCCATAGAATTTAACCGGGTGAGGCCAAGTGGGGGGATCAGCCAGCCATAGATCTAACAGGAAGGCCAGCAAACGGTAAATAGCAAGCATCCTTTACCTCTCTTTCTTTAATTCACTCATAAAATATCAGCCAAGGCTTGAAGTAAAGCCTGGTTTTCTTCCTTAGTCCGAACAGCCAATCGGTAGTAACCAGGTCCCAGGCCCTTGAAATCATCTGTCTGTCGCAAAACTATACCTTTTTCCAGTAAGTTTTGACCCAACTCTTTAGGCCCTTGGATTAAAAAGAAGTTAGCTGCACTAGAAAAGACTTTCAAAGCTGGAAAGCTCTCCAGGCCTGCCTGCAATTCTTTTTTAGCAGCAGCTAAATAATTCAAAGATGCCTGGCGATAAGCGGTTAAGTCAGGCATTTTCTGGCCACAGACTTCCGCTAAGCCGTTGACTGACCAAGTCAGTTGAGCCGCTTTTAAGTCATCCAAGAGGGTCTGCTTACTGGTCATGGCTACTCCTAAGCGCAAGGCAGGCATGGCATAGAACTTAGTTAGGGAGCGAATGATCACCAGCTTTTCTTCCCTTTCTACTTGTCCTAACAGCGAATAGTTGTCTTGGTCAGGCAGGAAATCAATAAAAGATTCATCCACCACTAAATAACCACCCCTGTCGCTAATACCCTTTAATAAATCCTTTAATAAGTTGAACTCATATAAGGACCCAGTGGGATTATTAGGCTGGCAGAGCCAGACTGAAAAAGCCCTATTCCCAGCTTCTTGGTCCGCCTCCTGCTTGCAGTGGCTATCTAACCAGGGCCAAAAATCTTCTAAGTCAAAGGTAAAATCATTTTCTGCCTGGGTCAGATAGGACCAATGGGGGCGCTGGTACTTCTTAGCACTAGCTGCGTACTCATTAAAGCAAGGTTCAATGGTCACCATCGGATAAGGCAAGGCAAAGGCCAAAAGATCAATCAATTCTGCCGCCCCATTGCCCACCAGTAAGTGGTCATCGGACACTTGATAGAAGTCCGCCAGTGCTTGGCGTAAATCCCGATAGTTGTAATCCGGATAGCGATCTAACTGATCCAAATGGGAAACGATGGCCTCCTTAAAAGCTTGGGGTAAGCCGAGTGGGTTAATATTGGCGGAAAAGTCCAAGGCCTGGGTCATATCCCTTCCTATTACCTGGCTAAGCTCCTTTAAATTTCCACCATGTTTTGGCATCCTTCATCCCCCTCTTCAATAGCTTCAACTAGCCGTTCCAAAAATAAAACTCGGTCAATGGAATAGCTATAAATCTTTCCTTGGGTAAAGTGACAATCAAAATATTTCACATCCAAGTTTAAGAGCCGGCTGACCAATAAGCGCAGCCACCCATGGTGCCCCAGTAAGAAATAGCTTCCCTCATCACTAGCTGAGCTAAAGACGCTAAATAGAGCCCTCAAGACCCGGTCTCTAAAGGAAAAATAGCTTTCTGCCCCAGTCGGGGTGGTGAGAAAGGGTTGGTCAATATATTCCCACCAGGTCTTAGGGTCCATAGCTTCGATTTCTTGAGCCGTTTTCCCTTCCCAGACACCCAAATCACGTTCATTCAGATCAGCTTCCTGGGTCCAGGGAAAGGCCTGGAAATCATTTTCAGCTTTTAAGCTGTCTGCAATAATCTGGGCAGTTTCTTGGGTCCGCTGCATCCTAGAGGTTAGCAAACGATCAATTCTTTTTCCTCTTAGTGCCTGTCCCAAAGCCTGGGCTTGTTGTTGTCCCAGTGGGGTCAAATGCGGGTCCAGTCTGCCATAAAATTGACCGTCAACATTGCGAACACTTTGGCCGTGCCGCGCTAAATAAAGCTCCATCAAAGCCCTCCTAAAGCCAGTAAGCCTAAAAGAAATGTGACCTCACTCAAAGGCCCCATACAACCCACCGTGTCTCCACTCATGCCGCCTAAGAGATGATAAATATGGTGGCGGTAGAGGAGGACAACTACCGTGGTTAGCCCATAGGCCAAGAGGCTCTTGGCACCAATAATGAAAAACAAGATCACCAGCGTTAACAACTGGCCCAGTAAGATCCCCCATTTGGGAGTCCCTACCATCATTTTTCCCATACCATTGGGGTTGTAGCCTGAATAAACCAGCTGCCAGTGGCCTAGGGCAAGCATGGCGCGGGAAATCAGTCCCAGACTAATAATCACTCCCATTTGAGAGCCTAATCCAGGAAGGCCATTCAGGACCTCACTCCCAAGCACGTAGTATAACAAATAATAAAAGATCAAGGCAATGCCACCAAAGGTCCCTAGGCGTGAATCCTTCATAATCCGTAACATATCCTCTTTTTTACGCGCTGAAAAGATCCCATCACAAGTATCAGCCAAGGCGTCCTGGTGAAAGCCTCCGGTGATTACCGTCTCAAAAACAACCACCATCAGCCAAACGACATGGATCGGTAACACATAAGCCAGGAGAGCATAAATGAAAGCCAAGAGACTAAAGAGCAAGGCCCCAAAAAGCGGTAGTAAATAGACCCCCTGACGGTAGCGCTCTAGCGGATGGTCGACGGCAATAGGAATAGGAATCCGGGTAAAAAATTGAAAATAAATGATTAAAACTTTAATCATGGTTTCACCTGTTTTTTTAGTCCCATAATGGCTAAGTAGACCTCATCACTAGCAGCAGCCAGTTGCTGGTTGACTTGGCCGTAAAAATCAACAAATAAGCGGCCCAGCTGGCTAGGCGGAGTCACGCCCCAACCGGTTTCATTAGTTACCAACCATAAACTGGCGGAAGTCTCTTGAGCCGCTAGAAGCAGATCAGCAACTTCTTGCTGGAAATAGTCAGAAATGGCACTAATCTCTTCGGCTTTAAGACTAGCGATCTTCTGGTCAAAGTCTTTCGCTGCAATGCCCTGCTTTTCTAAATAGACGAAGAAAAGATTGGTTAGCCACAAAGTCACACAATCCAAGAGATAGCCATCATAAGACTGGCTAGCTATCCAGGTTGACAGGTCTTTGAAACGTTCGACCGTTTCAAAGCGGGACGACCGCTTGGCTTGGTGGGCCAGGATACGCCGCTCCATCTCCTTATCCGTGTGTTGGTTGGCTTGGGTAGCAATGTAGCAGAGGCGTCTAGCAGGAGAGGCCAAGGCCATCTCTTCGGCTAATTGGGTCTTACCGCTCTTGGCTGCTCCAGATATCAGAATAATTTTTCCCATATTAAACCATCACTCCCAGGTCATAAACTTCATCAAAATGCTCTTTTAGGAAACTTCCCAATTGGTCTGTTCCTACTACAACAAGAGCGGTTGCTGGTCCAGCTGAATCTTGGTGGATGCTTAAGCCTTCCACTTGAGGATTAACCTTAAAGCTTAATTGATTATAGTCAGCCACCTGTCCCGCTTCATTCAGGGCTCCCTTAGACCCGATCGGACAAATCTCATGGACCAAGTCCGGACGACTCAGCAAACGGTCAATGTCCTGATAAGAAATGAGCTTATCCATCTCATCGAGGACGGCTTGGCCGCAACGGGGACGTTTTAATTGAAAGACCCGATCACCACTCACAACCCGTCGAATCCACAGTCCCTTAGCATTTTGTGCCTTTCCCATCAAAACGATTCCTAAAGCGGACATAGTGGTTAGCATATTCTCTTCAGTAGACCCATTGACTTGGATATTGGGAAAACCGGCCCGGTCAAGTTCCGCTTGAAAGCCTTCCTGATAGGCAAGTCCCGTGGGATTCATTTCATTATTAACCAAATAAAATGCCAAGACCGGTTCCGCATTCACTGCTCGCAACTCAATCAAGGGCACCCGTAGGGCAGTTTGAGCAGTTAAGGGATTAGGAGAGGCTAATTGGTCATTAGCCTTCTCACCGATACTAGCTGAACTATCACAGGCAAAGACCAAGTAATCTTCTTCTGTTCTTTGCTTAGCGAGTCCAAGAGGAAACATTTCATCGATAGCAAGCAAGGTTAAATCACGATATTTCAATAGACTACTCCTTAATTAAAAAGTGCAAAGTAAAAGACTTTTGTAAAGAATTCCCCCTTACAAAAGTTCTCAGTAATTACAAGATATAGTTCACTGCTTAGAATTATAGCACAAAATATAGGCCTGATTTCATTTTTTAAAGCTTTAATGGAAACAATTACTCGGCCTCAACAGGACTACCCTTTTTGATCAACAACCTGGTCTTAAAAACGTCCCAAAAGACTTCTTTATTAATTAAAAAATAATATCAAACTTTTAGAATTTCGATCACCTTTTATGCAAAATGCATATTAACACCCCAGGCTGGGATTTAGCTATACTCCTATACAAGTGAAAAAAGGAGATTTTGTAAATTAATTTTTAATTTTTAGGAGTGATAGATAATGAAAACATCCCTGATAGGCTACCCTCGTGTAGGACGACTTAGAGAACTAAAATTTGCCACTGAAAAATATTTCCGCCAAGAAATTACCGTCGACGAGCTCGAAGCAACCGCCCAAGCTATCCGTAAAGACCAATGGCTTAAACAAGCTCAAGCAGGCATCGACTTTATTCCTGTTAATGATTTTTCCTACTATGATAACCTCTTGGATGCTGCTTTCCAATTGAACATTATCCCTAAACGTTATCAAGATCTCGAGCTGTCTGCTCTTGATACGTATTTTGCCTTAGCTAAGGGCTATCAAGGACCAGCTGGAGACGTGAAGGCCCTAGCTATGAAGAAATGGTTTAATACCAACTACCACTACATTGTGCCTGGGTTTGATAACGACACTGAAATTCGCTTCCACGCTGAACGATTAAAGGCAATTATTGAAGAAGCCAAAGCCTTGAAAATTAACGGCAAGGTCGTCTTTCCTGGGCCCTTCACCCTTTTAAAACTATCGCGTTACCACGGTCAAAGCCAAGCCCAAGATTTTCTCACCGGCCTGGTTACTGCCTACCAGGACCTCGTAAAACTGCTTAATACAGAAACGATCCAATGGCTGCAACTGGATGAGCCCTACCTAGTCCATGACTTAACTCATGAAGATATCAAACTATTCAAGGATCTCTACCAGGGCTTACTCAGTCAAAAAGACCAAGTCAAGGTGCTGGTCAATACCTATTTTGGCGACGTAAGAGATGTTTATCAAGAACTCACCAACTTAGCCATTGATGGTATCGGTTTAGATTTTATTGAAGGGAAGAAGAGCCAAGAATTGGTCGAACACTATGGCTTTCCCAAAGATAAAACCCTCTTTTTAGGTCTAGTCAATGGGAAAAATATTTGGCGCAATAACTACCAAAGTTCCCTTGCCCTGATTAAAGACCTCAAGAGTCAAGGAATCGATCTCGTTCTTTCCACTTCTTGTTCCCTACTCCATGTTCCCTATAGCTTGGAAAACGAAAGCGCCCTAGCAGAAAAATACCAAAAACATTTTGCCTTTGCTGAAGAGAAACTGGGCGAATTAAACGACCTCAGTCAGTTAATTGACACAGATTATCATCATGATCCTCGTTTCCAAGAAAACCAAGCACTCTTTACCGATCGTCCTGACAGTTATGATCCTAAGGTGCAAGAACGTCTAGCTGCTATTCCTAAAACAGCCTATCAACGTTCAGTGCCTTTCGACGAAAGAGAAAAAGCCCAAAAAGCATTCTTTAACTTACCTCTCTTTCCAACAACAACTATCGGTTCCTTCCCGCAAACCAAGGAAGTTAAGCTAAAGCGCAAGGCCTTTAAAAACGGTGAAATCAGCCAAGCAGACTACCAAAACTTCCTCAAAGAAAAAATTAAAGACTGTGTCCACCTACAAGAAGAGCTCGGCCTCGACGTCCTCGTCCACGGTGAATTTGAAAGAAATGACATGGTCGAATACTTTGGTGAACAGTTAAATGGAGTCTTATTCACTGAAAAAGCCTGGGTTCAGTCATATGGTACCCGCTGTGTCAAACCACCAATTATCTGGGGCGATGTATCACGCGCTCAATCAATGACTGTTTCCTGGTCAGTTTATGCCCAATCCCTCACCAAGAAACCAATGAAAGGGATGTTGACCGGTCCCGTAACTATCCTAAACTGGTCCTTCCCTCGAGAAGACATCAGCGTGAAAGACTCCACCTTGCAACTAGCTTTAGCTATCCGTGACGAAGTCCTTGATCTAGAGGCCAATGGTATCCGCATTATCCAAGTCGATGAAGCCGCCCTACGGGAGAAACTTCCCCTCCGTCAAAGTGACTGGTATACAGAATACCTCGACTGGGCCATTCCAGCCTTCCGCCTCGTTCACAGTGGCTGCCATAAGGAAACCCAGATCCACACCCATATGTGTTATAGCGAATTCACCGATATCATCCCAGCAATCGATGCCATGGATGCTGATGTCATCACCTTTGAAGCTTCACGTTCTAACTTAGAAATTCTGGATTCCTTAAAAGAAAATCATTTCACTACCGAAGTAGGTCCTGGTGTCTACGATATCCATTCCCCACGGATCCCTAGTGTCAGTGAAATTAAGGAAGCCTTGGATAAAATGCTTCAAAAAGTTAAGCCTGAAAAACTTTGGGTCAATCCCGATTGCGGTTTAAAGACCCGGGGCGAAAAAGAAACCCAAGCCAGCCTCAAGCACTTAGTCCAAGCAACAAAGGAGTTGCGTCATGAAAACCAAGGAATTGTTTAAGGGCAAGACTCTCTTCACCTATGAGGTCTTTCCGCCCAATGCTAAGTCATCCTCTGCCAGTATCTATAAAACCTTAGATGGTCTAAAAGAACTTGATCCCGATGCCATCAGCGTAACCTGCGGAGCCTTAGGTAGTGATAACCGCCTAAAAAGTATCGAAATTGCCTCTTTGATCAAAAACTATGGGATTGAAAGTGTTATTCACCTGCCCTGCCTATATGAGACTCGGGCTAGTATCGATGAAAAATTATCTGAATTAAAAGCAGCCAATATCGAAAATATCCTAGTCTTACGGGGTGACCCTAAACCTGGTCAAAGTCCTAAGGAAGACTTTCCCTATGCAGCTGACCTTATTCGCTACATCAAGTCAAAAGAGGACTTCAACCTCATTGCCGCCTGCTACCCAGAAGGTCACGTGGATGCCCCTGACCCCATTACCGATATCCGCTATCTTAAAGAAAAAGTCGATGCCGGTAGTGACCAATTAATTAGCCAACTCTTCCTAGATAATGATTATTTTTATCGTTTCCTAGAACGGGCTGATTTAGCGGGCATCGATGTTCCTATTGAAGCTGGCATTATGCCAGTCACCAATAAAAAGCAAATTGAAAGCATGGCTCGGATTTGTGGCGTACAAATTCCCGATAAATTCCGTCGCGCTATGGAGAAATATCAAGACAACCCCCTAGCTTTACGCGATGCCGGTCTGGCCTATGCCATTGATCAAATTGTTGACCTGATTAGCCATGGCGTAGATGGGATCCACCTCTACACCATGAATAATCCCTACGTCGCTCGTTACATCTACCAAGCCGTTAAAAATTTATTATAGAAAACAAAAAGCCCTCCTGGCTCAACAAAAGAGCTAGGAGGGCTTAGTTTTTGTTTTTTATTTAATTAAGGTACCATTTTGGCCTTTAATACCTTCTTCAGCTTTTTCTAAGGAGGTGATAATGGCTTGATTACCTGGTTTTGATTCCACAAAGCCTAGGGCAGCCTCAATTTTTGGCTTCATTGAGCCTTCAGCAAACTCCCCAGCTTCAGTATACTCTTTGGCTTGGTCGACAGTCAATTCATCCAGCCATTCTTCATTTTCTTTACCAAAGTTGATTGCCACTTTTTCAACCGCGGTTAAAATAATCAACAAATCAGCTTCAACGAGTTCAGCTAATTTAGCGCTTGAAAAATCTTTATCAATGACAGCTGGAACCCCGTCATAACCGTCTTCTGCTTCAACTACTGGTATGCCACCACCACCGGCAGCAACAATGATATTACCTTGGTCAAAAGCATCTTGGATAAAAGCTTTTTCAACAATATCGATAGGCTTAGGTGAAGCCACCACCCGACGATAACCCCGACCTGCATCTTCTTTCACTGCAAATCCTTTGTCACTTAGGGCTTGAGCTTCCTCTTCACTATAGAAAGCGCCAATTGGTTTTGTTGGATTATCAAAGGCTGGATCATCCTTATCTACCACAACTTGAGTAATCACTGATGCAACGGCTTTATCAACACCACGTTTATTCAACTCATTTTCAATGGCATTTTGCAAATGGAAGCCAATATAACCTTGACTCATAGCTCCACATTCAGGGAATGGCATTTCAGGTGTGCCAGCATCACTTTTTGCAGAAACGTCCATAGCAAGATTAATCATACCAACTTGCGGCCCATTTCCATGGGAAACGATAATTTCATTGCCCGCTTCAATTAAATCCACAATGGATTGGGCAGTTGTTTTTACTGCTTCTTTTTGTTCATTTGGAGTACTTCCTAGGGCATTACCACCCAAAGCTAATACTATCTTACTCATATTTTTCCTCCATTCTTATTAAGACTCTTCCCTTTCAGTCCCTTTTTCAAAAAATTTCAGATGTGTTAATGCTTAAGTTACAAAGCGCTAATCTTCCAACTCAGTAGCTACCTTTACGACTTAAAGGGCACTACCAATATTCCGTAAGAAGTCTTGAACGTTGGTGACAATAGAAACTGCAGTTAGAGAGCCACGGTCAGCCAATTTATCTACCGCAAATTCTTGGACGTCAACGGTATATAAGAATACCGGTCTGACTGTATCACCAAAACGGTTGTAGGAAGGCGTCATATTCCCAGTTGCAATGGTGAAGAGAATCGCTGACATAGCAATCATGGTTGAAGTTTTACGCATGTGAGAACGCATTTCATTTTGGGCATCATAGACATTATCGATGCTTTCAGGTAAACCGAAACGGTCACGGATGGTTCCAGCTAAAACAACTGGGACATCTTGTTCAATAGCTGCCTTCATGAAGCCATCTTTAACTTCACCAGATTCAACTAATTTCTTAGTTGAGCCATAGCGGCGAGCGCGGTTGATAGTGGCATACATATTGTGGTAGGTATTTTGTTCTTGGGTAAAGGTTTCTTGCCCCCAAGTGGTATCATACAAGCCTTGCTCTAAGTCAAAGGCAGCAGTTTCTGTCCCACAGAAAATTGCATTAACATAGCCTTCATTAATAATCTTGGCTAAAGCATCACGGGAATCACGGTCTAAAACTGTAGCAGTCCCTAAAATTAAGGTCACATAACCATGTTCAGCTTCCCGCTCATGCTCTAAGAGTTCATAGAGATTGTCATAATCCATAGAAAAGGCAGTCTCACGAGAACGCCCTTCACGGAAGGCAAAAGTATCCGCATCAACAGCTGCTTCTTGGAAACCTTCAGTCCAAACATAGATCCCTTCGGAAGCATCTTCTGTCCGTCCAACAACGACCTTATCACCCTTCTTAAGGTTTCTAAACTCGATTACATCGATATATTCCTTACCAGGTTCATCATGGGCCACTGCGACGGTGTCCATTCGGGATTGCTCAGCCAATACCCATTTGTCATTGATTTTAAAATATTCTGGATAAATGGATAAGGCATGGTAGTTTCTAGGACTAAGACCATCTTCTACTACTTCAACTAACTTAGCATTGGGTGCGTTTTTCAAAAATTCTTGGTCAAAATCTGGATGATGAAATTCAGCAATCTTAAATGTCATTTCCCAACTCTCCCTTCGCTGCGTCTTCATTGTTTTCTACTTCAACAGTTTCGTACTCCTCGTCTTCAACAGCCTTAGCCATTTCTCCTTGGGCAGGTGTTACTAAAGCTTTTTCACAAGCGACACAGAAGTCTTGAACGTTAGTCACCATTGGGTGGTAAGCCATGTATTCTCTGGCAGCCCCAACCTTGTTGACTACGTTTTCAGTGATATCAATGGTATAGAAATAAACGGGACGAACCTTACCATCATCGCCCACTTTGTAGCTTGAAGCCAAGGAGGCTACTGAATTCGAGTGTAACATGGTCGCAATACAAATAATCAGAGTTGCTTCATTTAAAATTTTCTTAGTTTCAGTCAGAGCCTGGCTGGTTGAGCCCATCACTTCTGGTAGTGGACCATCATCACGAATGGAACCAGACAGAACAATTGGAATATCCATCTCGGTTAGGGCTTTAATAATTCCGTCCTTAACGTTACCGGCATCATTAAAGTTTTTAATCGATCCTGCTGTCCGGACTTCATTTAAGAGGTCTAAGTGGTTGTAGTGTCCCATTGGTGCATTTTCTTGGGTATAAATATTTTGCCCCAGAGCAGTATTTAAGAAACCACCTTCCAGGTCATGGGTGGTCATGGCGTTCCCACCTAAGAGACTATGGATATAACCATTTTCAGCTAAGTGAACTAAGGCGTTCCGAGTGTCGTGGTCGAAAACAACTGCTGGCCCCAATACCCAGGAAATATGACCGCCATTATTCTTCTCATGTTCCATAATGTCAAAGAGCTTGTCGTAGTCCTGTGAGAATGAGGTTTCTACTGAAACACTCCGTTGAGAATAAATGTCTTCTGGAAAACCTTCTTTATAAACTAAGATGCCTTGTGACCCATCAGTGGTCGATCCAGAAATAATTTTGTCACCGGCTTTGACATCACGCATCTCCCGAATAACAATATCATCATCTTCAACTACTGCCACACAGTTTAATGAGTTATATTTAGGTAAAATCCATTCTTCCCCTAACTTATAAAAGGTTGGTAAATGGGTGGTTAAATAAAAGCTATCAGGTAAAACGCCATCACTTTCAGCTTCCTCGTAAGTCACACTTGGCATTTCTTGATATTTTGCTTCTTGGAAATCAGGAAATTTTAATTCTGGTATCTTATAAGCCATTATCTCTTCCTCCTTGTTAATTTTAACGATGTCTTTTTTCTTTAATTATCTTGCTTGCCATTCTCCTGCTGGTAGTCAATGTGAACTAGCCGATCACCACCCTTTGCTTGACTAAGTTCTATGTTGGTAAATGCTGGTAGTTGATTATTAAGACGTAGTTGGGCAATTGGCGTAGTGATTTCACTCTCCATCAATTGGGAGAGATCATTGGCACTATGACGATCTAAGTCATTCACCAAATAATTCGCCAAGCTCCTGACTAATTCATCTTGATAGATTAGTTTAATCTGATTATCTTTTAGGAGTTTGGCTAAGCGATCCAACTCTAATTGAATAAGAGCTTCCATCTCACTTTTATCAAATAGCTGTAAGTAGTAAACGGCATCAAAATCACTTAGCGATTGTCCATTCACCCGCTTGCTTACTTGTTTTTGATAATCCGCATTCCCATCTAAAGTCAGGGTAGCAATAATCACTGTGTTAGAGAAATCAACATCCCGACTTTTATTATCGCGAATTTGACCACTAGCAACTATTTGCTTGATCAAAGCAAAGATATCCGGATGGGCATAGTCAATATTTTCTAACAAAACAACTGAATAGGGGCGGGTTCGAATTTGTTCAGTTAAATGGTTATTCGATTCATAACCAATATAACCTGGTGGTGATCCAATCAATTTGGTATTGGAAGAGGCATCTCTAAATTCACTCATGTCTAAAGCGATAAGATGTTCTTCACCTCCAAATAGCGCCTGAGCAATTAACCTTGCCAGATAGGTTTTGCCGGTCCCCGACTCCCCTGCTAGTATCAAAGAAAGCAAGGGCTTGGCTTGATTAAATAAGCCCGACCGACTCTGGGTAACCAGACTAATGATTTTGTCGATTAAATCATCTGCACCAACAAAATTTTCCCGCAGGTCACTTTCAATTTTAGCAATTTGAGCAGCAGGATCTGATTCCATTTCTGCTTTAGGCATATGGGCTAACTGGGCAACAACTTCGCGAATTTCATTGATTCCAACATCTGCCGATACATTATAGTAGGGAGTACTTTGTTCAAGTTCTTCTAAATCGGCCTTGGTACTTTTCTCTTCAGCTAAATAAGCACTCATTTTATCTAAATCCCGCTCATATTGGGCTTCCATTTTTTGTTGGTTCAGGGTTTCTAACTCACCCTTCAAGCGAGTGATTTCTTGGATGCGGTCTTTTTCTTTATGGTAATTCGCTAATTCTTGGTCGAGTAGCTTTTCTTGCTCAGCTACCTGTTCCATTAATTCTTTGAAACGGTATTGGCTGACCTGATCACTTTCATTTTTTAAGCGAGCCGCTTCAGTTTCCATTTTATTGAGTTCAGCCTCAAGGTCTTGAATCTTTTCAGGCAATTCATCCGTATACATTCTCACCATGGCCGAAGCTTCATCCAAGATATCGACAGCGACATCTGGTAACTTGCGGTTAGGTAGGTAACGTTTCGACAAACGGACAGCTTCCACTAAGGCAGGGTCTTTAATATTGACTTGGTGGAAAGATTCATACTTAGACTGGATTCCTCGCAAAATGGACAAGGTGGCAGCTTCTGAAGGTTCTTCAATGAGCACCTTTTGAAAACGTCGGTCTAGCGCCAGGTCTTTTTCGATGTAGAGTTTATACTCATCGGTCGTTGTCGCACCAATAGTCAAAATCTCTCCACGCGCTAGCATAGGTTTAAGGATGTTTGAGGTATCCATGGATCCTGAACTATTTCCAGCGCCAACAATATTATGGAGTTCATCAATAAAGAGAATGATGCGTCCCTTAGAATCCTTGATGATACCAAGGACTTCTTCCAAGCGTTCCTCAAAGTCACCCCGATATTTAGCTCCTGAAATTAGGGAGGTAATATTTAAGGCAAAAATAATTCGATTCTTTAACTTATCTGGCACTCGGCCTTGAACAATCCGTTGAGCTAAGCCCTCAACAATAGCAGTCTTCCCTACGCCCGCCTCTCCAATCAAAACAGGGTTGTTTTTTATCCGCCGGGACAGGATTCGGATTACGCTACGCGTTTCCTGATCACGGCCAATAATGGGGTCAAGGCGGCCTTCAATAGCCTCTTGGGTAAGATTACGTCCGTACTTGAGTAATTGTTTCAAGTCTGCCTTAGAAATACCTTCTTGAAACTTATCAGTCTCTCTTTTAGCCATAGCCTGTTCATAGAAGTCGGCAGTGATCTCAAAGAGGGCTAATAATTTAGCAGAAGCAAAATCTTCGTCTTTCATTAGTGCTAAGAAAAGATGGTCTAAAGATACCCGGCTTTCAAACTGAGCCCGCGATACTTGTTCACTAATCAAGAGTAGCCGCTGGTAATTTCGGCTGATGTAGAGATTTTTAACCCCTTTAGGACTCCGCAATTTATCCACCGCGGTATCCACTTGGTCTTTTAGTGGCCCCAACATGATCCCCTGGTCGGTCAATAATTTAATCACCGAGTTTTCGTCTTGGTCTAGAATCGCCTTGAGCAGATGAAGTTCAGTGACTTCGCTGTGCTTTTTATTTATGGCTAAGTTTTGTGCTTCTTTAAGCACCTGCATGGCTTCCTGAGAATACTTTTCTGTGTTCATTTCCTCCCTCCTTTCTACATTTCTTACTAAGCTAAATTACTCGTTTATTTATAATTTACTATAAAAATATATTTTTATTAAGCGATTTCATTTAACTTTCTCCTAGTTCGTTTTTATTAAGGCTATTTATATACAAAAGGCAATATTTCTTATTCTTTTTTACTTTATCCAAACTAAGAGAAAGTATAGTTTCTTAACTAAATTTATCGATACACATTACTTATCTTTTTTGGCCCCAGGGAAATATTTAGGGTTTGTAAAGAAGTCATCTGTCAATTCTCTGACTTCACCACTGAGCATAATCATCCCTATCATATTTACAAAGACTACTAAACCTAGGGTGAAATCTAAGAATACTCCAGCCCCTTCAAAAGTTACAAAACCGCCTAGTAGAACCATAAAGCAAGCTAAGAAACGCATTAATTTACCAAAGTGGAGTCCAAATAGATATTCGCCTAATCTTTCTGCATAGAAGACAATAACGATAACCGTTGAAATAACAAACATAAATAAGGAAATAGCTATGATAACTGTACCAATACTACCAAAAGCGTTGTTAAATGCTCTTTCGACCGCAATATCTTTGAGAGCGGGATTCTTATAATTTCCTGAAAGCATCACCACTAAAACAGAAATGGTACATACCATTAAGGTAGTAGAAACGACTTCAAAGATCCCCCACAGTCCCTGACGTACAGGGTGGTCAGTAACGGCGGTAGCATGTGCATAAGCAGCTGAACCCATACCAGCTTCATTAGAATAGGAACCGCGTGCAGCACCCGCTTTAAACATTTCTAAAAAGGCTCCCCATGCGCCACCTGTAATCGCAGCCTGTGGATTAAAGGCACTTGAAAAGATGGCAGAAACAGCATCAGGTAAATTCTGAATATTCATAAAAATAACAACCAGACCACAAATCACGTATAAACCAGCCATAAAAGGAACTAATTTCTCAGTAATTTGTCCGATCCGTTGAATACCACCATAAACTACAAGAACGACTAAAACAGTTATCGCAGCAGCAGATATAGGACGAGAAAGTCCTAATTGTTCTAGCGGTGCTGTTGCGGAAATCGTTTGAACTGTGATGGAAGGTAAGATTTCTAGCATGAAGAAGAATGCAACCAAAAAGCCCATGATTTTACCAAGGTTCCCTTTAATACCATTTTTAAAGGTATAGGCTGCACCACCGACGTAATCTCCTTCTTCATTAACTTCCCGATATTTAATCCCCAGAACAATTTCTGAAAACTTAGTGGCTTGACCAATAATACCTGCTACCCACATCCAAACAATTGCACCAGGTCCAGCAGTAAATATAATCGCCGGCGCAACCACAATGTTAGCCGCTCCGATTGAAGATGCTAAGGCTGCCGATGCTGCTTGGAAGGGACTTACTGAACCTTCACCACCTACATCCGAGTCAAACATTTTTCCAAATGTTTGCTTCATCGCATAACCAAAGTGTCGAATTTGAATAAAGCGAGTTTGGTAACCAAGTATTAATCCCCCAGTAATTAGTACAATTAATATAGGCCAGTTCCAAACCCAATTGGTAAATTGAGTAATCATTTCAATAAAATTCATTTTAACCACCTCTAAATATTGGTTTTTATATTAAGGAATTGTTAATCAATAATAGCTAGAGATAGCAATTAATAAAATAAGCCGGATAGTAGAAAAGCTTTTTAGTTAAATGTCTGTCGCTAAAAGCTTTCCCCTCCGGCCTATTAATTGAATAGATAACACTAGTTTCAAACCTTACCTTGACTTCATTTCCTATTCTTAATCTTTTCAACTAGGCTAGTGATGAGTTGTGGGAAACATCACTAGCCTCTTTCAAATGATTATTTAAGTGAGCAAGAAGCCGACTAATATTATCTTAGCCGTAGACAATCTGATCCTTTGAAATATATAAGATACTATTTCCATTCAACTAAGTGTTATCCGTAACAATTACCTTATTAAGTTATGATAATGTTGCATAAACAATAGCTTTAATTGTATGCATTCTATTTTCAGCTTGTTCAAAGACATAGGATTGTTCAGATTCAAAGACTTCGTCGCTAACTTCCATTTCAGTTAAGCCAAATTTCTTAGCAATTTCTTGGCCTACTGTTGTCTTTTCATCGTGGAAGGCTGGTAAGCAGTGTAAGAAAATAGCAGTTGGTTTTGCATTTTCCATGGCTTTTTTATTTACTTGATAGTCTTTTAGTAAAGAAATTCTCTCTTCCCAAACTTCGTCTGGTTCACCCATTGAAACCCATACGTCAGTGTAGAGAACATCAGCATCTTTAGTCCCTTCTTCAACATTGTCAGTCACAGTAACAGTTGAGAAGTTTTCTTTAGCAATTTCTTCACACATTTCCACTAACTTAGGATCTGGAGCGAGTTCTTTAGGAGAGCAAGCAACGAAGTTTACCCCCAATTTAGCACAGACAACCATTAAGGAATTTGCCATATTGTTGCGAGCGTCGCCCATATATACAAATTTTAGACCTTTTAAGTGGCCGTAATGTTCTTCAACAGTTAACATGTCAGCTAACATTTGGGTTGGATGCCATTCATCAGTTAATCCATTCCATACTGGAACACCTGCATATTCAGCTAATTCTTCAACAACGTCTTGGCTAAAGCCACGGTATTCAATCCCATCATACATACGGCCAAGCACACGGGCGGTATCAGCGATGGATTCCTTATGTCCCATTTGAGAACTATTAGCATCTAAGAAAGTCACGCCCATACCAAGGTCATAACCAGCAACTTCAAAAGCACAACGAGTCCGTGTCGATGTTTTTTCAAACAAGAGAACAATATTTTTACCTGTTAGGTATTTGTGAGGAACGCCAGCTCGCTTCATGTCTTTAAAGTTCTTTGAAAGATCTAATAAGTGACGAATATCACGACTGGTGAAATCAATTAATTTTAGATAACTTTTACCACGAAAGTTTTTTGCCATGAGATATTTCCTCCTAAAAATTAATGTCATTATTGCTATTACAAAAGTTCGAACTTTTTTAATTACAACTATGTTGTAATCGCTTACAGCATTATTATAGCAGCTCACTTTTTTAATCTAGGACATCTTAGGTAAGAAATGTTGTTTGTCGTTTCTTATAATGCTTTCAAATAAAATACCCAGACTTAGTCACCGTCTCTTTTGAATTTTATTCAAGCAATTATATGGTAAAATAAACCTGAGCGCGAAGAAGTTAAAAAGGTTGTGAATGTCATGCAAGGTCCTATTAATATCCAAGAACCTTCTCCCAATAATATTGATGATAACTTTATTGCATCATTAGATATTGAAAGCGACAGTTCTCCGACAAAGGCATTAATCCACAAAGAAGCCCGTTTCTTATTTATCTTATCCGGTAAAGGAAAAATAAAAATCCAAAATGAAGTTCATATAATGAAAAAAGGCAAGATTATTTCACTTCTACCTTGGCAAATTTCAGAAATTATCGAGGTCGATGAAAAAGTCACTTATTATCTATTAATTTATCGATTTGAACTCATTGAATTTATCTTAAAGGAACAGTTAAGCTATGCAAATGAAGGTCAAGATATCGTTGACTTACTTTATCAACAACATTCAATCCAAGTCGATAAAGATGACAGTCAGGTCTTCCAAAGGGCGATCCATTCCTTAAGAGATGAGATCGGCTTACGCACTGCCTCAATCAATCGGCACACAAAGCCCCTATCTTCAATGTGGATTGTCATCCAATTAGCAGAAATTATCATTTCTTACCTACGACAAATTTCTAACAATAAGACCCAAAGTATTTGTAGCGAAGAAATTTTCCGCTATATGTACCTACACTCTTCTGAAGATATCTCTTTAAATAAGCTCTCAGAAATTTTCTTTCTATCAAAATCGACAATTTCAAAGTATATCAAGAAATTAACTGGTCTAGGCTTCTATAGCCTGCTCGATGAAATGCGTTTATCTAAAGCCCAGTACTTATTACTCCATACCGATCTCAGCTTGACCCAAATTGCTGATACTTTAAACTTTAGTGATAAGTCCCGGCTATCCAAACTATTTAGCCAACACCACGGCATAAATAGTAGCCATTTCAAAGCCACCTATAAAAAAGGAGACAAACAAATACCTAGCCGCCTAAGCCCGCGAGACCTTAAATTAATCAATTACCTGTATGAAAACTATGCCGAAGACATTACCATTGATCAACTGTCGAAGATATTTGATAGTAATCCTAAAGATATTAATTCTATGCTTAATTATTTTGTTGAAGATAATTTTTCAAATTTCTTGAATCAATTACGCGTCAATAAAGCTTGTGACTTACTTATTAAAACTGACCTAAGCATTATTGATATCGCCTATCAAGTCGGTTTTAATTCCAGCAAGACACTGACCCGAAATTTTAAAAAGATTTTACAAATATCCCCCAGTGCATTTCGTAAGTTAAATCCTAAAGAACAAATCCGTTATTGAAAAAATCTTGATAAATAACAAAAGAGTTGACCGCAATGCTCCGTAAGCATTCCAATCAACTCTTTTTATTAATTATTCTTCTTTTGAATCAGAAAATAAGAAGCTCAGTTTAGTTTCTGAAATTAAGATCGCAACAAATATCATTACGAAACCGATAGTCTTGTATACGGTTAGGGTCTCAACCCCTAAAGCCACTGGAATTAAAATACCAAAGACTGATTCTAGAGAAAGAATTAAAGCTGCACTGGTTTCATCAGTATATTTTTGCCCAACATTTTGAAATAGGAGGGCAACTGCTGTACACATGATCGCCAAGTAAGCCAACTCTAAGAAAGTTCTCTGTCCAATCACCAGATTAGAGTTATCTTCAAAGAACAAGGTCGTTAAGCCAGATAAGACTGCTGCAGTAATGAACTGCAGAATAGTCATCAAATAAGGATCCTTGCCCTTAGAAAATTTCGTAACCGCTACAATGTGAGAGGCAAAAAACAGACCGCTCAGTAAGGCCAAAGCATCCCCTAAGATTGCTTCTCGTCCTTGACCCAGCACTGAATTTTCAGCACCTCCAGCCATTGATACAAAATAAATTCCTACAATACAGAATGCTGCAGCAATCATGTTAAATTTATCAGGCCGATTTTTTAAAACAATCCAGGAAATAAAGGGGACTAAAACACAATAGGAAGCAGACAGAAAAGCTGATCTACCGGGATCTGTATATCCTACCCCAACTGTCTGGATAGAATAAGCAATAAAGAGAAAGACCCCAATACTTACCCCACTTTTTAAATCATCTTTAGTCATATCACGAATTTTTTTCCAAAAGATTATCGCTAAGACCAAAGCCGCTACTGAAAAGCGAATCGCTAAAATCATATTTGGATTAACGTAATCCTGTGCGCCCTTAACTACGGTAAGTGATGATCCCCATAAAAAGGCAACAACCAGTAAAAGTAGATTACCGAGTTTTTTATTCTTTTTCTTCTTCTGGGGAGCTGGCTGATTAGCAGTTTGATTTTCTTCTTTCATGATAATTCCTCACTTTTCTTTGCAAGTGACAAGTGACAAAGTTATATCTTCGTACCACCCCCTCTTTCTACTTATCTATAAAAACTGTTAATCTCTCTCCTTAACAAATTGGCTGATCTGCTTTAAGAATAAGGCTCCTTGGTAGGCTCCACCGAAGCCATTATCGATATTCACAACACTTATCCCGGAAGAACAAGAAGTAATCATGGCTAAGAGCGTCGTAATACCTTCTAAGTTAGCCCCGTAACCTACCGAGGTTGGTACAGCAATCACGGGCGCCTCTACTAGGCCAGAAACTACACTAGGTAAAGCGCCTTCCATCCCAGCAACAACAACGAGCACGTTGGCTTGGCGAATTTCTTCTTGGTAAGATAATAAGCGATGGATACCGGCCACACCAACATCATAAATGCAGGTCACTTGGCATCCCATCCATTCTGCTGTCACCCGGGCTTCCTCTGATACGGGAAAGTCAGAGGTTCCTGCATTTAGGATTACCATCTTGCCATGAGGAATTTTCTCACACTGGCCAATGGTAATCGTTTGCGCAGCTTCTTGATAGTCAGCTTGGGGAAAATCTGCCCCAATAACCTCCCATTTCTCTTTAGCTACCCGGGTCACCAAGACCGGTTTATCGTGGTCAAGTAAAGACTGCATCACCCGGGCGATTTGGTCTGCAGTTTTATGCAAACCATAGACAATCTCTGGGTAACCCTTTAAATGATCGCGATCAATATCCACCTTACTTTCACCTAAATTATCAAACATTATAAGTCCTTCCTCTATATCTCTCTTTATTGATACCACTTAATAAATTAGTTTTAACGATTGAGTTTTCCATAAATATAGCCTTCAACATCTAGGGCCAGGTGTTTAAAGCCATAATCCTTAAATTGGACTAAAATCTCATCCTTTTCTCGGAAGAATTGGTCGAACTGGTCAGGAGAGAGCTCTAGCTTAGCCAATTCATTGTAGTAGCGAACCCGAACGGGATCAAAACCCTTTTGGCGCATATAAGCTTCACTAGCTAGAATTTGCTGGACATTGTCCTGGTTAAGTGATGTTCCGGTAGGAAAGCGTGAAATTACACTACAGCCACTTGACCGATTCCAATTCGAAATGCCTTCTTTTTTAGCCAGTTGACGGACATCTTCTTTAGTAAAATCACACAGGATTAAGGGGCTTTTGATATCAAACTCCTTTCGAGCCTTTAACCCTGGACGATAATCGTTTAAATCATCTACAATCATCCCGTCCACTAAGACATAGTCTTTATTTTGAGCCATAGCAGCCTCTTGAACGGCTTGGTAAAACAACAATTTGCTGTAATACCAAATATTGTCATCGTTCTTTTGAATACGAGGATCTTCTAACTCATTGACAGGGATAAGCTGACTTTCGACATCCATAGCCTGAGCAAGAGCTAGCGCTTCCTGGTCATCCGCCTCACTCACTAAATCAGACTGAATAATGATGGCCAAGGTGTTCTCCTTACCTAGTAATTTTCTAGCAAGATATAAGAGAAGAGTTGAATCCACTCCCCCAGAGAAAGCAACGCAGACTTGGCCCATTTCTTTTAAGAGACTTTTCAATTGCTGCAATTTCTTTTGCTCCATAATTACTCCTTACTTATTCTATTTGCGAACCGAACTTTTCTTCAATAACCGCCAAGGCCTTTTGATAGACTTGACTAAGGGCTAAGTGATTATCTCTAGCCAAGTTCACCAAGTCGTCGTATTCTGGAGTGACTTTAATAATCTTTCCATCTAGGTAACCAATTTTAAGTTGAAGCCCACCGCCCATTAAGGCCACTTGGGTAAATTCTCTCGCTAAAATCAAGCGTTCGGTATCATAGTAACGAACCCCAAAAGAAGAACTTTCTTTTAATAAAATTTTAGCAACGCTTTCCTTATCTTTGGCTGAGGTTAAGACCGTAATGAGAACGCCTGGACGGTCTTTTTTCATCTTTACGGGACTATAGAAAACATCAAGAACTTCTTTCTGGCTCTCCAGTAGGCGCAACAAATAGCCCAAGGCTTCTCCCGTCATATCATCAACTTGGCACTCAATCACTGAAACCTTTTCCCTAGTGCCGGCTAGTTTTTTTTTACCAAGGCTACTCTTAAGACATTAGGATGGTCAAATTCACGATCCCCCACCCCATAGCCGATTTTTTCAATGGTTCCTTCAACCACATCCGCATAATCATTAGCTAAAACCTTGGCGAAGGCCGCTCCAGTTGGGGTAGTTAATTCACCTTCCGCAGTAAAAGAGGATAAAGGTACGCCCACCAAAATCTCCATAGTCGCTGGTGCTGGAACCGGATAAAGCCCATGGGCAATTTCAATTTTGCCATGACCGGTAGGCACTTTTGAAAAGGTTAAGTAGTCAACATCCAAGTCTTCAAGTGCTAAGCAAACCCCAATAATATCAATAATGGAGTCCATGGCGCCTACTTCATGAAAATGAATCTCGTCAATTGGCTTGCCATGGATTTTTCCTTCTGCGCGAGCGACCTCTTTAAATATGGCTAAACTCCGCTCCTTAACTCGATCAGCCAGATCACTTTCCTCAATTAATTGAAAAATCCCTTGAGCCGAATGGTGGTGGTGACCGTGGTGATCATGGTCTTCATCAAGCTCTGTAAAGCTTAAATTAAGTTTATTAGCAGTAATTCCTTTTTCGTCCTTTTTGCTAAAAGACATGGAAAAATCATCAATTGGTAATTTATTTAACTCGCTTACGATATAATGCGGATCTGCCCCTAAGTCAACTAAGGCAGCTAGGGTTAAGTCACCAGAAATCCCATATTCACAATTCACGAATAAATGACTCATAATAATCTCCTTTTTTCATTTAATCTCGACCATTTAATATGTTTTTATTATATCGTTGATCAATAAATTATCAAAGTATAGCGCTTTCTTTTATCATTTTGATTGTGCTAAGTTTAGTATATAATAATCTTATTCATGCCATTAAATAAGCTAAGATAGTAGGGGAGTGAACCATAATTAGTGATGAGAAAATATGTCAACAAACTAGATGATGACTTTCGACAAAATTCATTTGCTTTGTCAATGGATATCCAATCTGATTCTAGCCCCACAAAACCCTTATTGCATAAAGAAGCTCGGTTTTTAATTATTATTTCAGGTCAAGGAAAAATAAAAATTAATAATACTGACTATATTATGAAAGCTGGGCATATTATTGCTTTACTACCTTTTGAGGTTTCTGAAATTGTAGAGATAACCGAAAGAGTAACCTATTATTTACTCGTTTATAACTTTGATCGCATAAAATTTCTAATGAAAGACTATTTAAATATTGATAAGGAGTCATTTGATTTATTCAATTATCTAGAAAATAATCCTTGTAAAAAAATAAGCCCTAAGGGGCGTTATCAAGTCAAACAAATTCTCACTGATTTACGTGAAGAGGTTGGACTGATTTCCACCCACACCAACCAACTTTTTCATGACCACCAAGAGTTATCTACTATTCGTAGTTTACTTAAATTAGCAGAGTTTATTATCCTCTATCAAAGAGAAAACCACCAAATAAGTAATTACACCCCTTCTTATAAAGAAATATTTGCTTATTTATTCTACAATGCTTCAAAATCGCTTCATTTAGATGAAGTCGCTAACATCTTTTTCTTGGACAGCCAGTCCCTAGAAGCAGGAATACAAGCTTATGTAGGGATCAGCTTCAAAGAAGTTTTACAAAGAATCCGTGTCTTTAAATGGCTTCATTTACAAGAAAATACTGAGTTAAATCAAGAAGAAATTTCTCTGCTATTAAACTATCCCTACAGTCAAGAAATACAGGAAGAAAGCAAAAGAATTCAGTACTTAAGCCCTAAAGAATGTGAATCCTACTGGCAATTAATTGAAGCCATTACTCCTATAGCCCTTAAAGAATTGCAACCTAAAATATTAGAATTCACCTACTCTCACTTTACTGATGCTCTTACAATTGAACACCTGAGTCAAAGATTTTCCCTAAGCCCCCAAGATATTAATAGCCAACTTATCGCCTATACTGAAAGAAATTTTCAAAACTTAGTGACCCATCTACGAATAAAAAGCGTCTGTCAGCGCTTACAAGCTGGTGATAAAGACCTTAAAGAAATCTCCAAAGAAACGGGCTTTATTCATGAAAATAAACTTAAACGTAGCTTCTATACTATTATGCAAATGACCCCAGAAGCCTACTGGGAAAAATATAAGATCGAGTAGGACTCTGTCCGTTAGTCGGACAGAGGACCTCTCACACCACCGTACGTACGGTTCCGTATACGGCGGTTCAATATCTTAAATAGGCAGACTCCGCCAGGAGGGTTAATGATTTTAATCCCCACTGACGGAGTCTTTTTGTTGTCAGAGCGTAGTGCACCTCCGGTGTCTTGGATAGACGCCAATACTTCTTGCGTGAGAAAGCAATACGCTTCGCGCTTTCACTATCCAATCCCAACCGCATGAGGCGTATAATCTTCGTTCGACAGTTTTTCCATCGCTTCAAAATGAGTTGCCTTAGGCGATGGTTTAACCATTGTTCTATCTCTTCAATATAGGTTTTAATATAGCCTACTCCAAAATAGTTGATCCAACCTTGTGTGACTTGGTTGATCTCTTTTACAATGGTTTTAAAGGTACCTGGTCGCTTTCGACTTGTCAGACGTTTTAACTTTGCTTTGAATTTCTTCTTCGCTTCATTCGTCGGACGAAAACGACAACCCTTTCGGGTAGGCTTGATAAGGCAACCCAAGAATTTTAAACGGGTTGGCGAACCCACTTGACTTTTCTCATGGTTAACGGTTAATCGAAGATCTTTTTCAATGTAAGTAGTAATACTTTTTAGCACACGTTCTCCTGCTCGCTTAGATTTGACGAAAATCGCAAAGTCATCTGCGTAACGTACAAAACGATGTCCACGACGTTCTAATTCTCTATCCAATTCATTTAAATAAACATTACATAGAAGCGGTGAAATAACACCCCCTTGAGGGGTACCCGTATGACTGTCAATAAATTGACCAGACATATCAATAACACCTGCACTCATAAAACGTCTAAGAATACGTGATATCGCTGGATCTTTTACCATTTGTTCCAAGTAATGAATCATTTTATCTTGATTAAAATTATCGAAACAATTCTTTAGATCGCAATCAACCACAACTTTATAGCCTGTTTCGTAATAGTCGACACATTGTTTCAGTGCACTATGTGCACTCTTGCCTTTACGAAAGCCATGACTATAAGGTGATAGTTGAGGATCTATGATTGGTTCAATCACTTGTCGAATGGCTTGTTGAACAATGCGATCCCTGACCACAGGAATACCTAATCGACGAACTCCTCCATTGGCTTTGGGAATTTCTACCCGCTTGACCGGTTGAGGTTTATATGTTGCATTCATCAATTTCTGTTGTAAGGGTCTAAGATACTTTCTTACTTCAGCTTCCGCAGCTTCTGCGGAAACACCATCAATACCAGCTGCTCCTTTGTTCTTACGAACTAATTGAGCTGCTCGCATGAGGTTTTCTTCTCTGACAACGAGACTCATTAGAGACCCATCATGTCTTTTCATATATTCAATAGCTCTACCACTAAGCACATCTACATACTTTTCAGGTTCCACCTTATTCCTCTGTAGGCTGCGTTGCTTCCGCAACTTTTCTGCTTTTCCCATAATTGAGCTACCTCCCATCTAAATAAACATGGATATTGTTCAGTCCTTCGTTTCCTCTGGAAACTACTATGACTTCGGCTGACTTCTCACAGTAAACCTTTTTCGACCGGCTTCTTATAAGGGGACTCCTGCGCCGTCTGTGAGATCTCCCTGGGTAAGAACGACAACTTTCTACTCATGTCACTGCTTCATCTACTGTCTCAGATTCGTGCAGTATTGGACTTCACTTTGTCTGGCAAGCTCATCCATCTTTTGACAGCCTTTCTTTATGAAGTTTCTGTACGTCAGTGCAAGTATTTGCCTCCAACTTCCTTCAGATTCCACCTCACGGTGGACACCCTTGTCATTGGCTAACAGTTCCTACTGCAAAGGCCTGTAGTGGACTTTCACCACCGAGTTGTCGCCCATGCCAGGCGCACCAAGAAAAAAGTTCAAGCTGATTGTTATTTTCAGCTTGAACTTTTCCTTTTTACTCGTTAAATGAATTAATCTTCATCGGATAAATTATCAAAGTAACCTTGGATGTAAACAATTGGAGTTCCTTTATCCCCACTACCGCTGGTTAAGTCAGATAAGGAACCTACTAAGTCAGTAATTTGCCGTGGGGTGGTTCCTAGGCTGACATTTTTACCATCTCTATCCACATCGTCATGTTGGCTAATATAGTCAGTAATGGCATCTTCTAAGGCTTGCCCATTAAGGTCACTGAACTCATTGTCGGCCAAGTATTTTAATTTCACTTCATTAGGAGTCCCTTCAAGACCACTGGTATAACCAGGGGAAACGACTGGATCAGCCAGTTCCCAGATATGACCCACTGGGTCTTTGAAAGCACCATCTCCATAGACCATGACTTCAATTTTCTTGCCGGTAGCTTCTAATAAGCGCTTTTGCACATCATAGACAAAAGATTTTGAGTCACGCGGGAAGAGTTTTAATTCATTGTCTCCAGAGAGATTGGTCCCCAATAAACCGTATTCTTCATTGTAACCTGACCCATCAACTGATTGGGTTAAGATTTCATCTAAACGGTAGACAGTCTTAGCTCCAGCTTCTTTAACGGCTTGAGCTGTTTTGAAACGGGTATGAATATCCGATACTAAGACAGCATCAGTATAGTCAAGAATGGCTTGGGCTTGGTTAGAAAAGATGATTTCACATTCAGCGCCTTCTTTTTCCACGCATTCACGGTAAAGGGCCACATAGTCTACCCCAGTAAATTTATGTTTGATTTCTTCAATGTGCGAACGGAATTCTGCTTCACTTAGGGTATCTGTCCAGGGGTTAACGCCCGACTTCACCAGGGCTTCATCACTGATTAATTCATTGCCCACTTCATCAGCCGGATAAGAGAGTTGAATGATAACTTTCTTAGTTGCCCGGGCAACGGCTTGGAGAATATTATAGAAACGATTCCGACTATTAATTGGAAATACCACACCAATACTTTCTGATTGGAATTTTTGGTGGATATCCTTAGCGACAGCATCTAAGCTGGCATAATTTCCTTGGGCTCTGGCATAGATTGATTCGGTAATGGCCACAATATCCTTGTCATGAATGGTAAAGGGCGCCTCTTTGGCTGCATGAGTGACTGTATCTACAACAATTTGAGCTAAGTCGTCACCTTTTTTTACAATGGGTGCACGTAGGCCACGTGATACTGTCCCAACAACTCTTGACATATTCATCATCCTTTTTAATTAAATTACTTTGAGTACCTGAACATTTTACCATTATTTTCTCTGACATTAAATCATTTCTTGGTTTTTTACCCATACAAGAAAAAGGAGCAAATCATTTTTCATTTAGGGATTGGTCTTATATAGTAAATAAGAAGCTTATATGACCTAAAAACAAGTAAAAGGAGCGATTAATCGATGGGATTATTAGTTGACGGTAAATGGTATGACAAGTGGTACGATACCGAAAGTACTGGGGGCCACTTTGTCCGCAAAGACTCCCAATTTAGAAACTGGATTACTAAAGACGGCTCCCCCGGGCCCACAGGCCAAGGAGGCTTTAAGGCTGAAGCTGGCCGCTACCACCTCTATGTGTCCTATGCCTGCCCCTGGGCCAGTCGTGCCCTCATTATGCGGGCACTCAAGGGGCTAGAAGATATGATTTCAATCTCGGTTGTCCATCCCCATATGGGCGAAAACGGCTGGACCTTTGAAGAAGCTGACGGCGTGATCAAAGATCCGCTCTTTGACGCTGACTATCTCTATCAAATCTATACCCATGTTGATCCTAATTATAGCGGTCGGGTCACGGTTCCCGTTCTCTACGACAAGAAGACCGATACCATTGTTAATAATGAGTCTTCCGAAATTATGCGGATGTTTAACCAAGCCTTTGATGATATTGGCGCAAAAACAGGCGACTACTATCCAGAAAAGCTACGCAATGAGATTGACCAATGGAATGATGAAATCTATCCTAAGGTTAATAATGGCGTTTACAAGGCGGGCTTTGCGACCAAGCAATCTGTCTATGAAGAAGAAGTGGACCAATTATTTAAGGAATTGGACCGCTTAGAGGACCACTTAAGTCACCATGATTACCTGGTTGGGGACCAAGTCACAGAGGCTGATTGGCGGCTCTTTACCACCTTGGTTCGTTTTGATTCCGTTTATTACGGCCACTTCAAGTGTAATATTAGAAACTTAACCGACTACCCAGCTCTCTGGCTCTACACCCGTAAGCTCTATCAATGGCCGGGCATCAAAGAAACGGTAAACTTCTCCCACATTAAGGAACACTACTACACCAGCCATCCGACCATTAACCCCAATGGAATCGTTCCGGTGGGGCCTGATTTAGACTGGTCACTTCCTAATGAATAAAGAAATAAAATCATTTGAATAAGCACTCTCACTAGCCTTCAACCCGCTACAAAAAAGCACTCCCGAGGCTATATGGTGACCCCAATAAGTTGGACTAAGAATTCAACTTTTGGGGGGCACTACACTAGTGGGGGTGCTTTTTTACTTTAATAGACCACGCTCAATGAGATCGGCATCTAAGAACCAATAATCATGGTAATCCCCCCCCAGGGCTTGAAAGGGCACTGGCTCTTGGCCGTGCTCGTTTAAATAAGTATTGAGATAATTTTTTAAGATCCAGGCATCTTCTAAACGTTGGCCTTGTAATTGAAAGACCTGGTCCAGGTAAGATTCACTCGTCTCCAAAATGTCAGCTAGCTCCTGCTTGCTTAAGCCAGTCTTTTTAAAGGCCGCTTTAAGCGCTTGTTTAGTTTCTTCTCTTTGAGATTGGGTTAAAGACATGGTTATCACTCCTCTTTCTGCCTTCTATTATAAACTTCGCTCGAGAAATAAGAGAATAATCCGCCTAGTCCATGTTACAATACTGGTAAAAATCAAGTGAAAGGCGTGGTTGCATGAAACAAATCATGATTGTGGAAGATAATGATGACATTAACACAATGCTTAAAGACCTCCTGAGTCAGAATTACCAAATCCAACAAGCTTTTTCCGGAACTGAAGCCATCCGACTCTTTGACCAAGAGGACATCGACTTAGTGCTCCTAGATATCCTCCTTCCCGGCAAGAAAGGCGACGAAGTCCTGGACTATATTCGTCAAAGCAGCCAAATCCCGGTCATCATGCTGACAGCCCTGGGGGATAAAGACCTGGTCAGTGAATACCTCTTAAAAGGGGCCAATGACTACATTACTAAGCCCTTTAACAATAAAGAAGTCTTAGCCCGAATTACGGTGCAATTGCGGCAAAGCAACCAACAGGCTAAAGATCAGTCAGACCAAGTCATTGACTTTCAAGCCATCCACTTTGATCCTAAGCAGTTTCTGATCTATACGGACCAGGAAGCCATCCGCCTGACTAAAATCGAAGCCAAGATCTTTCACAAATTGCTCAGCCACCCTAAGCAAATTTTCACCAAGGAGCGACTCTATGAATCTATCTGGCAGGCGCAATATATCGCCGAAGACAATACCTTAAACACCCACCTCTCCAACCTGCGTAAGAAATTGACTCAATTAGATCCCAGCCAGGACTATATTGAAACCATTTGGGGGATTGGTGTCAGACTAGCCAGGGGGGACCAGGATTGACCCTGCTACTTTGCATCTTATCTTTATTCTTGCTCTACCGCTATCTGAAAATGAAAAAAGCTCTGCGGAACTTTAGCCAAGACATGGCCTACCGAAGAGAAGAACAATCTAACCGCCTACTCACCAGTTCCCTGAATGATAAGGACCTCCACCAAGTAATTAGGGAGGCTAACCAACTCTTCGATGACTTACAAACTTTGCGGATTAAAAACCTCCAAGAAAAGAATAGTCTTGACCAAGCCATCCATAATATTGCCCATGATATCAGAACTCCCCTCACCGTTGCCAGCGGCTACTGCCAGCAGCTTTTGGATTCAGAAGGTAGTTTAGACTCGGTTGAAAAAGAAAAGCTATTGAAAATCAACCAACATCTCAGCCAAGTCGCTCACCGCTTAGAAGAATTACTCAGCTATCAAAAACTTATCGAAGGTCAAGTCCAAGTGCAGCTTGAGCCAGTAGACCTCAGCCAAGCGGTAAAGGAAAACTTACTCCATTACTACGACCGCCTTAATGATGATTTTCAGATTCACTTAGCCATTGAGGAAGCTTGCTATATTGACAATAGCCCGGATCTTTTAAACCGTATTCTGGATAATCTTTTGGGCAATGTGATTAAGCATGGCCACTCTCAATTAAATATCCAGGTCAAAAAAGACAACAAGCAGGTCCACTTGACCCTGTCAAATCAAAGTCAGCAAGCCGTCCAACATTTAGACCAATTAACCAAGCGCTTCTACGCAGAAAACCTTGCCAACGACCAACTTTCTTCGGGTTTAGGCTTGTTTATTATCCAAGAATTAGTTGATCTCACTCAGGGGCAACTCTCCATGACCTACCAAGAAGGTAGCTTCACCAGCCAAATCACTTGGCCAGCTAGTGAAGGTTCAGATTAACAACAAATAACCGACCTCTTGACTTAGAGGCTTATTCTAAGTCATCGAGGTCGGTTTTTCATTACTATTCAATGGCTAATTTTTAGAAATCGCGCTGTTTAAATGACATTAAGGCGATTAAGAGGCAGACTGCGATCACTAAGAGGGCTAAGGGGGTAAATTCTAAGAAAAATTCACTATCCAAAGTTAAGGCGCCAGCCTGGTTGAGCATACTTTGGAAATTCAGGTAGGCGAAAATTTTACTTTCAGCAAAGTAAGCAATCTGAACGACCGTTAGTACCAAGGGCACCACAATAGTCGCTAAGATACTCCACACATTGGAGAGGGTTAGGAAAATAACCAGCATCGTTACCGCAAAGACGCCTTGGAGGGAGAGGTACTGCACCAAGAATACCCTGATAAAATTACCAAGCCACTCTAAGCTTAAGGCGTCAAAGCCATTGGTAAGGCCCGCTACCAGGTAAGTCGTTCCGTAATAAAAGATGAATTGCAGGGCTGTCACCATAAGAAAAACACTATACTTGGAAAAGAAGTAATGAGTCCTAGACATCCCGCTACTAATAATATTCTTTAAGGTCCCACTATTTAAATCCGCTCCCACAGTCATATAAAAGAGGGGGAGAGAGAAATAGATTAGAAAGGCTGCCATGGTTGACATGGCCATAACGGCTTGGTGACTGGTCCAGGCCATTTCTCGGATAAGATCGGTCCTTTGGGCGATTTCCTGAGCATTTTGTTCACTGACAGTCATTGAGAAAACACCCTTATCCCAGACACAGAAGGCGACTACCAGAATCAAAACCAGCTGGGTAATGTAAAAGCCCTTGCTATGAAACAATCGATAAAAATCTGCTCTTAACATGGTCTATTGGTCTCCTTTCTCTTCGACAATGCCGGTAAAATAATCTTCTAAGTTTTTGTGAGAAAAATAAATGGCATCGATAGGCACATCCGCCTGACTAAAGAGCTGAATGTAGGGCTGAATCTTTTGGTCAGAGGTGAAAATATGGATGGTTTCTTCATCCACCACTTTAAAGTTCGACTGCCCTTGTTCAGACAATAGACGGCTGGCCTGGGATACTTGACTAGTTTGTAAGACAATATACTCCCGGTTCATTTGCTCAAATTCCTCTTTAGTCATTTCTTGGATAAGCCGCCCCTGATTAATGAAGCCAAAGCGGCTAGCCGTTTGATAAAGTTCAGAAAGAATATGACTAGAAATGATAATAGTCATTTGCTTTTCCTGGCTTAACCGTTTAACTAATTGACGGAAATGGCTGATGGCAATCGGGTCTAAGCCATTGATCGGTTCATCGAGAATTAATAGGTCAGGCTGGGTTAATAAGGCAATCCCAATGCCTAATTTTTGTTTCATCCCCATAGAAAAGGATTTATAGGCTTTCTTGCGGTCTTGGGTCAGGCCAACCAAGTCTAAGGTTTCCTTTACCACCCGGTCCTCATCAACCACTCCACGTAATTTACAATAATAGTGTAAATTTTGCTCTGCAGTTAAGGCGTCATAGGCCACGGGACTTTCAATCACTGCCCCGGTGCGTTCCAAGGCCTTGGTCCACTCCCGGCTACTTTCCGAATGGAACAAGGACACTTTACCCGAGCTTGGTTTGATCAAACGGACAATTGCTTTGAGCAGGGTAGTTTTCCCTGCCCCATTACGTCCGATTAAGCCATAAATTTCCCCTGCCTTAAGACTTAGAGACACTTGGTCTAAAGCTACTTGCTTGCCATAAGTCTTGGTCAGCTGGTCAACTCTTAGCACTTCTTCCATGCTAATCCCTCACTTTCATATCTGATCTCTTCTTGACACTGTTTATTATGCCAGCCGCTTCTCAATAGATTGCCAAGCAATTCTAAAGTCTTTCTAAAGAAATGGAAACACGCAAAAAGAAGCTGTGACTGGGGACTGCCTACCTATCAGTTAGGCAGAGTTTTCCACTTAGCCACAGCTCCAGTTTAATTATTCAGTTTTTATCCACAGACCGCTCTCTCATACAGACGGTTTTAGCATTTTTCCTCAAATTATCCCCAAGAAGGCATTTTCTAGACTTCTTGGAATACAATATCCACTAATTCTTCCGCAGTGATATCGCCGAGATATTTATTTAGGTCTAGATCACTTAAGGCATCAACCATGGCTTGACGGTCGTATTTGACACCATCCAAGGCTTCTTCCACATCAGAAATTTCTCCTAGACCGAAGAAGTCCCCGTAGATCTTGGCTTGGCTAATGAGTCCCTTAGAAACATTCAACCGCAAATCCACAAAGCCGAAGGGGAATTTATGTGAACCTTGGATATCAAAGTCAGGGGATTGTCCATAATTCCAGTTCCAGTTTCCCATCCGTTCAGCCCGTAAATCCATAACTCCTTGCCAAATTTCAGGGGTTAATTTTAACTCAGGCACTTCTTCACGATTTTTAACCCCAAAGATTTCGAGTAGGATCCGGTCACGGAACTCTTCTGTGGAGAGGTTCTTATACTCCTCGTCGACAAAGGGTTTGATATTGGTTACCCGTGACCGAACCGACTTAATCCCTTTGGATTCGAATTTTTCTTTACGGGGTTTAAGGGCATTGTTGACCTCATTTAAGTCCGCATCAAATAGAATGGTCCCGTGGGCAGTCATCCGACCATCCTTAGCGTACATGGCATTACCGGAAAATTTTTGGTCACCAATCACTAAGTCATTACGCCCCTTTAGGGCAGCGCCTTCCACCCCCATCTTATGGAGGGCATCGATCACCGGTTTAGTAAAGGAGGCAAAGTCACGGAAACTACCATCATCATCTTTAATAAAGCAGAAGGAAAAGTTGCCCCGGTCATGATAAACCGCTCCCCCACCGGACATGCGACGAACCACTTGGATATTATGCTCATCCACATAACGTTGGTTAATCTCTTCATAGGTATTTTGGTTGCGTCCAATAATAATCGAAGGATCATTGATATAAAATAGTAGGATGGGTTCATCGACTAGGCGGTTTTCAACCAAATAAGTCTCCAAGGCAATATTAACCGAAGCATCATAGTGATTATTATTATCTACAAAAATCATTGTTTTCCTTCCTCTCATGACTAATTCATATTTAATAAAGCTTACCAGAGCTTATTATAGCAAATTTAACTGATAATGAAAGCGGTTGATAAGCGAAGGACCAAGAAAAAACTCCCCCTAAAGTTTTAGCTCGTTTCAAGTAAACTTTAGAGGGAGCCTCTTGCCTTAGTATTGTGACTTAAGCAAATTTTTAAGCGATTAAATAAATGAATTTTCTCTGCTTAGTTTGCCGCTTTGACTTCAGTGGTCAGGTTGGTCTCACTATTTTCTGGCGAAACTTCTTTGTCATTGGTTTTTTCGGCTTCAGCATTTTCTGAATTGACTGTTTCAGTAAGCACATTTTCTGCTAGACCTTTCTTGTCCTCACTATTATCTAAGGACGGATTGTGATTGCTTTCAGAAATTAAGTTTGCCCTTTCTTGCTCACGGGATTTGAGCACTGCTTCCACTGCGACAACTTGGTCAGGACTTAATTCACTAGCCTTTTTAGCTTGTCCGGATTCTGGCTTATAGACTGTCAGCTTATATTCCGTGCCGAAAATTTCAAAGATGTAGCCTCCAGCAGTTCTGGATTTTACTTCTTCAGGGTTAAAACCATGAGAAGCGAGAAAGGCTTCCTTTGCCGTTTCAATTCGTTCGGCGTCGTTTTTTTGTTCGGTAGCTGCTTTTGAATCGGTGGCTGGCTCTTTATCTGGGGCCTTGCTAGCTCTTTGCTGCAAGACTTCTTCTACCGCGGCAATTTGTTCTTTTGAGAGTTCAGACTGACTGAAGTACTGGTTGCCTTGGTCAAATTGGAAGAGGTATCCGCGTGAAAAACGGCTAAGCACTTTATCTGCTTGGAAATTCTTCAAGAAAAGTTGCCGTTCAATTTTTTCAACTTGGTAATCGGATAAAGCTTCAGCTGGGTAAACCACGGACTTTCCATTCACTTTAAAGTGGTAACCATCGCCAGCCTTGCCTAACACTGTTTGAGGGTCAAGTGTTTTTCTAGCTAAGACCGCTTCGACTGCAGCAATTTGGTCCGGTCTTAATTCAAATGGATAGACATAAAATTCCTTACCATTGTCACCTTCGAAGACGTAGCGGTCACCACGCTTGTCAGGCACAACACTTTCTGGATCGATTTGAGGGCTTTGGTCCTTAGTCTTTTCAACTGCTATTCCCTGTTCTTCCATCCATTCTTCCACTTGGGCAAGTTCATAGCCCTTTAATTCGCCAAATTCAATATAGTGAGTATGGGCATGACCATCTTCTCGGTGCGCGGTGGTTACACCATGGTCATCCACCCCTAAGATATTATCCTTACTAAAAACATAGCCTTCAGATCCAGTATTATAAGGTCCCGCCTGGAGCCCCTTACCGAAAGCCTTATACTTTTTACCATTAAAGGTCACATAGAAATCCTTGTCATCCTCTGAGTGGTTATGAGAGACACCAAAACCATTTTTAGGCGGCATTTTAGCTTCAGGATGAGTGATTAAATAACGCATACTTGCCTTAGCCTTTTCGATTTTTTCCTTATCTTGGTTAAACCAAGCATTTAAATGGATATCTTCGATTTTGTGCCAGTGATCAATATGGTAAACCAAGAAAGCCCCATTTTCTTCTCTTTCCGGATAGGCCATCTGTATATTCACTGCAGCCAATTGCTGAGGGGTAAAGAGCCCTTCAGGGATAGGGGTAGCTTGTGGCTGCTCTGCTACAATTTCTCCCTTTTTCTCACCTTGGTCATTTTTAGAAGAGCTAAACGAAACAGTTTCATAGTCTATCGGTAAAGTAATATCATCAAGTTTTTTAGCAATCGTTTTATCCGCGAGAACAGCAAGTAACTGATCACCATCACGTAAAACCTCTTTGTCTTGGAGACCATGTTCCAATTTGAACTGACTCAATTTTAATCCTAAAATATAGTCTTTATATTCTTCAGCAGTAGAAAAATCACTCGCTCTTAGGTAGGAAGGATAGTCCGATAAATTCTTCATATGACTATGATTACCATGCGGAACAATGACTTTATTGCCGGTTACTTTAAGATCGGCCTTCTTAACCCCACTTTCCAGGGCGATTAAAGAAAGTTTCTTATCGATTTCATCAGCAGAATCCTGACTTTCTTCGACAAACTTAATTTCCTTTTTCCCGCTATTGACATAATCCTGTGCTTGACGGATCTCTTCATCATCCAAATCCGCAAAGGGAACATAGTGACTGTGATCGCCATGTTGGGTGATAAGGCCGTTACTGTCGTACTCTAGGATCGACTCTGGGCTAAAACGATAGCCGTCATCAGTGGTATAGGCTTTATGATCTTTACCTTTAGCGGATTTAGCGATTTTTTGAGCCAGAGCAAGGAAGTTTACCTTATCTTGGTCTTTCTCCTCTTGTCTATCGTCCACCTGGCTTGCTTGCTTCTTAGACTCATCTGCTTGATGATTTATCTCTTCACCATGGGAATCTGAAGGTTTACTTTCCTGATCGGTCTTCCCAGCTTGGTAAATATAAGAAGGATTGTTGAGATGAGCTTCTGTTGCAGCAATTTCAAGAGCGGATAATTCTTGCAAAGGAATCACATGGTGGTGGTCACCATGGGGATGAACATAGCCAAATTTGGTCTTGCGTGTCACTTTCATCGGATCGAATAATAAGCCATCCCCTTCCCTATGGCGTTCTTTTAGAGGAAGAGCGTAGAGTTCATTCAACATTTGCTCTAAGGTTTTTTGACTATTTGCCGGACTGTCATTGAGATCTTTTTGCGGCTGTGGTTTTGCTTCTTTGGGATGGTCGATTTGGCTAGGTTTAAAGCCTGGTTTATTCACTTGCGGGCGAGCTGGGTCTAAGGGCCTAATGACCTTCTCAGTCTGGTCTTGCTGTGCTCCAGCTTGCCCGCTCTTCTTATTAAGATATGCCTGGGCTTGGGCGCGCTCATTAACACTTAAATCCGCCTTAGGCACATAGTGGAAATGATCGCCGTGCTGACAGATGTAGCCATCGCCTTGGTCAGAAACGATAGATTCAGGGGTAAAGATATAACCATCGTCGGTAGTATAACGTCCCTGACGCCGCGCTTCTTCTAAGGGAGAAAGATCCTTTCCTTGATCTTTATTGCCTTGGCCATGCTCCTGGGTTTTCTGTCCTGCTGGCTCTTTTTGTTCAGGAGCTGCTTGATCTTTTTTCTCAGGCTGCGACCCTGTTTGTGGTTTCTTATTAGATGCTGTCGTTTTTGAATGGTCTTTAGGCGCTTGGTAGTTGTAGTTCCCCGCCTTTAAATAAGCTTCAGTGGCCGCAATTTCCAAATCGGATAGTTGGTCAAAAGGAATAATATGGAAGTGGTCGCCATGGGGGAGGACATAGCCGAAATTGTTTCTTTTGGTGACTTTGACCGGATCAAAAACTAAGCCATCGGACTCTACATGGCGTTGATGCATTGGCAGTTTATAGAGTTGGTCTAATAAACCGTCTAAGCCAGAACGTTGTCCCTGACTCGCTTGCTGAACTTCTTGGTTGGCTTGATTTTGGGGACTTATTTTACCCGTTGATCCCTGTGGGTTTTGCCAGCTATTATTCCCATTCACTAGGCCAGCATAAGGACTATTATTTAAGCGTTGGCTAACGATGCTTTGTCCACTACTACGCGAGGGGCCTGCTGATCCTGACTGAGAAGTTCCTGATCGTCCCGCCATATAGGCCGCTGCGGCCGCCCGTTCCGCTGGGGAAAGGTCTGCTTTAGGTACATAGTGGAAGTGGTCGCCATGGGCACAAATATAAGCGTCCCCGGTATCTTGAACAATGCTCCCTACAGTAAAGACATAACCATCATCGGTGGTATAACGGCCTTGGGCTTTAGCTGCTTGGACAGCTTGGGCCTCAGCCTTAGTCATGGCATGTCCTCCGTGGCTACCGTCTTCTTTAACATTGTGCAATTTTCTTTGCTCTTCAATTTCTTCTTTGGTTCGCACATTAACAGCTTTATTAGGATCTTTTAGATAGAGGTAATATTTGCCATTAACCTTAATGATATAGCCATCCCGAACTTCGTTTACAATATCTTCTTGACGGAGTTTGTAATTGGGGTCTCGCATAATTAATTCTTCACTAATAATGGCATCATAAGGAACCTTACCATTGTAATAGTGGAAATGATCGCCGTGAGAAGTGACATAGCCATCATCAGTGATCTTCACTACGATTTGCTCTGCTTCGATTTCATCATCCGCATGAGATAATTTTTTGACTTCGGCCCCATCTTTTCCCAGGCCTTGGTCAGCCACGTAATTAATCGTCGATTCATTGCCTGAATGCCCCTGGGAGTAGCCCCAATAATAGCCCCCTCCTAATAAGAGCGCTGAGGCTGAGCAGGCCAGAATGGCTTGCTTAATGTTTTTCTTCTCCACAATTATTCACTCACTTTCTACTTTTTATCTTCTTGTAAATGCTTTAAGAGGGTTTGTAAATTCATCTCAATATTTCCTAAGAGTCCTTTATCATTTTTGGGGTCTGCTTCCAAGGGACTTAAGGTATCCAATTGAGCCCCCGTCGCTTGGGAAATGACCTCAGCAATTTTGGTAGACACTTGAGGCTCAACGAAAATGGTCTTGACCTGGTAATTTTTTACAAAGTCTTGAATTTCAGCCATTTGTTGGGCACTGGGCTCTTGGTCCGGTGAAATCCCCGATATGCCTAATTGGCGTAAGCCAAAGCGATTAGCTAAATAAGAAAAGGCCGTGTGCTGGGTGACAAAAGTTTTTTGCTTGGCCTCTTTGAATTGATCTTGGTATTTATCCACTAGATCTTGGGCCTGGGCTTGATAGTCATCAGCGTTCTTTTGATAAATTGCTGCATGGTCAGGATCAATCGCACTTAATTGCTTAGCAATACTTTGTGCCTCTTGACCAACAAGTACCGGATCAAGCCAGGAGTGGGGGTCATAGAGTGTTTTTTCGTCAACTTCTTGACCAGGGTCGAGGTCTTCTAAGCCAGGAACCTTGTCTAGAGTTAAGTCTTCTGATCCTTCGATAACTTTGACTGGAGAATCTTTCAGGTTTTCCTTAAGATTCTTAGCCCAGCCTTCCAAGGTCCGCGAATGATAAACGAAGACATCTGCCTTTTCAATGGCAGCAATATCATTGGCTGAGGGTTCAAAGGAATGAATACCGGCTCCACTTTGAATCATTTGCACCGTATTCAAGTCTCCCGAAACCGCCCGGGTCATTTCATAAATTGGGTAAAAACTGGTGACAATATTTAGCCCCTTGACTTCTTTACCCCCAGTATTCTTCGTACAAGCACCAGTAAACACTAATAAAGCGAGTAAAAACATGCTAAAGATTAGGCTTTTAACCGATTTTTTCACTTGATTTCCTCCTCTTACTTTTTAAATCGTAACTCTTACGATTTATATTATCGATTCTTCCGATCGAAGTCAATAGTAAATCGTAAATATTACGATTTATTTTTTGCTGGCGCTTTTCTTTCTGTTTCTACAAAAGTCCTGTTAAAGTAATAAGTAAGAAGATTTTTTCCTAACCATGACCAAGAGGCCGGCTAAGAGAAAATCCATAGAAAGGAAATGAAGATGTTATATCCACAAACCAACTCATGTCGCAATGTCTTATCGCTCGATGGCAATTGGCGCTTCCGCATTAAAGAAGACCAAGAAAGTTATGACCCTAAGGACCCCTTAGACCATTGGCAAAGTGTTGCGGTCCCTGCCTCCTTCAATGACCAAGTGGCTGACCCAGCCATTCGCAACCATGTCGGCTACTTTTACTACCAAAGAGACTTCACCCTCCCCAAGACTTTGGCTGACCAGGATATTTTTCTCCGCTTTGGCTCTGCAACCCACCAAGCTTGGGTCTACGTCAATGGTCAGGAAGTCGCCCATCACCAAGGGGGATTTACCCCATTTGAGTGCAAAATTACGGACGCGGTTTCTTTTTCTAAAACTAACCGCCTAACTGTCCTACTCTCCAATATTCTTGACCACACCACCCTACCCGTGGGCCACTACCATGAAAAGAAAGATGACCAAGGAAAGATCCACCGAGAATTGGATGAGAACTTTGATTTCTTCAATTACGCCGGACTTAACCGCTCCATTGTTATCTATACCAGCTCAAAAGCTGCCCGTTTGACTGACCTCACCATCCTGCCAGATTTAAATGATTCCTTAGATCAAGCTAAAGTTAGCTTCGATGTTTCGATTGATTTCCAGGTTAATGACGGGTTATCCTATCAAATAAGTATTTATGACGAAGCTGAAAAGATAGTTGCCGAGGGGAAGGCTAATGAGAGTGAATTTTACCTAGACCAACCCCATCTCTGGCAACCACTCAATGCCTATCTCTATACTGCCCAAGTCGACCTCTACCAAGACGGCCAACTAGTGGATACTTACCGGCAAGACTTTGGGATTCGCAAGGTAGAGGTCAAAAATGGCCAATTTTTAATTAACCAAGAACCCTTCTATTTTAAAGGTTGTGGTAAACATGAAGATAGCTACGCCCATGGTCGTGGTTATGATCCTGTTTATAATGTCTTAGATATTAACCTCTTAAAGAGCATGGGAGCCAACTCCATCCGTACCTCCCACTACCCTTACTCTGAGGAAATGATGCAGCTCTGTGATCGGGAAGGGATTGTTGTTATCGATGAAACCACCGGGGTGGGGATTATGTCCTCCTTTGGTTTTAATATGTCTAACTTTGACCCCAATACCTACCGCGATGATACATTCCAAGAACTCGATACCCAAGCCGCCCATGAGCAAGTGATCCGCGAATTGATTCAAAGAGATAAAAATCACGCCTGTGTGGTGATGTGGTCCTTGGCCAACGAAGCAGCCACTTTCAACCCGGAAGCTCATGATTATTTTGCCCCGCTCTTTGAATTAGCTCGGTCCCTCGACCCCCAAAAACGTCCCCTAACTATGATCAATATCCTCTTAGCAACTCCGGATACTGACCAATGTTCTGAACTGGTTGATGTTATTTGTCTTAATCGCTATTACGGCTGGTATACCCAAACCGCTGATTTTGACTTAGCTGAAGACTTGAGCCTAAAAGAATTACAAGACTGGCAAGCCCTCTATCCAGATAAACCCATCATGTACACGGAATACGGGGTTGATACGGTTGCTGGCCTCCATGCCATCGAGCGCCAACCCTTTACAGAAGAATTCCAATGGGACTACTATGTCATGATGTCTCGAGTCTTCGACCAAGTAGATAACTTTGTCGGCGAGCAACTTTGGAATTTTGCTGACTTCCAAACCAAAGTTGGCGTTCAACGGGTTCAAGGCAACAAAAAAGGTATCTTTAACCGGGCCCGGGAACCCAAAATGGTGGTTCGTTTCCTTAAAGACCGCTGGCAAAAGATACCAAACTTTAATTATAAAATAAAAACAAACTAGGCCTGATTGATAAAATCATTTAAAGCAAAGCTGATTCTTCTGTGCCAAAAGCTTGAAATAAGGGGAATCAGTCTTTGCTTTTTATCGTTTTTGACTAATATTTTACGAGAATTATTTTTTTCTACTGTGCAAGCGAACTTTTTCGTGTATCATATTGTAGGTGTTCATTTGTTGGACTAACACATGAACCGAGACAAGTAACGATCATTTAATCGTTAATAAAAAAGAGAAAGTGAGTGTAAGAGTATGGGTAAAATTGGTTTTGACACTAAAAAGTATCTTGAAGAACAGTCAAAGTATATCTTTAAGCGCGTTGAAGGCAAGGATAAGCTCTACCTGGAATTTGGGGGAAAATTAATCGGCGATAAGCACGCCAAACGGGTCCTTCCAGGTTTCGATGAAGATGCCAAATTGAAACTCTTGGAGAGAATGAAGGACCAAGCCGAAATTATTATCTGTGTCTATGCTGGAGACATTGAAAGTAACAAGATGCGGGGCGACTATGGCATCACTTATGACCTTGAAGTCTTACGTTTAATCGATGAATACCATGCCTTAGATATTTCTGTTAACAGCGTCCTTATCACCCGCTACCATGGTGAAGCGAATGCCACAAACTTTATGCATAATCTTGAAAGACGGGGAATTAAGGTCTACACCCACCAAGAAATTAAAGGCTACCCCACTAACGTTGACCTTTTAGGGGAAAATGGTTTTGAAGTCAATCCTTATATTGAGACCACAAAACCGATTGTGGTTGTCTCTGGTCCAGGTGCCGGTTCTGGGAAACTAGCCACCTGCCTTAACCAGCTCTACCATGAATGGAAACGTGGCGTCCGGGCATCTTACGCCAAATTTGAAACCTTCCCAGTCTGGAACCTCCCCCTCAACCATCCTGTTAACATTGCCTATGAAGCAGCGACGGTGGACTTAAAAGATGTCAATATGATTGATAATTATCACTACGATGCCTATGGGGAAGTCGCTGTTAATTACAACCGCGACTTAAAGATGTTCCCAGTCATCCGCCGCATCTTACAAAGCATTACCCACGAAACTGTCTACCAATCCCCTACCGACATGGGCGTGAACTGTGTCAAAGCTGGCATTATTGATGACGAAGTGGTCCGTCAGGCAGCTAATGAAGAAATCATCCGACGTTCCTTCCAAACAGAAAACGATTATAAGAGTGGTCTGGTCGATGAAGAAGCCTTGTCACGGATGCAATTAATTATGGAAGACTCCAACCTCAAGCAAGAAGACCGCGTTCCTGTCAAAGAAGCACGCCAATATGCTAAAGAAGTCCAAGACCGCTTCAATTCCGAAGAAGACCAACCCGTCATGGCCTTGGCTTTAGATGATGGTCAAATTGTTACTGGACGTAGCAGTGACCTGATGGACGCCTCAGGTGCAGTCATCCTAAATAGCTTAAAGGTACTGGCTGGCATCGCTGACCCGATTAACTTGCTATCACCACTCATTTTACAAACCATTCAAGAACTCAAAACTGGCCCTTTAAGTGACCGGACACCGATCCTAACTGCTAATGAACTACTCATTGCCCTAGCTATTTCAGCGTCAACCAATCCAACCGCCCAAATGGCTTATGACCAATTAAAAGCCCTGGACGGCACCCAAGCTCACTCAACCTACATACTCACTAAAGACAATGAAAAAACCTTAAAGAGTTTAGGTATCGATGTCACTAATGATCCCGTCTTCCCTAATGAAAATCTCTATTATCAATAAAAACAAAAAACAGGCCGCGGCCTGTTTTTTGCTTATTATAAACGTTCTAAGTAATCAATTTGATCAAATTTTTCATTATTGGCTACAGCCACAATAATATCGTCTTTAGCAAAACGATAGTCCGGTTGGAATTGGGTATTTAGGGTTTCCTTTAAATGTTTCCTGATTCCGATAATATTGAGATCGTATTTCTGTCTGACATCTAATTCATCCAAAGTGACATTAACCCATTTTTCCGGAGCCCGGAATTCAACAATAGCGGTTTCTTCATCCAGATTAATCAGGTCTTCAATGGATTGGCGGCTGATAACATCGGCAATATGGTAGCCTGATTCCTCTTCAGGAAGAATCACTCGCGAAACCCCTAACGCTAACAAGGCTTGGGCAAAACGTTGGTTCTTGGCCTTACAGATAATATGGTTGACCCCTAATTCTTGGCAGTTAATCACACCGAGAACGGCAGCCTCGAGGTTTTCCCCGGTTCCAATCACAATAATATCGCAATTTCCAAAACCAGCTTCTCGCATAAAGTCGAGGTCGGTAAAGTCTCCTACACTACCTATAGTTAGACAATCTTCCAAGTCGTTGACATGTTTTTCCATGCGGTCACAAGCAATCACATCAATCCCCTTGGTCGCTAGCCGCTTAACCAAGGCAGAACCAAAGAGGCCTAAGCCCATAACACCAATAACACGATTTGCTTTACTCATAATGACTCCCTTATCCTATTATTTTTTATTTCTTTCTAATCTATCCAATAAGAATATTGGTCTTCGCATAGCGAATATCATAATTGTTCCGATTCCGTCTCAAACTTAAAGCCATGGTCATCGGTCCTATCCGGCCAACAAACATTAATAGCATTAAAACAATGTGGCTAGCTAGGGAAAGGTTAGGCGTCAAGCCAGCAGAGACCCCAACTGTCGCCAAGGCTGAAATGGCTTCAAATAACAAGTGTAAATAGCGCTGGCCTGGATCAAAAGTTAATAATAAGGCGGACCCAATGAAGAGAGCACTAACATACATTAAAGCTATGGTAAAAGATTGACGAACCGCAGCATCTGGAATCGTATGCCGGTCAAAGTTGACATGCTTAATTTGCCGCACCTCGCGCAAGGCTAACATAATGGTTAAGGCAAAGGTGGTTACCTTTAACCCACCGGCAGTACCCCCGGCACCCCCACCAATGAACATGGTGAGAACAAAGATCAATAAGGACACGGGGCGGCAGGCCGTGTAATCCACGGTAGCAAAGCCGGCAGTACGCATAGTGATGGTTTGGAAAAAGGCAGTCATAATCTTATCTCCAAGCGATAACGGCCCAATAGTACCAGGATTATTCCACTCCACTAGTAAAAATAAAGAGGCTCCGGTCAGAATAACTAAGCTAGTAACGATAAGAACTAACTTGGTGTGGGGACTTAAGTGTTTAAAATAAAAACTCAGTTTGCGTCCATTACTTTTTTTAGCATAATTTTTGATTTGATTAGTAATATCAAACCAAACACTGAAACCAATTCCCCCCAGGACAATGAGGGCCATGATGGTCCAATTTAATACCGGCACTGTCTTTAGGTCAATTAGGGAATTGTTTCCCATAATATCAAAACCAGCATTACAGAAAGCTGAGATGGCTGTAAAGAGACCATTCCAGAGCCCCTTAGCCCAGCCGAAGCGAGGCACAAAGTAGGTCGACAATAAGATAAAGCCAGTCCCCTCAATAATCGCCGTATAGCGAATAATTCGGGTTAGGAAGTCGCCAATTTTGTAATTTTCACTGTGGTTAAGGGCCGCGCCAGTGGCTATTTGATTTTTCAAACCAATATTTTGCCCAATGGTATGGTAGATGGACCCAATAATGGTCATCAAGCCTAAGCCACCCGTTTGGATCAGGGCTAGCATCACCATTTGTCCGATAATATTATACGAATCATAAATGGATTCGGTCCATAAACCAGTCACACAAACGGCTGATACCGAAATAAACAAATGGTCTAAATAAGTTGCAGTAGAAGTCGCCGTATGGGCGATCGGTAGGGATAAGAGTAAGGACCCTACTAAAATCACACTCATGAAAGAAAAAGCAATCTTTTGAGAAACATTTAAGCGCTTAAAGAAATTTAACATGACTACCCTCTTTATTCTTAATAATTTTTAATAACTTGTGTGGCTATTTCTAGCATACGAATAGCTAATTCATAATTATCTGTAAGTAAATTATAGACTTGATCCTCAGAAAGCACACCACATTTTAAGTCACTAGGAAGAGCTCCCTGGTTAGAAGCCTCAAAATCACGATACCATTCTTCACTCCCATAATAATCGCTAAGTTTATTTACGGCAGCTTGGCCCTTAGCATATGCCTCTAGGGACTTAGAAAAATCAGTAAGTAAAGTGGCCACTTGATCGGCATGGCTTTCCATCGCCTGGATTCTAGCTTCTGCTTCCATCAACATCCTCCTTAACTCGCTAAGCCATTATTTCCGGCTAGCGCATATATTCACTCTCAATAACTATGAATTGTACGCCTAATACTTCTAATAAGCTAGCTTTTTCTCCAAGTAATAAGACAATTTTTCAATTATTTTCTATTTCTAAAAAAAGAGGACCTGGCCTTAACCAAGTCCTGAAAACTTCTTTTCAATTGTAAAAAGGCAAGTTCCACTAACCAAAACGACCAGCCACATAGTCGGCAGTTTGTTCTTGTTGGGGATTGTTGAAGATTTGTTCCGTTGGGCCATACTCGATAATTCTAGAATGGCCACCGCCTAATTCGGGATCAGCATAGAAGAAGGCAGTATAGTCGGATACCCGGGCAGCTTGTTGCATGTTATGGGTCACGATGACAATGGTATATTCTTCTTTAAGATCATTAATTAAGTCTTCAATCTTCAAAGTGGATATTGGGTCCAAGGCTGAAGTGGGTTCGTCCATGAGTAAGACTTCTGGTTTAACGGCTAAGGCACGCGCAATACATACCCGTTGTTGTTGCCCACCAGAAATAGCTAAACCACTCTTAGACAAGTCATCCTTGACTTCGTCCCAAATAGCTGCACCACGTAAGGATTCTTCCACAATTTGATCAAGTTCATTTTTATCACGGATACCGTGGGTACGAGGGCCGTAAGCCACGTTATCATAAATACTCATTGGGAAAGGGTTAGGTTGTTGGAAAACCATTCCTACTTCCTTACGTAAAAGATTAAGGTTGATATTTTTATCGTAAATATTTTTACCTTCTAATTCAATGGTCCCGTCAATCCGGCAACCATCAACCAGGTCATTCATACGGTTTAAAGATTTAAGAAAGGTGGATTTCCCTGATCCAGAAGGTCCGATCAGAGCAGTCACTTGTTTTTCATAAATTTCAATATCAATATCTTCCAAAGCCTGGAAATTACCATACCAGAGGTCCATATTATGGGCACTCATCTTTAATTTCATCGGCGTTTTTGTTTGTTCAGCCATTTTATTGTTGTCCTCCTTGTGCTCCCAATTTATTGGATAGCCATGTTGATGTTCCGTTAATAATTAAAACTAAGATCAGCAATACCACACCCGTTGCCATCGCTTCGTTACGGTGTAAGCCTTCAGTGGAAAGCACGTACATATGTAAGGCTAAGGTTCTCCCGGATGAAAAGAGTGATTTTGGTAAGCTAGTCGAAGTCCCTAAGGTATACATAAGAGCTGCCGTTTCACCTACGATACGCCCAATAGCCAAGATAACCCCTGATAAGATCCCTGGCATAGCCACTGGTAAAACGATCCTAAAGATGGTCCGTAACTTGCCTGCCCCTAAGCCATATGAGGCAAAGCGTAAACTATCGTTAACTGACATTAAACCTTCTTCGGTATTACGGATAATTAAGGGTAAGACCATGATTGCCATGGTTAAAATCCCGGCTAAAACGGAATACTGGAATTGTGCTGCCAAAACAAAGGCAAGCATACCGAATAAACCATACACAATGGAAGGTACCCCTGTCAAGGTATCTGTAGCAATTCGAATGGCTTCCACCCATTTATTATTTTTACCAGCATATTCTACCAAGTAGAAACCAGCAAAGACTCCTAAAGGCACTGCAATGAGTAAGGAACCTAGAACAATGTAAATGGTGGTGATGATAGAAGGCATCATCGACACATTCTCAGTGGTATAATTCCAAGCAAATAGTTCTGGTGATAAATAAGGAACCCCTTTTACTAGAACATAGAGAATAATGAAAAATAACCAACCAAAAGTAAATAAGGTAAAGAGATAAGTCAAAGCACGTAGTAATTTATCTGCCATTAGTGGTTGCCTCCTTTACGGTTTACAATAGCTAGTACACCATTGATGATTAAGATAACCACAAATAAGACTGCCCCTGTCGCGATCAGGGCATCACGGTGAGTCCCAGAAGCATAAGCCATTTCTAACATAATGTTAGTGGTCATGGTTCTGACCCCTTTGAAGAGGCCTTGTGGGAAAATGGCTTGGTTACCAGCAACCATAATTACCGCCATGGTTTCTCCCACTGCACGACCAATACCTAAGATAACCGCTGCAAGAACCCCTGACCGAGCCGCTGGCAACATAATCCGATAAGCTGTTCGATCATGGGTCGCTCCCAGACCAACAGAGGCTTGATAGTAGGACTTAGGAACCGCTCTTAGGGATGATTCAGAAGTGGTAATAATGGTTGGTAAAATCATAATGCCTAAAACTAACCCCGCTGTAAAAACGCTCATCCCGGTACTTGAAATACCTAGAGATTGGCAGAAACTACGAACAGCTGGAACCAGAACCACTAAACCAAAATACCCATAGACAATGGAAGGGATCCCGGCCATCAAGTTAACAGCAGGTTTCAACCAAGTGTGGAGTTTCTTGGGACAATAGAAGGCCATAAAGACCGCCGTAAAAATTCCTGCAGGGACACCAATAGCAATCGCTAAGAGAGTCACATAAAAAGAACCAACAATCATTGGAGCAATTCCAAAGTCTCCCTGACGCGGGCGCCAGCTAGAACCAAATAAGAAGTTTCCTAGTCCATAATCCGACAAGAAAGGAATACTTCCCGCAAAAATGAAATAACAAATAGCTAATAATGCTAAAATTGAAACAGCCGCACAGATGAAAAAGATCCATTTCATGACGACTTCTAAAGTATTCTTCTGCATTTTTTTCTCCCTTTAAAATTCTTCTACTAAGCTATTATATTATAAAGGGCCAGCAATAAAAAGGGCTACCTCTAGTTAAAGGAGTAGCCTCTTTTTACTAATCGCTATTATTGATTTAGCTCTGACCAGTCAAGAATTTCTCCTGTATAAATTCCTCTAATTTGGTCTACAGATAAATCATCTGTTGGGTTTTCCTTGTTGACGATTACTGCAATACCATCTTTAGCAATTGCTTCAGCTGTTACACCAGTTTCGTCTTCTTTTAATTCACGAGAAGCCATACCGATATCAGCTGTACCTTCTTGAGCACCGGTAACCCCTGCACCAGAACCATTTTGGGTAATGTTAATTTGAACATTTGGATTCTTTTCTTCATAAGCTTCTTTTAGTTTTTCCATAACCGGACCAACAGAAGTTGAACCAGCGATATTAATGGTACCACTTGCAGAACCATCACCGCTATATGCTTCAGCGTCAGACTTCACAGGAACATAACCATTTTCTAAGACAATGTCTTGCCCTTCTTTAGAGAAGATAAAGTCATGGAAGTCTTTGGCAGCGCCTTCTAATTCACCAGGGTAAACAATATTGAAAGGACGAGCAATCTTGTAGCTGTCATTGGCAACATTTTCTTCAGTTGCTTCGACACCGTCAATCCTCAAGGCTTTCACGGTATCGTTCATAGAACCAAGGGAGATGTATCCAATGGAGTATGTATCTCCAGCTACATAGGAAAGCACTTGGTCAGTACCGTTTTGAACTAAAGCAGATGCGTCTGGTTCTTCAAAATCGATGATTTCTTGGAAAGCATCACGGGTACCGGAACCTTCTTCACGAGTGGTTACGTTAATAGTACCTGAGAAATCACCAGCTGATTCACTACCACCATCTGCAGTATTTGAGCCTTCAGAACCGCCGTTACCACAAGCAGCTAAAGTTGCTGTTACACCTAAAGCCATAACTAACTTACCTAGTGGTTTGAATTTCAATGCCATTAAACAATCTCTCCTTCTGATTGATAAAATATAGCCATCATGGATGACCGCTTTTTTCTTACTATATTCATTATAGCCCCCTAATGTAAAAATAATGTTAGGGTTTAGCCTTTTTTGCCGATTTTTGTAAAATTTATGTAAATTTTGTGTAAATTTTTCCTTTTTATAAATTATATTTTAAATAATCAAAAAGACAAAAGCAGCCAATTCCTTTCACTTAAAGGTCATTGACTGTTTTAGTTTGTTCTTTATTAAAATATTATTTATCGGTATTTCTTTGCTATTGAAATCCGGTCCTTAAAAAACTTAATTTCTATTCGCTATCAGCAGACAGGGAGGTGTCTGCTTCTGTTTCTAGTAAATTTTTATCGTTTTTAGGCAAATAGACGGTAAACGTCGATCCCTCATTGAGTTCGCTGACCACATCAATCTTTCCACTCATTGATGCGACTAAATTTCGGACAATAGACAGGCCAAGACCAGTCCCACCAGAAGCAGTTGACCGGGTCTTATCTACCCGATAGAAACGTTCAAAAATCCGGGGGATATCTTCGTCAGGAATTCCAAGACCATTATCTCTTATAGCAATAACAACATATTTATCATCCTCAGTCACTGTAGAACTAATCCAAACTTGACCTCCCTCTGCCTAGTTGTATTTGATCGCATTGTTGATTAAATTGGTCAAAATCTGCTTTAAGCGCATTTCTTCGGTAGTAAAACGAATGCCTGCTTCAAGATCATTGTCATAGTGGGCTTTCACCCGGTTTTCGCTGGCAGGAATTTCTAAAGAATGAACGACTTCAGCAATCACACGGTTCAGTTGCACTGTTTCACTCCGGTGACCGAGTTGGTCTTGCTCAATCTTAGCCAAATCTAAAATATCATTAATGAGAAAACCCAGTCGGTTAGCTTCCCGGTTCATAATCTCGACAAATTCTCGAGCGGTATCCTCATCTTCTAAGGCCCCATCGAGTAAGGTTTCCGTAAAGCCCTTTAAGGCGGTGACAGGTGTCTTTAATTCGTGGGAAGCATTGGCAATGAAATCAGAGCGCACTTTTTCTAAACGGCGAATTTCAGTAATATCATAGGCTAATACCACTACCTGCTCACTGATTCCAGAGACATTGGCCTTCTTAGGAACATAGAGAATATTAACATCCAAAATCAATTCCTTAGGATAATAGAGGTAAACTTCATCGTTAACATTCTCTTTGGTGGAGTAGCAAGTTTCTATCATTTGTAAGAGGCGATAACCTGTCAGCACTTCTTCATATTTATGATTAATCACATTATCATCTAAATCAAAAATACTATAGGCTGCCTTATTAGCCACTTTAATGCGGTGCTTTTTATCAATCATTAAAACACCCACCACCAGATAGTCCATCAGGAGTTGTAAACGTTCCTCCTGCATAGAAATTTGGATATCTTGCCGGGACAAATTGCTGGCTAAGTCATTGATATCGTCTCCCAATTCGTCAATTTCCGCCACTCCCAGCTGGTTGTAACGAATCGAGTAGTCACTTTTAGACAGCCGACCAACCACATCTGAAATAGAATAAATGGGTTGGGCAATCTTTTTAAAGTAATAGGACAGAATCGCTAAAAGGATTAAAACCATGACCACCGACCCACCGACAGACACGATCAATAAGCGGTTTTGCGCCTCTGTTATATCGTTAACATTCCGCAGAACTCGGATTGAAGCGATGGGCTGGTGGTTCTTATTCTTGATCAAGCCAGTGTATTCATAGGTGGTCATATCTTCTTCATTTTCAAACTCGGTAAAGGATAAATTCTTATCTAAGGCCTGCTTCCCCGCTTCGGTAAAGGGAATATTGGCTAAGAGTTTATTACCAAAGGAGAGAACTTCCTTATGGTTAGCGTCATAAATAGACACCCGTTCCATAGGGTTAAGGGTATTCATAATTTCCTGCTGGGCATCAAACCAAGCGGAACTATTGTTCACCACATCTTCTGCGGTCAAGTTCTTAGTGATGCGTTCAACCGAATGGACTGTATCGCGCATGGATTCTTGGGTTTCCTGCTGGACAGTGACTTGAACAACTTCGTTAGCATTATAAGCAAAAAGAAAACTATATAAAATAAACAACAGTGAAAACACTGTTGTTATGATTAAAGTTAAACGCTTCATGCTTTGGGCACCTCAAATTTATAGCCAAAGCCTCTAACCGTAATGATATATTCAGGATTTTTAGGGTCCTTTTCAATCTTTTCCCGTAAGTGACTGATATGCACATCCACTAAGCGGGAACCTACCGAGTAATCAAAATCCCAAATCTTGGATAAGAGAATTTCCCGAGAAACAATCCGGTCGACCCGTTCAGCTAAATAAGTTAAGAGTTCAAATTCTTTCTTTGTCATATCTACCGCTTGCCCATGGGCAGTAACAGAAAAGTCACTCTTATTAATAGTGATATCGCCTACTTGGATCACTGATTCCTCTTCCCCGGCTGGGTCTTGGTCAGCTTCCTTCTTGTCTTCTTGGTCACTAGCCACTTTGCCATAATCACGTGACCGACGTAAGATGGCCTTCATTCGCGCGACTACTTCTCGCGGACTAAAGGGTTTTGTCATATAATCGTCCGCTCCCAGTTCAAGGCCAATAATTTTTTCTAATTCATCATCCTTGGCAGTTAGCATCAAGATCGGTGTATTTACCTTATCTTGACGCAATTGCTTACATACATCCATTCCATCCATGGAAGGAAGCATCAAATCTAATATAATAAAATCAAAGTTTTTCTCACCTGCAAGATCATAGGCTGCCTTACCATCAGCCGATGAAGTGACCTCATAGCCTTCTTTAGATAGGTTATATTCTAACAACTTCCGAATTGATTCTTCGTCATCCACGACTAGAACTTTCTTCATGAATAAGCCTCCCCCTTGTTATCAATCATCAGTTCTTATTGTAGCAAAAAAATATCTGAAAAAGAACTCTATAACATTTTCTTATTAATCCTGATTGATAGTCTCTTTAAGATAGGCATCGATAAAGCCATCGATATCGCCATCCATCACCTTACTGGTGTCGCCTTCTTCGTAATTGGTGCGATGGTCTTTGACCATTTGATAGGGGTGGAAAACATAAGAACGAATTTGAGACCCCCAGGCGATCTCAGACTTTTCGCCCCGAATTTCATCAAGTTCCTGGGCGTTCTTTTCTTCTAATAAACGGGCGAGTTTGGCTTGCAGCGTTTTCATAGCGGTTTCCCGGTTTTGTAATTGTGAGCGTTGACTTTGTGAGGAAACGACAATTCCAGTTGGAATATGGGTAATGCGAACGGCTGATGAGGTTTTATTAATATGCTGACCCCCAGCACCAGAAGCACGAAAAACATCGATCCGCAAGTCATCATCATTGATTTCTATTTCTGTATTCTGATCAATTTCAGGCATGACTTCTACGGAAGCAAAGGAAGTATGCCGGCGCTTGTTGGAGTCAAAGGGAGAAATGCGGACCAGACGATGGATACCGTGCTCCGATTTTAATAAGCCATAAGCATTATTGCCTTTAATTTCAAAGGTAGCCGACTTGATCCCCGCTTCATCGCCCGCCTGATAGTTAAAGAGGGTAAAAGTAAAATCATGGCTATCTGCCCAGCGTTGGTACATCCTAAGCAGCATGCTGGCCCAGTCTTGAGACTCGGTTCCTCCTGCCCCAGGATGAATATCTAAAATAGCCGCCGCCTTATCGTGAGGGCCATTGAGTAGCATATGGCGCTCATAATCCTCCATCTCTTCCTGGAAGGCGAGCACTTGATCTTCAAAATCCTGGTAGAGCTCTTGGTCAGCCTCTTCTTCTGAAAGTAAGTCATCATAAGCCTGAAGATCTTCATAAGTTGACAATAACTTATGGTAGGTTTCATAGACAGCCTTGACTTGATTATTTTCATTGATTACTTCCTGGGCCTGATTCGGGTCATCCCAGAAATCAGGGGCCAACATGCGGTCTTGGTATTCAGCCAGTTGGGCTTCTAACTCCTCTAAGTCAAAGAGACCTCCCGAAACTGGTTAATTGTTCTTGGTTTTCTGCTAATAGATGACGTAATTCACTAATTTCCATCGAACTGCTCCTTTATAAAAAATCCTTAATTTTAAATTGAGTAATAAGAAAACAAGGACTGTAAGCCTCACGAGCCCAGTCCTTCTTTCTTAATCGTTAAACGTATTCCAAGTGCGAGACGAGCTCCATTTCGCTAAAGGTCTTGCCTGCTAAGGCGCCTGTCACACTCTTTAGTTGAGTTCGGAAGGGTGAGGGGATGTCCTTTCAGAAAAGTTGTACGATCAGCAAGTTGAGTTCGAACGCTAGCCTTGAAGTCACTTCAGAAAAATGCCAGCGCACAGACTTGCTGTGCTTATGGCATTTTCTTCCAGTGATTCAAGTCTTTGATGGCGTTCTCACATCCTTATAGCTGATCTTATCACCTTTTCTTCCAAGGAATCTCCCTCCCTGGTCCTTCCTCACATCCTTCCTTAAACTTGTTGTCTTTGTAGGTTTTGACGGATTTCAGAATTCATAAAGATCCGGCTGGCATCATATTCAATGCCAGAAATCATATCATTGAAACGTTCATAACCTTCCGTTTGATACTCGACAAGCGGGTTATTTTGCGCATAGGCTCTTAGCCCTACCCCTTGACGTAATTGATCCATGGCATCAATATGGTCGGTCCAACGGGTGTCAACTGCCCGCAGAATAACTACCTTTTCAAATTCCAAGATCAGGTCAGGGTTAGCAATATTCTCTAACTTTTCTTGGAAGCGTTGGCGGGCTTTATCGGTAATGAATTGCTTGAGTTCGTCTTGCGACTTACCTTCTAAATCACTAAGTTGAATAGCATCTGAGCGTAGAATTTCGGTAGAGACTTGGTCATAGAGGGCTTCTAAGTTCCACTCTTTTTCCGTTCCAGCAGTGTACTGTTCTACCATACGCTCAACGGTACGTTCAATCATTGCCCACATGATTTTATCAAGCGATTCTTTCTCATCAATAACTTGTTGTCGTTGGCTATAGATGATTTCCCGTTGTTCACGCATGACTTCGTCGTATTCTAAGACACTCTTACGGGTATCGTAGTTATTACCTTCTACCCGTTTTTGAGCAGATTCCACTTGGCGAGTCAGCATGGGATTTTCAATTGAGACATCATCATCCTCTAATTGAAGGTTTTCCCAGATTGCTTTCACCCGGTCTGAACCAAAGCGACGCATCAAGTCGTCTTCTAAGGACAAGTAGAAACGAGAGAAACCTGGGTCTCCTTGCCGGCCAGAGCGGCCCCGTAATTGGTCATCGATCCGGCGTGATTCATGACGTTCCGTCCCAATAACTGCCAAACCGCCCAGCTCTTTAACGCCAGGTCCTAATTTAATGTCGGTCCCACGTCCCGCCATGTTGGTAGCGATGGTTACGGCGCCTTCTTGCCCTGCTTGCGCAATGATCTCAGCTTCGCGGGCATGGTTTTTAGCGTTTAGGACATTGTGGGGAATGTTTCGCTCACTGAGCATCCGTGACAGTAATTCTGAAGTTTCCACCGCAACTGTCCCTACCAATACCGGTTGACCTTTTTTGTGGCGGGCTTCAATTTCATCTGCAACTGCACGGAACTTGGTCATCAAGTTAGGATAAATCTTATCCAAAGCGTCTTCACGTTGGACTGGGCGGTTGGTAGGAATCTGGATAACATCCATATCATAGATTTCACGAAATTCTTGCTCTTCCGTTTTGGCTGTCCCGGTCATCCCGGCTAATTTGTCATACATACGGAAGTAATTTTGGAAGGTAATGGTGGCCATGGTTTTAGATTCATTTTGAATCGGCACATTTTCCTTGGCTTCAATCCCTTGGTGGAGGCCATCTGAATAGCGCCGTCCTTCCATAATCCGACCAGTAAATCCGTCCACAATCTTTACTTCATCTTCTTGAACCACGTAGTCAATATCACGGATCATGATGTAGTTAGCCCGTAAGGCTGTATCAATGTGGTGGATCAGGGGACCATTTTCCACATCATAAAGATTATCTAAGTGGAAAACCGCCTCAGCCTTGTCGACCCCTTGTTCAGTCAGGCTAATGGTTTTTGACTCAATATCAATGACATAGTCTTCTTCCTCTTTCAAGGACTTCACGAAATAATCGGCCCGTTGGTAAAGGGCTGTGGATTGTTCAGCTTGTCCAGAAATGATCAAAGGCGTCCGGGCTTCATCGATCAAGATGGAGTCCACCTCGTCGACAATGGCATAATGCAAGGGACGTTGGACCATTTGTTCTTTATAAACCACCATATTATCACGTAAGTAGTCAAAACCTAATTCGTTGTTGGTGGAATAAGTCACATCACAGTGGTAGGCAGCCCGTTTTTCTTCGGCGGTTAAGTCATTGGTATTTAAACCCACTGTCAGGCCTAGGAAGCGATAAACTTCTCCCATATCCACCGAGTCACGGCGGGCCAGGTAGTCGTTAACTGTTACCACATGAACCCCTTTACCTTCTAAGGCATTGAGGTAAACTGGCATGGTCTCCGTCAAGGTCTTACCTTCCCCAGTCTTCATCTCAGCAATATTCCCATAATGCAGGGCTAAGCCCCCCACGATTTGGACATGGTAGGGATATAAACCTAAAACCCGTTTAGCGGCTTCCCGGACAGTGGCAAAGGCTTCGACTAAGATATCTTCTAGGCTCTCCCCATAAGCGAGGCGCTCACGGAAAGAGGTGGTTTTTGCCCGTAATTGTTCATCGGAATACTCACTGTATTTATCAGCAAGTGCTTCCACTTTTTTTGCTTGTTTATTAAAACGTTTTAATTCTCTTTTATCGTTATCAAACATTTTTCTTAAAATGTTGGCCATGGAATTCTCCTTAATCTACTCGTATTCCTTGCATAAATAAGGTATCTTTATTATTCTAGCATTTTTTTATAGCTATGAAAACAAGAAAAACTTCCCCATTGATTGTAACAGAAGCAGCTCGTCTCGGCTAAATGAAATCATTTTTTATATTCTAGCGGCCCCGTTCTTTTCAGCTTCCACCAGCTAGTCAGAAGAGATTTACCTGGTAAACTTTAAGTCTTTCCATTCAAAAAAGCTGGATCAAAGTGACCCAGCTTCTGACTTAAAAATCTCTTATTCGTTAACGATGTCTTTTTCGATTTCGATTAAACCGTACTTACCGTTATGGCGTTTGTAAACTAAGGACACGCTTTCACTTTCAGCATCTTCATAAATAAAGAATGAGTGTCCTAACATTTCCATTTGTAAGACCGCTTCTTCTGCGCTCATTGGTTTTACCGCAATACTCTTGGTACGGACAATTTCAATATTACTGTCATTGTCATCTTTACTGTCTTCTTGATTATTTTCAGTAAACATCACGTCAGAAATACCTTTTTCACGTGATTTGCGGTTAATCCGAGTTTTATATTTCTTCACTTGGCGTTCGAGTTTATCAACCACTAGGTCAATGCTACCGTAAAGGTCTTGTGAGGTTTCTTCAGCCCGTAAGGTTAAACGTGGTAGGGGAACGGTAACTTCTGCTTTAGCCTCTCCGTTTTGGTAGACTTTGGCATTCACATAGACGGTTGTATCCGGAGCGTCTTTAAAGTATTTCTCGATTTTTGAAATCTTGTTCTCTGCATAATCACGGATAGCAGGAGTGATTTCAATATTTTCTCCGCGAACATTGTAAGTAAACATAATTACTCATCCTTCCTAAGCCAAACATGGTCTGGCAGAAGCCCTTAATAAGCTTCTTTCTTACTACTTATATTATATGTTAGATAGCGCTTTAATTCAAGTCATAAGGCAGTTTTCCCTAACGTCCCAACGTGAGTGAAGTGATTTCTTCTACCCCAAAAGCTTCTAAAAAGCGGGCCACTTGGTGGATAGTCGCTCCGGTTGTATAGACATCATCAAAGAGAAGAATTTTTTGAGGGAGTGGCCCTTCTGTCAAGCGTTCAATCTGGCGTTGATTAGCTAAGCGCTCTTGACGGTTCAACTGGGCCTGTTTCTTTTTGGATCCAGATAGGTGGATTAAGCGTTGGTAGGGAATACCCGCCTGGTCCAAAATAAGCTCACTTTGATGAAAACCGCGATTTTTAAACTTTGCACTTGAGCCAGGGATGGCTAACCAGGTGTATCCGGGATAATCGCCTCTAATCTTTTTGAGTTCTTGTGTAAATAAGCCGGCCACCCTGACATCGCCCTTACTTTTCAGGGTATGTAGCCAGTCTTTAAAGACAGCATTATAGGCGCAGAGCGAGTAATTACGAAAGTACCAGCCATCCTCCCTTTGCCAGGTCAAACAGTCAGGGCAGTAGTCCCCTTCTTCCCATTCTCGGCTACATTGCTGACAACGCGGCCCCTTTAAATAATGAAAGGCCTCTTGGCAAGTTGGACAGATAATAATAGGCTCCCAGCTCTTCCAGGTGAAGAGTTCTTTTAAGCTAAGCTTTTCCTGGAAACTTTCTTGACACAATAAGCACTCACTCATCAATCAAGCCCCGCTTCCTAGCTTCTTGATTTAGCCAGAGAATCTGCTTGACCGCTTCTAGGCTGGCCTTGGTTTTCCCCTCATGAAGGAAATACACCTGCCCGCTGGCTTGGTCAGGTTTTCGTCCTACCCGTCCAGCAATCTGAACTAAGGAGGAGGTGTTAAAGACCCGGTCCTCACTCCCTAAGACAATGACGTGAATTCCAGGAAAGGTCACACCCCGCTCTAAAATAGTAGTAGTCAGTAAAAACTGATAAGTCTGTTCACGCATGGCGGCTACCTTTTCAATCCGATCGGGGTCTTTAGAGGACACACTGGTAAAGCTTACTTGCTTAAAATACCTATGGAGAATTTTTTCGAGTTCTTCCATCAAGGCGATATGGGGAAGGAAGAGTAAAAAAGACTCGTCCTTCTTCAAAAAAGACTTGATGGTTGACCCTAATACGCCCGGCAAGCGCCCCTTAGCAATAGCTTGCCGCCAATCGCCCACCCAGCGGTGCTTAGGAACCGGGAGAGGATGGCGGTGGTAGCGGGCTGGCAGGATAGAAGCGGCAATTTTTTCCTGCTTGATAGCCCTTTGCTGGTCTCTTGAAGGGGTGGCCGTGAGTTCCACTCGCACGCCGGTGTCTTTAACTGCTCGCCGACTAGCTGCCTCTAATAAGGGGTCACCATGGTAGGGAAAAGCATCGACTTCATCAACAATTAAAAGATCAAAGGCCTGGTAAAAGCGCAGTAACTGGTGGGTCGAAGCAATAGTCAAGGGGCTAAGCCGGTAGGGGTGGTCCACCTTGCCATGGAGGAGGAGAATATCAATTTCCGGAAAGGCGGCTTGAAAACGGGGGAATAACTCATTACAAACATCGACCCGAGGCGTGGCCAAGGCGATACGCTGACCCTGGCGGAGGACATAGTCCACTAGGGGAAAAATCATCTCTGTTTTCCCTGCCCCAGTGACCGCCCAAACCAAGTGATCCCGCCCCGCTTGATAGGAAGTCAATAATTGTTTAGCACACTGCTCTTGCTGGGGTGATAGGGTTCCAGGCCATTCTAGGTAAGTTTGCTCCCGACATAAGTCTCTAAAGTAAAAGTGAGGATCTAGGTCATAATAAAGCCGGTCACAGGTCCTTAATTTGGCAAAGGCCAGGCAATTTAAACAATAAAAACACGGGCCGTCACAAATGCAAGGATTAGGCTGAAAAGCCATATGGTTAAAACAACGTTGGCAAATTAATTGCTTTCCCTCAGCTTTAATTGCTGGAAGGCTAGGAATACTGCTTAAATCAAGGTCATCAGGCAGCTCACTCGCCGCCAGCAGCCGTCCTAAAAGTAAGTCTTGCACGCTTATTCATCCTCCTTTCATCACCTGACTAAACTATTCATCCGTAATTAACGGCCAAATTCCCCTCTCAATTGACGAATAAAAGGAGACTTTTGAAGTTTAGACCCGCTTTAGTTACAATAAGGAGAAAATAAACAGAAACGAGCTGAGCCATCAATGATTGAATACCGTACCATTAAATGTGCTGGTGAACATGAAATAGAAATCAAAAAATCACGCTTTATTTGTCGGATTCAGCGTGCCTACACGAAGGAAGAAGCCGACGCTTTTGTTGAAGAAGTCAGAAAAGGACATTATAGGGCCACCCACAACTGTGTCGCCTACCAAATCGGTGAGCGTAATGAAATTCAAAGGGCCCTTGATGACGGTGAACCCAGCGGAACAGCTGGAGTACCCATGCTGGAAGTCCTAAAAAATATGGATTTAAAAAACGTTGCCTGTGTGGTTACCCGGTATTTTGGGGGCACCAAATTGGGAACTGGCGGTCTAGTCCGTGCCTATAGCGGCGCCGTTTCCGAAGCTGTCCACCAGATTGGTGTGGTTGAACGCCGCTTGCAAACCCAAGTCGATGTGACCATCGATTATTCCCTCAATGGTAGCATGGCCTATTGGGTGGAAAACTCCCCCTACTCTCTCCTAGATACCTCCTACTTAGAAAAAGTGACCTATCACTTAGGCGTTCCGAGCCAAGAAGTGGACAAACTCCAAGAAGAACTCACCAACCTTACTGCTGCCCAAGCTAGTTTTCAGATTGGTGAAGAAGTCTATGTAGATGTGCCTGTCCCGGTCGATACTGATCAATAAAGAAATAAGAGAGTGTGACAAAAGTCAAAAGAGCCCTGAACCGCTTCGCATACTATATCTGTAACTCGCTTGCGCTTCGAACAGCTATAGCAACTGGAGCGAACTATGGAAGATAGGCACAAGACTATCGCACATAGTTTGTAGTTGGGTTCAATTTGGCAGACTTGGAGTGGTTTCACAAGTTAGAAACAAGCGAATGCTTCGCTTTTATTCTGACTTGCTCCAACCATCCAAGCCTATACGCCAAATCTTACACCCTGTATGAAGTGGACGTCAGGGCTGACTTTTGGAGAACGTTTTGAATAGATAGTTCATGTTTTAAAAAGAGCCTGGGACTTTTGTCTCAGCCTCTTATTTTTCTGCCAATTTTTAGCTAAACAAAAAAATTCCTTCCAAAAAAACACCCAGCCGCTAAAAGCTGGGTATTTATCTTCCAATAAGTTTTAGTGGAGCTGCTTGTTTAAGGCCGCTAATTTTTCTGAAGCTGTCTGACCTTCATCTTTTAAGACCTCTTTTTCAGACAAGATAAAAGACCCACCCACTGCCAATACGGCATCATTGGCTAAATAGTCGGTGTAGTTGTCACTATTGACCCCGCCAGTGGGGATGAATTGAATATCAAAGAAAGGTCCTGCTAAAGACTTAATCGCTGACAGCCCCCCATAGACATTGGCTGGGAAGAATTTCACCACGTCAAGGCCTAAATCCATGGCTTGCATGATTTCACTTGGAGTAACTGCTCCCGGAAAGACAGGAATATCTTGTTTTAAACAATAATCGACCACTTCAACCGATAAACCAGGACTGACAATAAATTGCGCACCAGAGTCAACGGCGTCCTTGGCGGTATCCAAGTCACGGACTGTGCCTGCTCCCACAACTAATTTGCCCCTATCCGCCAATTGCTTGATGGCTTGAGAAGCTAGATCACTGCGGTAGGTCACTTCGATAAAGGACAAGTTGTTTTCACTTAAAACCGCCTCAGCTAAGACCACCGACCCTAAGTCATTGACCGTGTATAAGGGTAAGAGTTGCTCTTTACCCAATCGTTCTTTAAAAGTTTCTGCCATACCTAATGTCCTCCACTCATTGAAATTACGCTGCTTATTATTATTCAGTCTAACACGATTACTAGGATTTGCTAGAAAAAAGCCCCCGGACTGCTTTATATTTTCTTGAAAACAAAAAAGCCCTTACAGGTTTTGGGTAAGCATTGTAAGGGACTCACAAGCTTATTATAGCATCTTGTTAACGCTTTCGCAAGCGATTTCATCACCTTATCGGTCTTTTTAGAACTTTTATAAAGAAGGCCCCCAAATATAAAAGCTTATTTAAATTTTAAAAATAATTAGGCCGATCCATCCAGGCAGTCTCAAGCTTAGTCAAATAGGTCAAAGATTGCAGGAAAATTTCTTCCTTGGCCTGATCAATATCCTATGATAGAATACTTTTCGGACACAAGATATAGTGTTTACACTTATTTTTATAAGAAAACAGCACAATATATAGTTAGAGAGTAGGGATTACAATAGTGATAGTTTTTGCTGGAACCATCGGCGCAGGGAAATCGACCTATGCCGGAAAATTAGCTGAATATTTAGGCACAAAAGTATTTTACGAACCTGTCGAGGAAAACCCCATCCTTGATAAATATTACCAAGACCCCAAGAAATATGCCTTTTCCTTACAGATTTACTTTTTAAACCAACGCTTTAAAAATATTAAGGCAGCCTTTTTCGATAATAATAACGTTTTGGACCGTAGTATTTACGAAGACGAACTTTTCACCTATTTGAATGTCTTAAACGGGAATATCTCTGAAGAAGAGTTTAGCATCTACCGTGACTTACTAGCCAACATGATGGAAGAATTAGACAGCCTACCTAAAAAGGCTCCTGACCTCTTAGTCTTTTTAGATAGTTCCCTAGACAACGCTGTCAAAAACATCAAAAAACGGGGCCGGGTTTATGAACAACCAAGTTCTGATAACGGCCTTTACGATTATTACCGTCAACTCCACAGCCACTATGGTCAATGGTATGCAGACTATGACCAATCACCTAAAATGCGGCTAAATGTGGATAATTATGACATTCATCGCCCCCAAGATGCTCAAATCATTTTTGATAGTATTGACACATATTTAGAAAAAATTCAATAGAAAAACGAGGAAAATATATGCAAGAACAAAACAAAGCCACTAAGACCCTGTCCTTAAAAGAATGTATTCACCGCGCCTTAAAACCACTCAACAAGGTGGAATTAGCCATCATCGCTTTTGGTTTTATCGTTTCCTTGGGATTTAATTTATACGGAATTATTACCAGTTTAACCAGCCAAGAATTTGACCTTAACATCCTTATGTCTCTGGGGATGAGTATCTTTGGATTTTTAGGCACTTGGACCTTAGCCATCCAATGGCAACCCACTTTTATTGTTAACGGGATCCAAAATATCTTCGGGATTGCCGCTGCCGCTATCCTAGGAATATACGGAGATATGTTTTCATCTATTTACTATCTCATCACCGAATTTGTTGGCCACTTCAGTTGGGCTAAACGTCGTGACGAAAATGGTGACCTCCATGTGGACCAATACTTTAATTTAAAAATAATTTGTCAAGCTGTCTTCTTCTGGACCATTGGTTTAGGGGCCTTCTCCTATGTATTAGGTGGTCAACAAATTGTCTTAGACGCCATCACTAACGGGATTTCCTTTACCGCCCAACAACGTCAAGTGACTGGTCACAAGGACGGCTACTATCTCTGGTTAATTAACGATATTCTTTCCGTGATTCTTTGGTTACAAGCAGGTAACCTGATCGTAGGTTTCTCCTACCTAGGCATGTTAGCTCAAGGGATTGCTGGCTTAATTATCTGGTCTAAAGGAAAGAGCTCTGCCTTAGAATACGAAAACGAATGCATCGACTAAAGGAATTGTCGCTTCCATCTTCAACAACACAATAAATAAAAAAGCGCAGCAAGCACAAAAGGATCGCTGAGAAGTTCTAATCGCTCCTACTTCTCAAACAAAGTCCTTAGGCTTGCTGCATTTTTGTTTTACTTATGTCTTTTTAATAGTTTATTCAGGATCGTCAACTTCTAAGTGCCAAATATCCTTATTATATTCCAAAATCGTACGGTCACTAGAGAAGTACCCTGCCTCAGAAATATTGACTAGGACCTTTTCCAACCAAGCATCTTGGTCTTCATAGTCTTGATACATCTTATCTTTGAGGGCAATGTATTCTTCTAAGTCAATCATCGCCATGAAGTAGTCCTTGTTCTTGATATCTTCATAGAGACGCCGTAATTGACTTTCGTGGCCTAGGCGAATCATTTCCGGACTCACAATAAAGTCAACTAAGGGTTTTATAGCTGGGCGATTATAGTAATCTTGGGGATTATAGGCGTTATTCGCATAGAGGTCAATAATTTCATCACTAGCCTTACCAAAGGTGTAGATGTTGTCTTCCCCTACCCGCTCAGCAATTTCCACATTCGCCCCATCCAAGGTACAAATGGTTAAAGCCCCATTAAGCATAAATTTCATATTACCAGTCCCACTCGCTTCTTTTGAAGCCAAAGAGATTTGTTCAGAAATATCAGCCGCCGGAATGAGGTATTCTGCTTCCGTGACATTATAGTTGGGGACAAACTCAACCTGTAAATAAGGAGCCACTTCAGGATCTTCCTTAATCAGAGCTGACAAAGTAAGAATTAAGTGGATAATATCTTGAGCAATAGTATAAGCTGGAGCGGCCTTGCCCCCAAAAAGAATGGTGATTGGGGTTTGCGGCCGGTTGCCATTCTTGATATCAAAATATTTGTAAATAATATAAAGGGCCAGCATTTGTTGACGTTTATACTCATGGATCCGTTTAATTTGAACATCAATAATCGAATCTGGCTTAATCTCGATCCGTTTACTTACCCTTAAATGTTCCGCTAAACGGTCTTTATTAGCCTGCTTAATTTGGGCTAATTGATTCATGAAATCCTTATTATTCTTTTCTTTGCTTAAATCGCTAAGATCGGAGATTCCTTGATGCCATTGGTCGCCAATGCTTTGGTCAATTAAATGAGCCAAACGCGGATTAGCAGCCATAATCCAACGCCTAAAGGTAATCCCATTAGTTTTATTAGAGAATTTTTCTGGGTAAATATCTGCAAAGGCCTTGAGCTCACTATTCACCAAGATCTGCGAATGTAAGCGGGCCACACCATTCGTCGAAAAGCCAAAGTGGATAGCAATGCTAGCCATATGAACCGTATTCGAGCCATCGATAATCTCAACCGCATGATTATCGGGAAACTCTTCCTTAATCATACGGTCTAAGCGGTAAATAATATTAGCAATTTCTGGTTGAACGGCTTCAATATCTACCAGTGGCCATTTTTCCAAGGCCTCACTTAAAATCGTATGGTTAGTAAAGGCGACTACCTGGCGGACAATACCCACCGCTTCTTCAAAAGTAAAGTCGTGGTCTTCAGTTAAAAGTCGGATCAATTCAGGAATGATGAAGGTAGGGTGGGTATCATTAATCTGGATGACCGCGTAGTCAGCTAAATCATGGAGGTTGGACCCACGTTCCAAGGCTTCACGAATAATCAATTGGGCAGCGTTAGAGACCATAAAGTATTGTTGATAGATTCTTAGCATCCGTCCCGCATGGTCAGAGTCATCAGGATAGAGGAAAAGAGTCAAGTTTTCAGGGATATTTTTCTTATCAAATTGGATAGTTCCCCATTGGATTAAATCAGAATTCACCGTATCCAAGTCAAATAAGCGGAGGCGGTTACGTTCCCCTTTTTTAAAGCCGATAATATCAATCTCATATAAGGTGGAAGCGACTGACCCATTTTTAAAGGGAACGGTAAAAGTAGTCTCGGTGCGGTTTAACCAAGTTCTCCCCCCTAACCAGTCATCAGGTTTGGCCGTTTGTTGGTTATTATCAAAAAACTGACGGAAGAGACCAAAATGGTAATTTAAACCGATTCCGTCCCCGTTCATGCCTAAGCTGGCAATAGAATCTAAGAAGCAAGAAGCTAAGCGTCCCAACCCCCCATTACCGAGTGAAGGTTCTTTTTCTGCTTCTTCCACTTCCATTAAAGATCGGCCGTGAGCCTGTAATTCTTCTTCAACTTGGTCATAGATCCCTAAGTTTAATAGGTTATTGACCAGTAATTTACCAATCAAGAATTCTGCCGATACATAATAAAGTTTTTTCTTACTGTGATTAGTGGCTAAGCCTTTGCTTTTATCTTTGATTAAATCGAGTAATAAATAATAAAGTTCCTGGTCACTAATATCTTCTATGGACTTATGAAATTGATTTTTTGCCATAGCTGCCATTGTATTCATAGGTGGATCCTTTCTCGTACTTGGATAATAACAACTAAAAAGTTGTATCCACTTTAAAAAAATTAAGTAATATACTATTAAAATAGCTGATTTCATCTCATTGAGCAAGCGTTTTCTATTTTCTCCTGAGATAAAAACAAGAGTTAACCACTTAAAATATCAAACGACTGGTCTTTAGTTAGTAGAAGAAACATGTTTGAGTTAATAAAAAAGAGGGCCTCTGCCCTCTTTTTCGCGCTTGTCGCACTCTATTCAAACCTGCTCCAGTCACAGGACGAACATCCGCTTCAGAAAATTCCAACGCACAGTTAGTTGAGTTCGGAAGGGTGAGGGGATGTCCTTTCAGAAAAGTTGTACGATCAGCAAGCTGATCTTATCACCTTTTCTTCCAAGGAATCTCCCTCCCTGGTCCTTCCTCACATCCTTATTGCTGTGCTTATGGTATTTTCCTCCAGCGATTTCGTCCTTTGGTGTGACTGTCGCACTCTCTTCTAATATGCGCGGGCGAACCAGACGGTGTGTTTTGCGGGCTTTCCGCTGACTAGGTCGACAGTTTTTTCGACGGCTGGTTCAAAGGGGATATTCCGGGTAGTGAAGCCGGTTTCTTCTTTTACCTTGGCTTCTGTTTCTTCCGTGCCATCCCAGCCAGCAAGGACCCAGCCTGGGTATTCACCCTTTTCTTCACAAGACTTGATATGTGCCTTTAATTGGTCTAGGGTGTCAATGTCGAAATGTTCATGGTCATGACGGAATTGATCTGCCTTATCATAGAGACGTTTTTGCATGGTTTCCATTTCAGTGGCAACCTTGTCGAGTAAGTCATCTAAGTTAACCGCTTCTTTGTCCTCTAAGTCACGCATCTTAATCATGCATTGGCCATTTTCCATATCCCGTGGACCAAATTCAATCCGTAGTGGGACCCCTTTCACTTCAGCTTCATTGTATTTGTAACCCGCTGAATTATTGGAATCATCTAAATAGGTTGAATAACCGGCTGCTTGTAGGTCCTTTTCAATGGCTTCTAGGCGAGTAAGGACCTCAGGGTTCTTCTTCACATTGCCAACGGGAATCAAAGCAATTTGAATTGGTGCCATTTTTGGTGGGAAAACAACTCCCTTTTCGTCACCATGGGCCATAATCATGGTCCCGATCAAGCGGGTCGAGACACCCCAAGAACTGGTATGGGCATAAACATGTTGGTTTTCGGTATTAAGATACTTAATATCAAAGGCTTCGGCAAAGTTGGTCCCCAAGTAGTGTGAGGTCCCTGCTTGAACAGATTTGGTGTCTTTCACCATGGCCTCGATCGAATAGGTATCCACCCCGCCAGCAAATTTTTCCGAAGGGGTTTTTTGACCAGCGTAAACGGGTAAAGCTAATAAGTCTTCGACGGTTTCTTGATATACCTTAAGGAAGTGCATAGTCCGTTCTCGGGCTTCCTCTTCGCTAGCGTAGGCACAGTGGCCTTCTTGCCAGAGAAATTCAGAGGTTCTTAAAAATGGTAGGGTCCGTTTCTCCCAGCGGAAGACATTGGCCCATTGGTTAAGTTCCATAGGTAAGTCACGGTAAGAGTTAATCCAGTCAGACATGGCATTACCAAAGAGGGTTTCTGAGGTAGGACGAAGGGCAACTGGTTCCTCTAATTCTTCATCACCCGCCCGGGTTACCCAGGGTAATTCAGGGGCAAAGCCCTCAACATGGTCAGCTTCTTTCTTGAAGAAGGATTCTGGTATTAACATGGGGAAGTAGCAATTCTTTACCCCTGATGCCTTAAATTTCTTATCAAATTCGGTCTTAATCTTTTCCCATAAGGCATAGCCATTAGGCTTAAAGACCATGGTTCCACGAACAGGACCATAGGCAAATAAATCAGCCTTTTGAATACTTTGTAAATACCACTTAGAAAAATCATTTTCTTGTAAATGACTTGTTGTTTCTTTTGCCATTGTAATCTCCTTTTTCACTTTATCCGATAAAAAAAGCGAGTCCACCATCCCCTAAAAGGACGATATGACTCGCGGTACCACCTTTATTAAGCTTTTGCTTATCTCATTGGACGATAAGGGTGTCTCCCCTGCAAATGCTTGCACTTGCTAAGTCTTACTTAGTATCTTAGTAGGTTCAATTGTGAGCGGGGTAGTTTTTTCAGCAGCCAAACTCTCTCTTAACCCTTCAACAATTTACTGGTCTAAACTATCTCTCATTGTGGCCGACTTAGGGCCTTTTGTCAATAGGGAAAAAGCTCATCACTTAGAGAAATACTGTCAAGAATGTTTTTTCGTTACAAAAACTTTTTCTATTTATCATTTTATGATAATATTTTTAAATTAATATTTTATATATAATGAAAGAGATAGGTGTTTTCTTAGACAGCAAGCAGGCTTAAGCGCTTTTCAGCGTAATAAGCTACGATAACTTTTTAGGAAAGATTTTATTTTTTATGAAAGTTAATGAAAACGTGATATAATGAATGAGTAAACGGTTGCAAAAGAAAAACACCTTTGCTATATTAAGTCAGTAAATTTTTTCGAAGGAGTTTTATTATGGAGAAACAAAACGTGACAATCTATGATGTCGCCCACCAAGCAGGGGTATCCATGGCCACAGTTTCACGTGTCGTTAACGGAAATCCTAATGTGCGCCCTAAGACTAGAGAAAAAGTCATGAAAGTGATTAAAGAATTAAATTACCATCCTAACGTCATTGCCCGCGGTTTAGCCAGCAAGCGGACCCGCTATATCGGGGTACTCTTACCAGACATTACTAACCCTTATTACAGTTCTCTGGCTTTGGGGATCGATGATATTGCTAATATGTACGAATACAATATTATTTTAGCTAACGCCGACCCTGAACATGACGCTGCTGGGGTGGAAAGTTTAATTATGAAGCAAGTCGACGGCATTATCTTTATCGGGAATAGCATTTCCCAAGAGGCCCGGCAAAAAATTTCCGCCGCTGGTCGTCCTTGCGTCTTCACTGATTTAATCGATCCTGAAGCAACCATGCCTACTATTAATATAGACGTGGAAGATGCCTACTACCAAGTCACTAAAGATTTCTTAGCTAAGGGTAAGAAACGAATCGCCCTCGTCGGTAGTGACCAAGGCTTCAAAGTGAGCCAAAGCCGGCAATTACAAGGTTATGAAAAGGCCTTAACAGAAGCTGGACATGCCGTCAATGAAGACTTATTAATTGCGGCGAAGTCGCCTTCTTATGACTCAGGCTATGCCCTTTACGAGACTTTCTCTGAATTAGAAGCTGATGCTGCTATTGCTACCGATGATACCATCGCCATTGGATTACTCAATGCCTTATTAGATAATGGCGTTAAGGTCCCTGATGAGATTGAAATCATGGCTTCGGATAATTCACCAATTGTCCACATGTCACGTCCGGAACTCTCCTCAATTGCTCCACCAATTTATGATATTGGTGCTGTTGCCATGCGGGCCTTGACCAAGTTAATGGAAAATGAAACGCTTGACACTGACCTGAAGCTTCCTTACCAAATCATAAAGGGAGGAACCACCAGTTAATCAAGCGGCTTAATTAGAAAGTAGGATGTCACTATGGAAAACGAAACAAAGGATTTAGTCCTTAATTGTAAAGACACACTTGTTGTCCATGAAATGCTAGTTTTACCTGCCCATACTAATCCCGCTGGGAACCTCTATGGTGGGGAGTTACTCTATTTAATCGACAATGTGGCTAGTCTCGCTGCCCATAAAGCCACCCGCTGTTCTGGGGTAACAGCCTCCTTGGACAATATGAACTTCATTAGCCCCTTTAAATTAGGGGAAATTGTCCGCATCGAGTGTTATGTCACTGGGACCGGTCATCGCAGCTTGGAAGTCTTTGTCAAAGTGATTGGTGAAAATTATCAGGAAAACCGTAAATTCATTGGCGCAACCTCTTTCTTAACCTTTGTCGCTACACCAAAAGAAGACGAAGATTTTACCATGCCCAAAATTCAACCGGAAACCGATGAAGAACGTTACATCTGTGCTGGTTATGGCTCCCGTCGCAAGATCCGCCAAGAACAAAGAAAAGAAGATCAAATTATCCAAGAGAAAATGAAACACCATTTCCATTAAGCACAAGCGGCTTAATCTTTTAAAATTGTTCAAAAAAAGAGGTCAGAATTTTTTCCTGACCTCTTTTTCTTTGAAGTTTTTGTAGAAATTATTTAGCGGCTTCAACTGCGGCTTTAATTTCATGAATTAAATCCGCATCATCCAAGCCAGTGACATCTTGGATGACTTCTTCTAAACTTTGCTTTTGTAATTTTTCTTGTAAGGCTACACTTTGGTCATCTTGGGGATTATCAAAGTTAAAGGCTAGGCCAACCACTGTTAGCAAGGTGCTATAATCTAAGCCCCGTTCCTTTAATTCACGGATTGGACGGATAAAGCGTTCATTATAACCCAACTTACGGATTGGTGTCCGACCTACCCGGTTGACTTGGTCAACAATCATTGGATTTTGGAAACGTTCAACAATTTTTTCCCGGTAAGCGGCCATATCCGCTTCCTTAAAGTTCCACTTGGCAATTAACAAGCTGCTGGTTTCTTTAAGGACTGCTTTCAAACGTTCTAAGATGACATCATCTTCTAAGGCTTGGCCAATGGTTTGATAGCCCTTAGCTGCTCCAGAATAAGCCACAGAAGCATGGCCGGTATTGACCGAGAATAATTTCCGTTCAATGTAAGGTTCCAGGTCATCCACGTAAAGAACCCCGTCTAAGCGTATGTTCTTAGCTTTAGAGTGAGTTTGGTCAACCACCCATTCTTTGAAGGGTTCTACACTAACAAAGAGGACATCCTCATGGTGTTGCTCAGGGACAATCCGGTCGACAGCTGCATTGGGAAAACCAACATAGCGGTCAATATAGTCTTGATCTTGGTCGGTCAGGTATTTATCGACTTCTTGGTGTAAGAAATCGGTCCCTCCAATCATGTTTTCACAAGCGATGACATCAATAGGTTCACTCACCCCAGCTTGGCGACGTGCTTGTAAGCCTTGGGCAATTAATTCAGCAATATAGGGAAGAATATTAGGGCCAATCGCAGTGGTAATGATATTTGCTTCCTGAATGGCTTGAACCACGGCTTCAGGATTTTTTCCATTATTAATGGCTTTCACACCAGAAATATCAATTTTTTCTTCTCCTGGTGCCGCATAACCAATTTGGTAGGATCCTCGTTCATTCAAGGCATCCACGATCGTTTCATTCACATCCACAAAATCAACGGTAAAACCATTGGCGACTAATACTTCACCAATAAAACCACGTCCGATATTCCCCGCACCAAAATGTACAGCTTTCATTAAACTTCTGCCTCCTCAAAAATAGCAATAATTTCTTGGGCACTTGTTGCATTGACTAAGCGTACAACACTGTCCATATCTGAACATACAACTGCAATCTTGGATAAAAGATCCAAGTGTTCATTTCCAATCCCCGCAATACCAAAAACCATCATAGCCATTTTTTCTTCTGGCTCATCGGGGGCAAAGTCAACCCCGAATGGTACTTGGATCACCGAAATACCAGTTGCTTTTACTTTATCTTTACCTTCATCGGTGCCATGGGGAATGGCAATAAAATTCCCCATATGGGTTGAAACCACTTCCTCACGGGCTAACATGGAATCAATATATTCTTCTTCCACATCGCCGTCATCAACAAGCAATTGCCCAGCTGCACGAATGGCATCTTCTTTATTAATAAAGGATTGATTCAAACGAATCATCGATTCTTTTAATTCCATTTCCTCACTCCTTTTATCTCCAGGAATACTCCTACATCATTTTTGCTTTTTTATAGACTGTCCATATTTTTTATGGTAGCCAGTAATATGTTATTCAATAACTGTTTCAAGCGCCCTTCATCGCCTCGATCATAGAGGGAGAGATTAGCATCATTTTCAATCACGGAACTCGATATTGCTCCCATCACTTCCTGTATCCAGGGGGTTAAGGGGTTGGGGGCTAAGAGTAGTAGCAAACGTCTAAGGGTCATCATTTGGTGGTCCATGCCCAAAATAGGGTAACCCTCCGCCAAGTCATAAATGACAAAGTACGGCTCTAGGACCTCAACATGACTCGTATGGAAGAGTCCGATACTTGAATGTGGGATGCCGATAGCCGATTCTTTAAATCGCCGCATGACCGCCTCGCTGACCTGCTGGCTATCGCCAACTTGCTGGCCTCTAAGTTGCCCTATTTGCTGGTCAAGTAAGGCTTTGAGATCAAGCTTAGCCTTTCCAGTATTATTGACCTTAATCACTTGAAAGTTTTGGTAGACTTGATAAGCCTCTTTGATCTTATGATAATAATTTTCTAAACTGAGTTCCTGATTATTTCTCGCTAAGCTTCTTACTTCCCCAGTCCGATTGTTAGCTCCTCCCCGGTCCTTATTTTGAGCGATTTGCTCAATTTCTATTTCTAAAGCCTTTAATTCATCGTCTAAGAGCAAGGGGGAGACCAAGTGATAGTGACGGCTGAGCCCTGGTAAGAACAGGGTGGATAAGACGATATCATAGGAAGTTAGCGCAACTTGATTTAATGCTGATAATTTCACCACATCAATCAATAGATTTTGTTTAATGTACTTTTTCAAACGGTTTTCCAGAATTTTTGTCGTTCCCATCCCACTCGCGCAAACCAAGAGCAAGGAAATTTGCTGGCGGCCTTGGGGGTGACGTTCCAGGGAAGTCGCAAAGTGAATAACAATATAGGCCAATTCATCACGGCCAATCTTCTGACCAGGGAAGGCTTGGGAAAAGCTCGTCCTCACTGCCTGGTAAAGGTCAAAATATTGGTCAGTTATCCGGTCCAATAAGGTATGGGGAGATTCTTGAAATTCACTCACTTCCGGTCGGTTAAAGGTCGCCTGGATATGGGTGACTAAATTATAGTAAAGGGCTGAATCAGTGCGGAAATCATTGGCCGTTTTTTCACTGACAGCTTGGATAAGCTCGGAAACCTGATAGAGGAAAGTTCCATCGTAATTTTCAATCAACAAGTGTTCAAGCGGCTTGTAATTGACCCCTTCTAATTGCTGGGCCAAGAAATTCCGTTCATTAATACCAATCGGTAAGGCTAAAGCATCCGATATCCAAGTCATGATTTGCTGGGCTAACTGTTGTTCAGTTTTTCCGGGCCGGGAAAGGGCTAAGTGTTTGCTTTTTTCTTGCCCTCCATCTTTTAAATGCTGACCCGACTTTAAGCGACTAATAGTGACTGTGACTTGGAGCATAATCAACTTCAACTGGTTATCCGTCACCTTAGCAAAGGTTGTCGGATTCAAACGATTAAAGATTTGCTGGACTAATTCCAAGTCTTCCCCTTCCAGTAAAGCCATAAAGGCTTGACTGTTTTGTCCGCCTTGGCGGTTGGGATGAAAGAAGGTATATTCGTCAATATTTTGACTTAAAAGTGAACTCAGCATTTGCCGGCGTTCGGCTTCCCAGCCCCTAACCAAATAATTCTTCCTATCATCACGGACGAGGTGGAGGTCATAATTCAATAGGGCCTCACCAACCGCCTTGAGGTCAGTTTGAATGGTGGCTGGGCTGACACCATAATCCTGTGCCAGGCCTCGCCTGGTCAATTCTGGGTTTTCTAGTAATAATTGGCAGGCCAGATGCTGCTGGCGTATCTCCCGGTCAAAGAAAGGCCAGGATGCTTGCCTTTGCTTTGGTCCAAGAATATCCTTTAAATCATAAGCCGTAAAGTCCTTGGGGTAACGTAAGAAGTAACCCTGCTTGCGGTCACGACCGATTTCGATCCCAAACTTGTTCAAGGAAGCTGCTAAATTATTCAATTCCCGATAAACTGTACGCTGGCTGACTTGTAAGGTCATCTTTAAACTTTCCAAGCTCACGCCATCGCCTTGCTCCATAAAGCACTGTAATATGACCCGTTCTCGTTCTGAAAAGTACATGGCCTAATCCTCTCTATAAAAGCTACTTTGCCTTTATAGTACACCATGAGACGAGCTAATGGAAAACTTTATCTGACTGAAGTCGCTTATTTATTAAAGGATGGCTAAAGGCCTTATTCCCCTAAGGATTGAATCAATGAATAGTAATTCCCTTCATCAATCAAACGGTCAAAATGAATGACTCTAGCCTTTTGGAAATGTTCCTTGGCTGTTTGATAGTCATCACTCTGTACGATCACCAAGATATTGTCTTGGTCATTAATCTCTTCCAGTGCTTGAGCAGAAGCATGGATATTTTTATCAGGGGCTTTTTTGACAAGTAAATTTCTAAAGATGGAAGCGGCAATCGTCGTGCCACCAACACCAGGTCCTTTAAAGGCAAAGACGACCTTGTTAATACCAGCATAATCAGATGCTTGCGCTTGACTAGCGTCTTTATCAGCGGACTCACTAGAGCCATCAGATACTTCAGCTTCAACCGTTTCTACATCTTCATCTAACATATCCGCTAAAATTTCATCATAGCGGTCAGAATCCATAAAGTTATTCACCGAAATATGGGTGGAAGATGGCGCTTTCTTACGAGCTTGAGGGGTTAATTCTTGTTGGGTGATAACTAAGGTCTTCGCATCGTCACTCAAGTTATTAATGGCTGAGTTGGTCACGGGTTGCGTCAAACCTAATTGTTTGGCTTTCTTTCTTAATAAGGAAGCCCCCATGGCACTTGACCCCATCCCAGCATCACAGGCAAAGATAATCCGGTCGATTTGGTTGACGTCTGGAACTTCATCTGAAGCCGCTTCAACATCAGCACTTTGCCCTTTCGATTCAGCCTTGGCTTGAGAAACAGCTGCTTGTTGCTTAGCAAAGTTGTCTTCTTGGGAACGGTCGGTTTTTAGGATTAAAGCAGCAACCGCAAAGGATACCGCAGCAGCGGCAGCAACAGCTAGGAGCATAGGTAGATGGTCGCCACGAGCAGTTACCCCAAAAATAGCAAAAATGGAGCCTGGAGAAGCAGGTCCAGTTAAACCAACATTGAGGAGGACGTTAACAAAGGTCCCCGTTACCCCACCAGCGATAACCGCTAAGATTAAGAGAGGCTTGGTCATCACATAAGGGAAGTAAATCTCATGAATCCCACCAAGGAAGTGGATGATCATAGCTCCCCAACTGGAAGATTTGGCGCTACCCTTACCAAAAAGAGCAAAGGCTAGTAAAACACCCAGACCAGGACCAGGGTTGGCTTCTAAGAGATAGAGTACCGATTTGCCCACTTCAGCAACTTGGGCTGAACCTAGTGGTGTTAAGATCCCATGGTTGATAGCATTGTTTAGGAAAAGGATCTTAGCGGGCTCAATCAAGACATTGGCCAAAGGTAAGAAACCCAGTTCCATGATCTTATTTACGCCAATTCCCATCCATTCAGTTCCCCAACTCACCAGTGGTCCAACTGCAAAGAAACCAAGTAAGGCTAAGAAGAAGCCTAGAATCCCGCTGGAAAAGTTATTGACTAACATTTCAAAACCAGAAGGGATTTTTTCTTGGAAGGCTTGGTCAAATTTCTTAATGACCCAACCGGCAAAGGGACCCATGGCCATAGCACCAATAAACATTGGCGTTTCGGGTGGCGCACCACCGATAACTCCCATCGTAGCAATGGTCGCAACAACAGCACCCCGTTGTTGGTAGACCAGGGCACCACCAGAATAAGCAATTAATAATGGCAAGAGATAACGTTGCATGGCTCCACCAACAGCATTTAAGCTTTCATTAGGTAGGTAACCCGTTGGAATGAAGAGCGCAGCAAAAATCCCCCAGGCTATAAAGGCACCGATATTAGGCATGACCATGCTAGAGAGATGGCGTCCCAATTTTTGGATACCTGCCTTCAAGCCGGAAGACTTGGCTTGTGACTGTTCCATAATATTTCCTCCTTCATCGAATCATTGTAATAAGTATTTACACCATTATTGTACAGAATATCTGTATACGCTTTCAATGGATTTGCCGGCTAGTTTTGGCAAAGTGCCCGCTGCCAAAATTTATGCCAAGATGCTTTAATCATTTCTCCCCCCTTTTCACCTATTCAACTTTGTGATTTTTTTGTTAAAGTGCCGGTTTTACTTTCAAAATCTACTTTTGCCACAGATTTATTTTCCTATCCGTGTTAAACTAGGGATAAGATTTTTATCAACTTATATCTTTTATGGAGGTACAAAAATGAAAGTTTATATCTATGATGACATCGAAACAGCCAGCCAAGCCGCTTTAAATTACTACCAAGAAGCCTTAGCTGATGGGCCTAAAGTCTTTGGCTTAGCTACCGGTTCGACACCAGAAAAACTCTACCAAGAAATCGTTGCTTCTGACTTAGACTTTTCCGACAGTCTTTCCTTTAACTTGGATGAATACGTTGGCTTAGAAGCCAGCCACCCACAAAGCTATAATTACTTTATGCACAAACACCTCTTCAACGAAAAACCCTTCAAACATAACTATCTCTTAAATGGGGCCAACCCTAACGAAGAAGAAGAATGTTCACAATTTGAAAACTTGCTCCAAGAACATCCGATTGACCTACAATTACTCGGTATTGGCCGCAACGGTCATATTGGCTTTAACGAACCTGGCTCTTCCTTCACCAGTAAAACCCGTAAAATTGAACTAACGGAATCAACCATCGAGGCTAACAGCCGTCTCTTTGACTCTCCTAGCGATGTCCCAACCGCGGCTTATAGTATGGGGATCGGTTCCATTTTAAACAGCAAGAACATCTTGCTCTTAGCCTTTGGTGAAGAAAAGGCAGCCGCTGTGAAAGCCATGGTGGAAGGTCCAGTGACTGAAGAAGTCCCAGCTAGTGCCCTCCAAAAACACCCTAATGTTGTTGTCATTCTGGACCAAGCAGCCGCTAGCCAACTAAGCGGTGAGGCAGATGCCTAAACCCATCCTCTACCTAGGTACCCAATATAAGGGCCAAGCCCGTGGGCAACTAGCAGAGCTGAGTGACCGCTATCAAATTAAAGACAAAAACCAACTTGAAGCGAGTGACTACGCCCAAATCGAAATCTTTTTCGGTAGCGACTTAGATACCCTAAGGGCCATCTACCAAGGAGAAGACCGCCATTTAGCCTGGCTTCAATTAGATACCGCTGGAGCTGACTACTTGCCCCAAGAAGTTATGGCCGATCCCAAAGTAACGGTGACGACCGTTTCAGGAATCCATGCCCCTTCCATTGCTGAGAGTATTTACGGTTATCTCTTAGGGGTTTTCCACCAACTCTTTATCTACCATGGCCAACAAGAAGAAAATAACTGGCACCGTTATGAGCATGTGAAAAATCTGGCAGGTAAAAAGGCACTCCTTTACGGAACTGGCCATTTAGCCAGTGAAATTGCCCGGATTGGCCAAGCTTTTGGTTTAAGCTGCTACGGAGTTAATACCTCAGGGAGACCGGTAGAACATTTCCAAAATACCTACACCCAAACGAGTGTGACCGAACAGCTTGGCCAAATGGATATCATTATTAATACCCTTCCGGCAACAGCAGAGACTGAAAATATCTTTAACCAGAACTTCTTTAAGCAGATGAAAACCAATAGCTATTTCATCAATGTGGGCCGCGGCAATGCTGTCGTAGAGGCTGACCTCCAAGCCGCCCTGGAAGAAGAAAAGATCGCCGGAGCCTATCTGGATGTCTTTCAAGAGGAACCCTTAAGGGAAGACAGTCCCCTATGGCGAACTAAAAACCTCTTAATCACACCCCATGCCTCTGGTCGGGTAGAGCACTTCCGTGATGCTATTTTTAAGATTTTCTATCAAAACTACCAAGCTTACCTAAGCGGTAACTATCCAAGTATCAACCGCCTAGATAAAAAGAAAGGCTACTAAAACATTCGCCTCATAAAAAGCCACTTACCCCCTTCCCTTCAAGGAAGCAGTAAGTGGCTTTTTTACATAGCTATTATTCAGCCAATCTAAGCATATTTGGCATTCATTTGTTTTTCCCAACGGTTCAAGAACTTGGTTAAGGTAAAGGTCAAGATAAAGTAAATTACCATAGAAATCAACAATGGAATAATCCCTTGATAGGTAATGCTGGTAACCGCCCGGGTTTGGAAGGTTAATTCAGCAATACCGATAGTCGATACAATGGATGACTCCTTAATCAAGGTCACAAATTCATTCCCCAAGGCTGGCCAAATTGACCGTAAAGATTGTGGGAAGATAACCTTCTTCAGGGTGGTCAAACGGTCTAAGCCAAGGGAACGTGCGGCTTCAGTTTGCCCCTTATCAACCGCTTGGATCCCCCCACGGATAATCTCACTAATATAAGCCCCCGAGTTTAAGGACACCGCAATCAAGGCTGAAAGCAAGGCAGGTACGTTAAATAATCCACCGATTCCTAAGAACATGAAGAGGACTTGGATCATTAAAGGCGTCCCCCGAATGAATTCAACATAGGCCATAGCAATACCGGATAAAATTTTGTTCTCAGTCAGGCGCATAACAGCTAAGATAGCCCCTAGGGTTAAGCCAAAGACCACACTGACCGCTGAAATCAGCAGGGTCATTTTAATGCCGTTCCAGTAATAAGGCCAATAGGATAACCAGTCAACCCCTTGTTCAGCTTGTTCTTGACCTTCACTAATAATCAAATCATAAGATTCATCTAGCCATTGGTCCATCAACCCTTGGTCTTTGACTTCTTGGACACTTTGGTTGATAGCGGCTTGTAGATCAGGTTGGTTTTTGGGCATAACTACCCGTTTAGAGTTATCGTCTTCTAATTTAAAGTGACCATTGATCATCTCTAGAGCATCTTCATGGGCGCGAACGTGGGCACCCCCCACACCAGAGTCGATAATAACCCCATCAATTTGCCCCGTCAGTAAGGCAGAAATTAAATCAGGGAGTTGTTGCATAGCGTGCTTACCCACATGAGCCATTTGTTCATTGGCTAGCCCTTCTTGAATCGATCCTTGTTGGTAACCTACCGTCATATCGGGGGTGAAGGAATCTTTATCATGGATCTTTTCGGCATCGTCTTTACGGATAATAATGGCTTGTTCATCATTTTGGTAACCATCAGAGAAGTCAACCGACTTAGCTCTTTCTTCAGTATACCCCATCCCAGAAATGATAATATCGATATTCCCCGCTTCCATGGAAGATAGGAGACTAGAGAATTCCATAGTCACCACATTTAATTTAACCCCGAGGTCATCGGCAATTTTTTGTCCTAATTCAATATCCGCTCCGGCCACGGTTTGTTGGCCGTCTTTCATGGTAATAAATTCAAAAGGTGGATAGTCAGGACTAACCCCCATTCGAAGTTCACCACGGTCTTTTATGCTTTGGAGGAGTGAATTCTCGCTAGGGGCCTGGCCTTGGTCTTCCTCACCATAGACTTGTGGGGCTAAGAGACCGGATAGGGTCGTTAGCATCAGTAAAACAGCTAAAAAGCAATGATTCAATTTCTTCATCAATGACATTTTTCATTCTTCCCTTCTTTTCTCTTATTTTGATAGTTTTTCAGACGTTCTTTCACTTGGGCAATATGTTCTTTGACCTGGTCTGGAGCTGGTCCACCAGCCACCTGACGGGCATAAACCCCATGTTTCAAATCAATGGCTTGGTAGATATCGGCTTCAAATAAATCATTAAAGGATTGGTACTCTTCTAAGGAGAGTTCCTCTAAAGTTTTATCCGTTTCATGACAATACTTTAAAATATCCCCAACTTGGCGATAAGCATCACGGAAGGGTAAGCCCTTAGCGCTCAGGTAGTCGGCACAGTCAGTGGCATTTAAATAACCCTTACCCGCGGCTTGGTACATGTTTTCCACCTGAGGATGGGTGGCATCCAAGATGGCTGGCAGTAAGTTAAGTAAGGCTTGGACTGTATCAATGGCATCGAAGAGCCTTTCCTTTTCTTCTTGTAAATCCTTATCATAGGCGAGCGGGATGCCCTTCATGATGGTTAAGACCGCCATCAAGTCGCCATAGACCCGGCCAGCCTTGCCCCGCATTAATTCATGGATATCCAAGTTCTTCTTCTGAGGCATAATCGATGACCCCGTAGAAAAGCGGTCATCCACTACAATCAATTGGAACTCTTGGCTGGCCCATAAGATCATTTCTTCACTATACCGGCTCAGGTGCATACTAATCAAGGCCAAGGCACTCAGTAATTCAATACTATAGTCCCGGTCGGAAACCGCATCGATACTATTACCGGCATAAGCATCAAAAGCTAATAACTCAGTAGTTAATTGCCGGTCCAAGGGAAAAGTGGTTGTCGCTAAGGCGCCTGCCCCTAAAGGCATGGAATGGTTGATCCGCTTTTGGGCATCCATTAAACGCTCATAGTCGCGCATAAACATCTCCACATAGGCCATCAAGTAATGACCATAAGTAACCGCTTGGGCTCTTTGCAAGTGGGTGTAGCCAGGCATGATGGTTTCTAGGTGTTGTCCTGCTTCCTGACAAAAGGCCTCTACCACTTGGTCCAATTGATCTAATAATTCATCAACCGCTGTGCGCGCATAAATTTTCATGGCTGTGGCGACTTGGTCATTACGGCTCCGTCCAGTATGGACTTTCTTACCGATATCACCTAAGCGTTTGGTGAGTTCACTTTCAATAAAACTATGAATATCTTCTGAATTAGGATCAATAGTGAGTTCTCCTTGGGCATATTCTTTTTGCATATCCCCTAGACTTGCTACTAAAGCTTCCGCTTCTTCTTTAGCAATAATCCCTTGTTGACCTAACATTTTGGCATGGGCTTGGCTAGCCTCAAGATCTGCAGGAAGTAACCGCAAGTCAATAGCCAAGGATTGATTTAACTGGTAGGCTGACTCAGCCATGGCTTGATGATAAGTATTGGACCAAAGTGCCATTTTAACACAACCTTTTCTATATTTTTTGTATTCAAGCGTTCCTCATCGACTTTATACTTTCGCTTGCATCTTATTCTCATATAAACGTAAAGCCATCGAAGTCACAAAAGTAAGGACAAAGTAACAACACATCGAAATAAATAGAGGAATCGTCCCCTGATAGGTTAAGCTGGTCACCGCCCGGGTTTGGAAGGTTAATTCCGCTACCCCAATCGTAGAAACAATGGAAGAATCCTTAATTAAGGTCGCCGCTTCATTCACTAAAGACGGCCAGACTGGACGTAAGGATTGTGGGAAGACGACCTTCTTCATGGTGGTCCAGTAATTGAGTCCCAAGGAACGGGCAGCTTCTACTTGCCCCCGGTCAACGGAAAGAATCCCGCCCCTAAATATTTCTGAAATATAGGCCGCAGCGTTTAGGGAAACTGCGATAATCCCTGATAGCAGGGAAGATAAGGAGAACAAAGCTCCGACACTCAAGAAAACGAAGAGAACTTGAACCATTAAAGGGGTTCCCCGAATAAACTCAACATAGGCACTAGCCAGCTGAGGCAGGACAGGTAAGTTTGAAATTCTCATCAAGACGATGATCAAGCCCAAAACAATCCCAGCTAAAATGGCCACTACTGAAATCAACAGGGTGACTTTTATCCCATCATAGAAGTAAGGCCAGTAGCTCAACCAGTTCGACTTTTGACTTTGCCGGATCAAGTCATAGGATTCTTCCATCCATTGATCCATTTGTCCCGATTCTACACAGGCATTCACCGTTTTATTAATTTCTGCTAAGAAGGTGGGTTGGTTATTAGGGATAGCCACCGACTTACCATCAGAGCTTACATCTAAACCAGAAGGAATAGTTAAAAGTTCCCCATGTTCAGCAGCAAAGGCCTTGGCTACCGATTCATCGAGGAGCACGGCATCCACCTGGTTAGCCATTAGGGCAGCGACAGCATCAGCCGACTTCCGCATGGCTACTTTTTCAGCACTGGTAACCCGTTCGGTCACCAAGGTATCTTGGAGGGTGTTATCGGAAACCCCAATCTTGCCACCTTGGTCAAAGTAAGAAACATCTTTAATTTTATCTTGGTCTTCTTTTCTAATCACAAAATATTGCTGGTCGGACTGGTAGACATCAGAGAAATCCACTTTTTTATCCCGCTCTTCGGTATAGGACATCCCGGAAATAATCATATCAACAGACCCGGTCTCCATGGCTGGAATCAGAGAACCAAATTCCATATCGACAATTTCTAATTTCACTCCAAGATCGTCAGCAATTTGTTGGGCGAGGAAAACATCCGTCCCTACTAGGCGGTTTTGGCCATTTTCTAAGACGGTAAACTCAAAGGGAGCATAGCCACTCGCTGTACCAAAGCGAAGTACGCCGCGGTCCTTAATTTCCTGAAGTAGTTGATCGTCTTGGGCAACTTGCTTGCCCTCGTTTTCCTCTGCGTAAACACTGCTTGGACTAAGTAAGATTAAAAGAGTCAAAGCAAACAAACACAGCGCACTAAACATTTTCTTGCATTGATACATATAAATACCTCCCTTTATAATAACTAAACATCACTTCAATCAATGAATGGCTCATAAACAACAAAAAAAGCCCACCTCCTAAGAGGCGGACTTCTTCCACGGTACCACTCTAATTTGCGAATAGCTTACTAACTATTGACAACTCTGTTTGGTAACGCAGACATCTGCGAGTTAATCTCAAAACTTCGACTAACTATCTCAGCAAGACGTTTCATTAGTCATCCTGGGAACCTTGCACCAAACGTTCCTCGCTTTGCAGGAATGAGTTAATTACTTATTTGCTTCATCGATTTCATAAATTAATGTTATTATAAAGGACATTTATTTATTGTCAATCTTTATTTTTATTTTTTCCTAAAGTTTAATCCTAAAATGAAAAAGAAGCAAGCCCTTAGACAAAGATCGTCTTAATTTCTAAGTAGTCGGCAATTCCGTAAGGACCTTTTTCCCGACCGAGACCGGATTCTTTATAGCCACCAAATGGTGCCCTGGAAGACCCAGAAGCATGGTTAACGAAGACATTTCCTGTCCGCAATTGTTCAGCCATGGCTACCGCTTTCTCCTTAGGCCCAACCACATAACCGGATAGACCATAAGCCGAGTCATTAGCGATAGCAAGAGCCTCTTCTTCATCCTTATAGGTCAATACACATAAGACCGGACCAAAAATTTCTTCTTGGGCAATGGTCATTTGATTATCTACCTGGGTAAAGACTGTAGGTTGGACATAGAAACCACTGTGGTCGATATCTTGACCACCTAAGAAAAGCTCAGCGCCTTCATTAATACCCTTTTGAATATAGTCAAGGACGGTTTCTTTTTGTTGAGCCGATACCATCGGCCCTACCATGGTTTCGCCGTCGCCGGGCATACCGATTTTGACGTGGTCTTGGTAATAAGCTTCAATCAATTCCTTAAAGTCTTCCAGTTCAGCTTCAGGCACTAATAAGCGGGTAAAGGCGGAACAGGTTTGACCCTGGTTGTTTAAAATCGAATCCATAGACTTTTTAACCGCTAAGTCCTTATCCCCACCGGCTAAGTAGAGCATGACCGACTTGCCACCTAATTCAAGAATTAATTTCTTAATGTTTGGCGCAGCCTTTTCATAGAGACCTCGGCCGACTTCAGTAGACCCCGTAAAGGAAATCACCGCCACATCAGGGTGCCCCGCCAGATAGTCACCGACTTCACTCCCGGAACCAGTGACTAAGTTAAAGACGCCATGAGGAAGATCAGCTTCCTCAAAAACTTTGGCATAGACCAAGGCGGTCAAGGGCGTATTGGAAGCCGGTTTAACTACTACTGTATTTCCAGCAATGAGGGCTGGAGTGACCTTCCGCTGAATTTGATTGAGTGGGTAATTCCAAGGGGTGATGCAGGCCACCACGCCGAAGCCTTCCTTAATGACCCGGCTCCCATCGATTTCTTCTTCAAAATCGAAGTCTTCGGCCGAATCCATATATTCACGCATCTCTTTGATGGCCATAGGAATATGATTATCCTTAGCAAAATTGACCGAAGCCCCTAGTTCTAAGACCGTGGTCTTAACTAAAAGGTCGGCATATTTCTTCAAGCCGTCATAAACTCTCTCTAAATAGGTTAAACGTTGGTCCACACTTAAGGCATTCCAATCAGGAAAAGCTGCCTTAGCCGCGGCCACTGCTTGATCAACATCCTCCTGGTTACTTTTTTGTACATGATTGATGACTTCTTCTGTCGCCGGATTAATGACTGGCATTAATTCTTGGCTTGACGATGCTATCCATTCTCCATTGATAAAATTCCGATAGTTCTCCATAATCATCACCTCGTTCTTATTATCTAAAAAAATCCCAAGAGACTCAAGCAAGAAGAAATGACCGTAATGGCCTTATTCATTAATTAAAAGGAATTTCATTTTAAGACATATCACCTAAAGCGCTATCATGGTACAATAACCTTATAAATATAAAATAAGGAGTGAGAAAAATGAATGAAACCGCTGAGAAAAAACAGCGTTTCCAGACGCCACACACTTACGTCATTATTTTTGGTATTGTTCTCGTGGCCTGGTTACTAACATTCATCGTTCCGGCTGGTAAATATACCACCGAAGTTTTGGAATATGAAGGAGCCAATGGGGAAACCCAAACCCGAACCGTTCTCCAACAAGATTCCTTCCGTTACATGCATCCCTTAAAGGAGGATGTTTTAAGGGACAACTTGGAAGACCTGGTCCAAGAACCCGCTAAATTGCAAGAACTAGAAGTTGACCAGGAGGATTTATCCAAGCTTCTAGAAAAGTCAGAACCCTTGACCCTGGGGCAGTTAGAAGAAATCGACTTAGAAGAATCCGAACTCTATGCCATGTATGGAGATCGTATCTACGACACCAGTAAAAATTTAAATAAAACCGCTGGCCTATGGGGAACCCAGGACCACTATGGCTTCGGGGTGTTAAACTATATCTTTGAAGGGATTGTTACCGGGGACCGCTATGGTTCCGCCATCGGGATTGTGGCCCTCCTCTTAGTCGTTGGGGGTTCTTTTGGAATTATTATGCGGACTGGGGCTATCGACGCCGGAATTTATGCCTTTGTCAATAGCGCCAAAGGAATGGAACACTTGGCCATTCCCCTGCTCTTCTTCCTCTTTTCCTTTGCCGGAGCAACCTTTGGGGCCTCTGAACAGGTTATTCCCTTTGTGATGATTATTGCTCCCTTTATGATTGCCCTGGGCTATGACTCCATCACGGCGGTAACTGTGACCTTTGCTGCTTCACAGATTGGTAACGCTTGTTCCTGGATGAGTCCCTTCTCCATCGCCATTGCTCAAGGGATCGCTGGGCTTCCGGCCTTGTCAGGGGCTGGCTTTAGGATTGTCATGTGGGTAATTATTACCACCCTGTCTTGTGGCTTTACCATGGTCTACGCGAAGCGAATTCGTAAGGCTCCACAATTATCAGCCTCTTATGAATCAGACGCCTACTTCCGGACCGATTTAGCCAAGCAAGAGGATGTCAGCCATGAATTTACCCTGGGCCACAAACTGATCTTATTAGAAATGTTACTGGGACTCGTATGGATTGTTTGGGGTGTGATGAGCCAAGGCTTTTCCATTCCTGAATTAGCTTCCCAATTCTTTGTTATGGGCTTAGTATCAGGAATTACCGCCCTAATCTTTAGAATTGATGGCATGACCGTTAATGATATTGCCTTTGCCTTTAAAGATGGGGTCTCTGACCTGGCGCCTACCGCTGTAGTTGTGGGGATGGCCAAGGGGATTTTACTGGTCTTAGGAGGATCAGACGCGGGGACCTTCTCCGCCTTAAATACCATTCTCTATGGCGTCGGTAACCTCTTATCTGGTATTCCTAACATTCTAGGCGCTTGGTTCATGTATATCTTCCAATCCTGTTTCAACTTAGTGGTGACCTCCAACTCTGGTCAAGCCGCCCTCACCATGCCGATTATGGCTCCACTGGCGGATATTATCGGAGTCAGTCGTCAAGTTGCCGTCTTGGCCTTCCAATTAGGGTCCGGTTTTGTGGACGCCTTCACCCCAGTTTCTGCTAGCCTGGTGGGTTGCTTGGCAGTCGCTCGGATCGATTGGGCAGATTGGGCTAAGTTCCAAATTAAAATGCAGGGTTTCCTCTTTGTTTTAGGGAGCATTGCCATTATTATTGCCATTAGTATCGGTTACAGTTAGAAAGTTGGGAAAGTATGAAATTAATCAAACAAGTCACTGTTTACGCCCCTGAAAAATTAGGGATTAAAGATATCTTAATGGATAGTTCCAAAATTATTGCCATTGAGGACCATATCACTATTGATAGTAATGCTATTGATATTGAAGTGATCGATGGTCAAGGTAAAATCGCTACCCCTGGTTTCATTGATAGCCACTTCCACCTCCTAGGAGGCGGTGGTGAGAATGGTTTTCAAAACCGAACACCAGAAGTCCAGTTGAGTCAACTAACCACGGCTGGAGTAACTACTGCCTGTGGCTTATTGGGGACTGATGGGGTCGCTCGCGATGAAATGGCCCTCTTAGCCAAGGCCCGTGGTTTAGAAGCAGAGGGTATTTCCACCTATATCTATGTCGGAAACTACCGTCTTCCGGCAACCACCCTCACCGGATCCATCATCAAAGACATTATGGCCATTGACAAGGTGATTGGCATTGGTGAAATTGCTATTTCCGACCACCGCAATGGGGCACCAACCTTTGAACAATTTGCCCATGCCGCAGCCGATACCCGGACTGGTGGTTTATTAGCAGGTAAGGCCGGCGTGGTCAACTGCCATGTGGGGCCCAACAAGGGCCGACTAGAATTCCTCTTTAAGGCCTTAGATGAAACCGATATTCCAGTCACTACCTTCCTGCCGACCCACTGTGGCCGGAGCCAGGAACTGGTTGATGAAGCCATTGCCTTTGCCAAACGCGGCGGGACTTTCGATATTACCGGAAGTGAAGACCCCGATATGACCTATGAAAAAGACGGGGAGATTCCTTTTAGAACGGTTCTCAAACAAGTCCTAGACCAAGGCTTAGATGAATCCTGCATTACCATGAGTTCTGATGGCCAAGGAAGTCTCCCCCGCTTCGATGAAGAAGGCAACTTCCTCCGTATTGGTGTGGGCAGTGCTAAGTCACTCTTGGTCGGTATTCAAGAAGCTGTTCAAAGAGAAAATATTGCCCTTGAAAAGGCCCTTCCAGCAGTCACCTCTAACGTTGCCCGTATCCTAAAACTTAACCATAAGGGACGTTTAGAAGTGGGGCGGGACGCAGATATCCTGCTCTTAGATGAAGACAGTTTATCCATCGATACCGTGATTGCCATGTCAGAAATAATGATTAAAAACAAAGAAATCATTAAATACGGTACCTTCGAAAATGCCTAAAGAAGGCCGAATTAAAAAGGAGTTGCTCACTGCAACTCCTTTTTTACTTAGGCTTACTCTTTAACATCTTTTAATTTTTCATAACTGGCCTTGTCGACCCGAACGCGCATGGAAATATTGGGGTTAACAATCTGACAAGATTCTAAATGAGCGGAAAAGGTCATGAACATGCCAACTTTATTATAGGATAAGCCGGTTTGAGCCATGAGAAATTCTGCCATCCGGTCATTAGCTTGGACAACTGCCGTTTCAAAGTCTTCACCGACGCCATAGGAATAATAAGCCTGGTCAGTTTCCACAAAAGGCGTTGGGCAAGGGAAGGACTCGAGAACTTCAACGGTTAAGTCAACCGACCCACCGATCTCAACGCCACTGCCCCAAATCTCGCCATCACCCATGGCGGCATGCATGTCACCTAAAGCCAGGAGTGCCCCTTCGACTTCAACAGGCAGATAAACGACAGAGCCTTCGGTAATTTGATTGTTATCCATATTGCCACCATGTAAGTCAGGCAATCCAGTAGCCACCGCTTCGTCCTTGGGTGCTGTTCCGATCACACCAATCATCTTATGAACCGGGAAAGTTGCTCCATAATAGTCAAAGCTCTTTTGGTCTTCGCTGACCTTACAGATGGCTGTCTCTTCTTCAGTAATTTCCTTGGAGAAATATTTGTTGAGCCCTGGAGAAGTCATAATGGCTCCTTGGGGATCTAAGTCAATGCTATGAATAGTCACTTTCAGCACATTGCCTGGTTGAGCGCCTTCCACATAAATCGGACCAGTTGCTGGATTAATTTCATTAAAATCAATTCCAGAAATTAAGTCCTTTTCATCCTGGACACTGCCCTTGAAGCAATCCCAGACATCGACCTGTAAGCGCTGGCCACTAGCTACCTTAGCAATGGGTTTCTGGTTCTTGTCCATAGAGAACACATAGTGATCTTTTGTAATATGCATAAGCCTACCTCCATTATGTCTATTTAAGATTTAATATAGACCTATCATCTCATATTGCTTATAAATAGTAAACGTTTTCAATAGCATATAAGAGGATAAGTGGAGAAGGAAAAAGAGATCATTTAAAAATAACCAACTAAGCTAATCCCAAACGTGCATAAATTTCATCCACTCGGCGCAAGTGATAAGCCGGATCAAAGGCATCATCAATAGCCACTTGGTCGAGAGATTGGCGAATTTCCGCATTATTTTCGACTAAGCCTTTAAAATCAAGGCCCTGGTCCCAAGACTTAGCGGTTAGGGGTTGGACTAAATCATAGGCCGCCTCCCTAGAAAGACCTGAATCAATTAATTTTAATAAGACCCGTTGGGAGAAGATCAAATTGTGGGTAGCCTGCATATTACGCTTCATGTTTTCTGGAAAAACCGTCAGATTAGCTAAGATATTACCGAAACGATGAAGGATATAGTCCACTAAGATGGTGGTATCGGGCAAAATAATCCGCTCGGCTGAGGAATGGGAAATATCCCGTTCATGCCAGAGACTGACATCTTCCATAGCAGTCACTACATGTCCTCGAATCACCCGGGCCAGCCCAGTGACATTCTCACTACCGATCGGGTTACGCTTATGGGGCATGGCACTAGAGCCCTTTTGTCCGGCAGCAAAGTATTCTTCCACTTCCCTGACCTCGGACTTTTGTAAGTGGCGGATTTCAGTCGCCATATTTTCTACTCCGGTAGCAATTAGGGCTAAGACTGAAATATATTCTGCATGCAAGTCACGTGGCAAGACCTGGGTCGAAATCTCTTGGGGACGAATCCCTAAATGTTCACAAACATAGGCTTCCACTTGGGTGGGAACATTAGCAAAAGTCCCCACTGCACCAGAAATTTTTCCCGCTTCGACGCCCTTAGCCGCATGTTCAAAACGTTCACGATGACGTTTAAATTCACTATACCAACGGGCCACTTTTAAACCAAAAGTGGTTGGCTCAGCATGGACCCCATGAGTCCGTCCCATGCAGAGGGTATTTTTATATTTGAGAGCTTGTTTTTTAAGAATCGCTAAGAAATCATCTAAGTCTTGGCGGAGGAGGTCATTCACTTGCTTTAATTGGTAACCATAAGCTGTATCCACCACATCGGTCGAGGTCAGACCATAATGGACCCATTTCTTCTCCTCGCCCAATGACTCCGAAACACAGCGGGTAAAAGCCACCACATCATGCTTGGTTTCGGCTTCAATTTCTAAAATACGGTTGACATCAAAGCTGGCCTTTTGACGAATAGCCTGGGCATCTTCTTTAGGAATCTCCCCTAATTCAGCCCAAGCTTCAACAGCTAAAATTTCGACTTCTAACCACGATTGATACTTGTTCTCATCCGACCACAATTGTCCCATTTCTGGACGGGTATAGCGATTAATCATCAGCTTTTACTCCTTTTCTGACAGTTTCTTCTGCCTTGTGCTTCTTGCCTTCTGGTGCGCTTGTCGCACTCTGTTTAAACCTGCTCCAAGCGCAAGGCAAACGTCCACTTCAGAAAATGACGAAAAATTCTCTTTGAGAATTTTTGCGTCTTTTTCTTCCAGTGATCTTGCCTTCTGATGCGCTTGTCGCACTCTGTTTAAACCTGCTCCAAAAGTCAGCCCTGACCTCCACTTCACAAACTGTGGCTGATAGGCCTCCACCTATCACCAAAGTTTGCTCCAGTGTTTCAGGGCTTTTTCGACTTTTGTCACACTCTGTACTTTATAAATGTATGCTATTTTTTTAGGGCAGGCAAGGACTTTTTTTATGATTAAAAAGGTCAGAGCCTAAAAAAAGGTTTTCTTCAAAAAAAATTGCGGTATAATATTTTGGGTGTTATGCCACAAGCTAACATAATGAAGACATTATTAAGATCGAATAGATAAAGGAGAACACATATGCCATCAGTTGTTGTTGTAGGTACTCAATGGGGCGACGAAGGAAAAGGGAAAATCACCGATTACCTCAGTAGCCAAGCCGATATTATTGCCCGTTACCAAGGCGGAGATAATGCTGGCCACACGATCCAATTCAACCAGCAAACTTTTAAGCTCCACCTCGTTCCCTCAGGAATTTTTTCAGAAGATAAGCTGAGTGTGATCGGAAATGGCGTGGTTGTTAACCCTAAATCTTTACTTGAAGAATTGGCCTATTTGCGCCAAGCAGGAATCTCTTGTGAAAACCTCCGCATCTCTGAACGGGCCCAAGTGATCTTGCCCTACCATCAACTGATCGACCGCTTGGATGAAGAACGTAAAGGCGACAATAAGATCGGTACTACCCAAAAAGGGATTGGCCCTGCCTATATGGATAAGATTGCCCGTAATGGCATCCGGATGGCTGACCTCATTGACCCTGAAACTTTCGCGGAAAGGTTATCTGTACAAATTCAAGTCAAGAACGAACTCCTCACCAAGGTATATGACGAAGAGCCATTAGACTACGACACCATCTACCAGGAATATCTAGCATATGGCCAAAAACTGAAAAAATATGTCACGGATACTTCCTTATTGATGAATGATGCCTATGACCAAGGGGAAAACATTCTTTTTGAGGGGGCCCAAGGGGTCTTACTGGATATTGATCATGGGACCTATCCCTTCGTGACTTCCTCTAACCCCATTGCCGGTGGTGCTACAGTCGGTTGTGGGATCGGCCCAAGCAAAATCAATACCGTTATCGGAGTGATGAAGGCCTATACCTCTCGAGTAGGTGACGGTCCCTTCCCAACCGAATTGCATGATGCTATTGGGGACCGCATCCGTGAAGTTGGCCATGAATATGGTACCACTACTGGACGTCCACGCCGGGTAGGTTGGTTCGACGGGGTGGTGACGGCCCATGCGCGCCGGGTTTCTGGTTTAACCAAGCTTTCCTTGAACTGTTTAGACGTCTTAACTGGACTGGATGAAATCAAGGTCTGTGTAGGCTACCAAACCCCTAATGGCCAAGTATCCAAATCCTACCCCGCTAACTTGCGCTACCTGGCTCAATGCCAACCCATCTATGAAAGTTTACCTGGCTGGGAAGAAGACATCACTAGCTGTCAAGACTTTGACCAACTTCCCGAAAATGCTAAAGCTTATGTCCGTCGCATCAGTGAAATCGTAGGGGCCCCCATTGCCACAGTGTCAGTGGGACCTGACCGTACCCAAACCTTAATCTTAGATAATATTTGGTAAAAACGATAAAGAGAAAAAGTAAGCTCTGACTGAGGAAAATCCCCTTAATCTGAGCTTACTTTTTTGTGAAAAGAGCCTGGGACAAAAGTCTGCGAACTCTAAAACTAAAAGAGAATCTACAAATTACTTAAGCGTGATTTGTAGATTCTCTTATTTTATTGCTTTTATTTTGCTATATTTTTTCAAATTATTGGCCATGAAGGCCAATCCAACATCAGTTTTAACCCTTGTTTTCCCTCTGAGGTTAAATCGAGTGAACCCTAAAATAGCCTTTATCTGGCCAAAAACTGGTTCAACGTCAATTTTCCGTTTGGAAAAGAGCTTAGATCCTTCTTCAGATAAAAGCTTCTGTGTTTCTATATTCTTTAATTCCTGATAGTTTTTATTATAGTAAAGCGCCTTTTGCGGCGCATTTTTTGGGTCCAAAGGCTTATAAACCTGAATTTCAGAAATATAACCACTCATTTTATTTTTTCGTTTTTGGAGATGACTAAAGAAATAAACCGTGCCGTCAGGATGTGTAAAAGTATTACTTTGCTTATCGTAACTCCAATTATCCATATTTTTAGCTGATTTTTTATGTTTCTTTTTCTGCTCTTTATCAAACCGATTATATTTAATCAAATGGTTAATTTTATGGTTATCTAAATAAGTAAGGTTTTCTTCGCTACCATAACCAGCATCAGCTATAATGCATTTCGGGAAATTAGGAAAACTTTCAACAAAGGGTTGTAAAGTCCGCGTGTCCGTCGGATTGTGGAAAATATCATAATGAAGGACAAACTGGTTTTCAGTCGCTACTTGGATATTGTATCCCGCTTTCAATTGCCCATTCATCATATGATCATCTTTCATTCGCATGAACGTAGCATCAGGATCTGTTTTTGAATAGCTGTTTCTTCCGTTAAATGTTTCAAACTGTTTGGCATACTTTTGTTTGCGGGGTAGAAAATCTTTACTCACTTTACGGTAATGTTTTTTCAAACGACGACGTTCTTGTTTACGTTGATCTGGCCCTTTTACAGGAGTTTCCTCAATATCTTCAGTGAGTTTATCGATTTCTTCCTTAAGAACTTTAGATATCTCTTGAAGCATATTTTCTTCTAGATCTAAATTTTCATCATATTGGATGCCAGCATCAACCATCGGTTGAATTTCATTAAAGTAATATTCACGTGAAGTCACTTTTAATTGCTCTGCATATTTTTCAGTTGCCTTTTTCCAAACAAAAGAATATTTATTGGCATTCGCTTCAATTTTAGTTCCATCTATAAAGCAATTTTCTAAATGAATTAATTTCTCTAACTTTAACTGAGTGGTAAACTCAACGAATAAATTTTCTAATAAACATCTACAATTTTCTGAGGAACGGAAGCGATTAATCGTTCGATAGCTAATAACTTATTGAGCGACTAGCCACTGCATGGGTATATTTTCAACCATTAATTCTTCTATTTTTCTTCCACTAAATACGCCTTTACTATAAGCGTATAAAAGCGCCATAATTAAAGGTTTTGGATGATAGGCAGGACGTCCGTCCTGGGTACTGAAGCTTTCAAAATGTTTTTCATCCAGAGATTCAATAAAATTATAGATTGAAAATACAATATGATCTGGATCGATACATGCAGATAATTCTAGTGGAAGTGTTGTTTGATTCATGTTATATTGTATGTACACAAGAAGCACCCCTTAATCTTTAGTGTGGTTACTAATATTATAGCAGGGTGCTTTTTTTATACCTAATTTTAAGTAAAAGGGATAAGAAATTAGTGAAAACTAACTTCTTATCCCTTTTTATTTCGAGGCTTTTGTCCCAGCCTCTTTCAATCTTTATCCTATTCAGTTTTCGGATTAATACATACCTGGTGCGCCTGCTCCTGCAGCTGCATCATTTCCTGCATTTTCTTCTGGATGGTCAGCAACAACTGCTTCAGTAGTTAAAATCAAACCAGCTACTGAGCCTGCATTTTGTAAAGCAGAACGTGACACCTTGGTTGGGTCAACCACACCATCAGAAATCATGTCTACCCATTCACCACTAGCAGCGTTGTAACCAACGCCTTGGTCTTTATCGTGAATGTGTTCTACAATGACAGAACCTTCTAGACCAGCATTTTCAGCGATTTGGCGTAGTGGGGTTTCGAGGGCACGGACCACGATGTCTGCACCAGTTTGTTCGTCACCTTCTAAGGAGTCAACGACTTCTTTCACCTTGTCTTGGATATTCATGAAGGCAGTACCACCACCAGCTACGATACCTTCTTCAACCGCAGCACGAGTAGCGTTTAAAGCGTCTTCGATACGTAATTTACGTTCTTTTTGTTCAGATTCGGTCGCTGCACCCACGCGAACAACGGCAACCCCGCCAGCTAATTTAGCAAGACGTTCTTGTAATTTTTCACGGTCATAGTCAGAAGTAGTTTCTTCAATTTGTTTTCTGATATGAGCCACACGTTGTTCCAATTGTTCCTTGTTACCCTTACCTTCAACAATGGTGGTATCGTCTTTAGTAATGGTTACGCGGGCAGCTTGACCTAATTGATCAATGCTGGTGTCTTTCAATTCAAGACCTAAGTCTTCAGTAATAACTGTCCCACCGGTAAGAACAGCTAAGTCTTCTAATTGTTCTTTACGACGGTCACCGAAGCCAGGCGCTTTCACAGCAACGACATTGAATGTCCCACGAATCTTGTTCAAGACTAAAGTAGGAAGTGCTTCACCTTCAACATCGTCAGCCACTAATAATAAGGATTTACCTTGTTGTACGATTTGTTCTAATAATGGAAGGATATCTTGGATATTAGAAATCTTCTTATCAGTGAGAAGGATGTAAGGATCATCGAGAACAGCTTCCATCTTATCGTTGTCGGTTACAAAGTATTGGGATAAGTAACCGCGGTCAAATTGCATCCCTTCAACAACGTCTAAGGCAGTGTCCATGGATTGTGATTCTTCAATGGTAATGACACCATCTTGGCCTACTTTTTCCATAGCGTCTGCAATTAATTGACCTACTTCTTGGTCGCCGGAAGAAATTGCCGCAACGTTAGCAATAGATTCTTTAGCATTCACTGGAACAGAAATTTCTTTCAAAGCTTCTACTGCCTTGCGGATAGCTTGATCCATCCCACGACGAATGCCCACAGGATTTGCCCCTGCTGTCACGTTCTTAAAGCCTTCATGGACGAGAGCTTGAGTTAGGATGGTAGCGGTAGTTGTCCCGTCACCAGCAACATCATTGGTCTTAGAAGCGACTTCAGAAACTAATTTAGCTCCCATATTTTCAAAGTGATCTTCTAATTCAACGTCTTTAGCAATGGTCACCCCATCATTGGTGATTAATGGAGACCCATAGCTACGTTCTAGGACAACGTTACGTCCCTTAGGTCCTAAGGTCACTTTCACGGTATTAGCTAATTTATCAATACCTTCTACTAAAGATTGTCTTGCATCACTTGAATATTTAATATCTTTGGCCATTCTATCTATCTCCTATTCTAAATCTAAGCATGATCGAGAATTCAATGTTTTTTTGTTGGTTGTCGAAGTTCAGTCAATGATTATTCAACTACAGCAGTTAAATCTTTTTCTTTAATGATGAGGTAATCTTCCCCTTCATAGCGGATTTCGCTTACTGCATATTTTTCAAAAATAACTTGGTCGCCCACTTTAACTTGAGGGGTGTAGTCATCAGTAGCATCAGCAACGGCTACCACTTGACCTACTTGAGGTTTTTCTTTAGCAGCAGATGGTAAAACGATGCCAGAAGCAGTTTTTTCTTCCTCTTCTTGGACTTGAATAATCACACGTTCATTTAACGGCTTTAACATTTAAAATATCCCTCCAAATTTAACATACTAATTAATAACACTTTTAATGATTTGTTAGCACTCATCATCTCCGACTGCTAACTTACAATATTTATAGTAAAACATTTCCAGATATAAATCAAGTAATTCGTTGACTTTTTTTGACCTTTTTTCTTTTTATCACTTTAAAAGTATAAATTATCATTTAAAAAGTATATGCCCGTAAAGTTAGGAAATTGAGATGAGAGTGTGACAAAAGTCAAAAGAGCCCTGAACCACTGGAACAAACTATGGAAGATAGGCACAAGCCTATCGCACATAGTTTGTGAAGTGGACGTCAGGGCTGACTTTGGGAACACGTTTTGATTAGATAGTTCGTATTTTGAAAAGAGTCTGGGACTTTTGTCCCAGACTCTTGATTTTTACTATTAATGACAAGAAAAAAGCCCTCACTTGAAGAGGGCTTTACTAAGCGACTGGCATAAGTTAGACCTGATCATTCTGTCAGGTTCCTGCTAACTTCTGCTAGTTCTACTAATTTTTCTTTTTATTGTTGCCATTTCGATTACCAATATAGTAAATCAGAGTTTGCAGCTCATTGGCTAAATCGACGTTTTGGACATGAATATCTTCAGGAACATCTAAAACCACCGGCGTAAAGTTCAAGATGCCTTGAATACCGGCTTCTCCTAATTCACTCACGGTATCTTGGGCGACCTTTTCCGGAACGGTCATAATAGCAATCAGAATTTCCATTTCTTGAATCCGTTCCTTTAATTCACTCATGGGGTAAACCGGTACCCCACTATGGACGGTTCCTACAATCTCAGGATTAATATCAAAGGCCGCCCCAATCCGGATATTATTGGTCCGTTTAAAGTTATAATTTAATAAGGCGTTCCCTAAATTACCGACCCCGATTAAAGCCACTGTGGTGAGGCGGTCTTGGTAGAGTTGGCGACTAAAGAAGTCCAATAGAGCTTCAACATCATAGCCATAACCACGCTTCCCTAGGGCACCAAAATGTGAGAAATCCCGGCGAATAGTGGCGCTGTCCACTTTGATCGCCTCACTGAGTTCACTGGAAGAAATCCGTGTCTTACCCATATTCTTAAAATTATGCAAGTAACGGTAATAAAGCGGTAACCGCCTAGCCGTTGCACGTGGAATTTCCTTCATGTTTCCACTCCTTTTCACAAGATATCAAATACATTTTATCACCTAAATCATAAAATGGAAAGAACTTTGTGAAAAATCACATAAATCTTTTTGGCTAATTTTCATTAATTTTAAAACTTTGTGAATAATCCCGCCCCTTTCTAAGGGAAAGTTCACAAAGTCAAAAATATCTATCGATAAAATATGATACACTAGTGAAGACAATAATAAACGATTTAGGAGGAAAGGATCCAATGATTGTATTACAAGGATCAAAACTCATGCGACGTTTTGGCTCCGATATTCTTTTCCAAGATGTCCAAATGACCATCCAAGATAATAGTCGGACTGCCCTAGTCGGGCGAAACGGCACTGGCAAATCAACCCTACTCAAAATGTTGGCAGGGATCGAAGAGCCTGACCAAGGGCAAGTCACCCGGGCTAAGGGAAAGACCATTGCCTACATGGACCAACATGCCGCCATTGAAAACAGTCAACGGACGATCTATGAAGAAATGCGGTCAGTTTTTAAGGAATCTATCGCTCTCATCCACCATGCCGAGCAAGCCGCTCAAGACTTGGCCGATGCCCAGGATGAAGCAAGCTACCAAGAGGCCCTCAAACGCTATGACCAATTACAAGAAGAAGTCAACCAAAGCAATGCTTACGGTTATGATTCCGAGATTCGCATGGTCCTCCACGGCTTTCAATTTCCCGAATCAGATTACGACAAACCCATTAACCAATTATCTGGTGGTCAACGGACGCGACTAGCCCTGGCCAAGGTCCTCCTTGAAAAGCGCGATATTCTCATCCTCGACGAACCCACCAACCACTTAGACATTGAAACCCTAACCTGGCTAGAAGATTACCTACCTTCCTATCCTGGAGCCCTTTTGATCGTCAGTCACGACCGTTATTTCTTAGACCATGTCACCAATGAAACCTATGAAATGACCGGACACAGTATGGAATATTATAAGGGGAATTATTCCTTTTACCTCAAAGAAAAGGCTGTTCGCCTAGAAAGCTGGCAAAAGGCCTATGATAAACAGCAAAAGAAAATCGCCAAGTTAGAAGACTATGTGGCTCGTAACCTTGTTAGGGCTTCGACCACCAAGATGGCCCAGAGTCGGCGTAAGCAACTCGAAAAGATGCCCAAAATCGAAAAGCCTAAGCAAGACGAAAAAAGTCCCCACATTCAATTTCTAACGGACAAGTCCAGTGGCAATGTGGTCCTTACTGCTGACCACTTAGGCATTGGTTACGATGATCACTTACTTTCTTATCCGATTGAGATGGATATTAGAAAGCAACAAGCTATCGCAGTGGTGGGACCCAACGGCGTGGGTAAATCTACCCTCTTAAAAACCATTATCCAAGAAATTCCCACCATCAAGGGGGAAATTCACTATGGGGCTAATGTGACCATTGGCTACTATGACCAAGAATTAGCCAAACTCCACAGCAATAAGGATGTCCTCCACGAACTTTGGGATGACCATCCGACCATTAACGAGGAAAACATTCGTACCATCCTGGGGTCTTTCCTCTTTTCCGGACAAGACGTGGAAAAATCTGTCGCCATGCTGAGTGGAGGGGAGAAGGCCCGGCTTGCCCTCGCCAAACTTTCCTTTAACCACGATAATTTCTTGGTTCTCGACGAACCAACCAACCACTTGGATATTGATTCTAAGGAAATCTTAGAAAATGCCCTGATTGAATACGACGGCACCCTACTTTTTGTTAGCCATGACCGCTATTTTATTAATCGAATTGCTACCCAAGTTCTTGAAATTAGTCCCGAGGGCTCTACCCTCTACCTAGGCGATTACGATTATTACCTTAGTAAAAAAGCCGAGCAAGAAGCCCGGCTAGCCGAAGAAAATAAAGATAATCAAACCAGTCCTGCTGAAGAAAAGCCAGCATCCAGCCAGTCCGCCCAAGCCTATCAAAATCGTAAGGAACGCCAAAAAGAAAAAAGAAAACTCCAACGACAAAGCGAAAAAATCGAAGCAAGTATTGAAAGCTTAGATGAAGAAATGGTAGAAATTCAGGAAAAAATGACTGATCCTGACATTTTACAAAATTACTATGAATTAAACCAACTCGACCAGTCCCTTAAAGACAAACAAGCCCAACAAGAAGAACTCTTTAAGGAATGGGAAGTCGTTCAAAGTCAATTAGAAGACTTTGACCAATAAAGATAAAAAAGGTATGCGCACAGGAGAACTCAAGATCAAGTCCTCCTGTGCGCATACCTTTTCTTTTTAGGCTTCCAGCCATTCGGTATGAATGACCTCAATGGGGTACCAGGCTTCAATTTTATCGAGATAGTTCAGCAAGCGTTGCCGGCTCTTACTGTATGAATTAGAAACAAGGCCAAAAGCAACTACCGCTTGGTTGACTAAGTCTAAGTCAGCAATCTCAGCAGCAGTCATCTTTTCACGTTGTTGGGCCCGTTCCACCATACTTTTGACGATCCGGCGCTTATCCTTCAAAGTATAAGCTTGGTCAATAATAAAAGTGACTTCTAAACCAATTAAGACCATCTTTCCTCCCTAAGCTTTCTCTAAAAATCAAGTGACCTCCGCCTAAGGGCAACTAATTTTCATCACCTAAGTCTAGACCTGGGTTGGCATCTAAATCTAAGCCGACAAAATCACCCTTTTGGTATTGCGGGTAGGCAGCTGCAGCGATCATGGCACCATTATCTCCGCATAGACTCAGAGGCGGATAGGACAAGCGCACTTCAGGGTGTTGCTTGGCTAGCTCAGTTTCTAAGCCTTTTCTAAGAGCAGAGTTAGCAGCTACCCCGCCAGCAACCACTAATTGTTTAACCGGGTAAGCAGCGATGGCCCGCATGGTTTTAGTTACTAGGACCTCAACAGCCGCTGCTTGGAAACTGGCTGCCACATCATAAGGATTTAATTTTTCCCCTTTTTGTTCCGCATTATGGGTATGGTTAATGACCGCTGATTTCAGTCCACTATATGAAAAGTCAAAATTATCCTCATTGATCATGGGGCGGGGATAGTCATAAATGGCCTGACCTTCTTGGGCCATTTCATCCATGCGTTTACCCCCAGGATAAGGAACCCCTAAAATACGGCCGACCTTATCATAGGCTTCCCCCACAGCGTCATCACGGGTATCGCCGATTTTTTGATAGTGGCCGTCTTCTTTCATATAGACCAATTCCGTATGTCCCCCACTGACCACTAAGGCTAATAAAGGGAAAACCATTTGATCAGATATATTATTGGCATAGATATGACCTGCCATATGGTTGACGCCGATTAAGGGTTTGTCATGGGCAAAAGCCAGGGTTTTAGCCGCAGTAATCCCGATAAGTAAAGAGCCCACTAAGCCAGGCCCCTTGGTAACCGCCACAGCATCGATCTCTGGCCAGGTTACGTCTGCTTCCTTCATGGCATAATCAATCACCTGAGTGATTTGCTCGACATGGTGGCGGCTAGCGATCTCTGGGACTACCCCGCCAAAACGCATATGACTTTTAATTTGTGTGGCAACGACATTACACTTCATCTCTTTGCCATCAATAACGATCGCTGCACCGGTTTCGTCACAGCTTGATTCAATTCCCAATATTGTTGTCACTGGTCGATCTCTCCCATAAATAAACTTTTGCATCTTCATGATTATCTTGGTAATAGTTTTTGCGCTGGTCAATACACTTAAAGCGCTGGCTCTCATACAAGGCCTGAGCAGGGATGTTGTGGGCACGGACTTCTAAGAAACAACGGGCTAAGCCTTGTTCTTCTAAGTGGACCAGGGCTTGAGTCAAAAGTAAGGCCCCCAAGCCCTGGCGCCTTCTTTGGGGGCTGACTGCAAAATGTAATAATTCCCCTTCATCAGCCAATAATTGAAAAGTCGCTGCCGCTAAGACGACTTGCTTTTCATCTAGCAAGAGGAATAAATAGAGCCGCGGACTGGCTAAGCCCCGTTCCAACCAATCCCTGGCGATGTGAGGCATACGGTCAAAAGCCTCCTGGTAAAAAGCCAACACCTGCTGACTAATCCCGGGAATCTGTTTGGCCTCCGGTCGGTGGTAGACTATGATTTGCTTCATCTTCTTGGGCAACCTGGTGGACTTCATTTTGCCAAGTCAAAGTGAGCGCATCTTCATGATTATCACGATAATAACGCGCCATCTTTCCTGTTGCCTTAAACCCCTCTCGTAGATAGAATTTCTTGGCACCTTCATTGGATAAACGCACTTCTAAGGTTATCGAGTCGCGTTCCAGCTCAGGAGCTAAGTGTTTGACCAAGTCTAAGAGCTTGGACCCAATCCCTAAGGACTGGTAGCTGGGTCGTACGGCTAAATTCGAAATGTGAATCGATTCTTTGTCCCGCCGACAACCTACAAAGGCCAGCAGTTCTTTTTCCTTAAAAGCTTGTAGGTAAAAAGTTGACGGATTGTAAAGCATATCATTATAGATATCCTTCTTGGACCACATCTGATGCCCATCATAAGCCGCCCGCTCCAAAGCCACCATTTGGTCAATCCACTCCGAATCGGAGATGGCTAAATCGAGCTCCTGGTCTAGGCCATAAGTTAAAGTGGCCTTATCCAAATCGATCTGCTGACTCAAAGCCTGGCTGGGTTCATCAGCAAATAACTGGGTAATTTTATTGCCCAGTTGAAAGAGCCAACGATCAAAGCATTCTTTCCACATAATGGCCTCGGTTTGCTGCCGCTTCTTCGGGGTGTTTCTCCTCCCAACGCTCTTCGGCTTCCGCTAATTTAGCATACTCTGGTAAGAAAGTGGCGACATCTTCTTCCTCTAGTTCTAGCTTAGCCAGTAAGGAAGCGTGGATAACCCCTTTTTCTGCCGGTAATAACTTAGCTTGGTCTCTCAAGTGTTCTTTAATTAGTTCCTCAAATTGGTCAATATCCGAACTGATAAAATACAAGCTTTGGTCAGGACAAGCTGCCTTTAACTGGTCTAGCCAGTCTGCTAGCCGGTAATGCCCCATAGTTAGGCCTTCTACTTCCTGTCCATTACTATCATAAGCCATAGCAAAAACAGTTTGGCGTCTAGCATTAATCAGAGGACAAATGATGCCATCCTCTCCTGCGGCATTGGCAGCAATGGCTTCTAAACTGGTCACTGAATAAAGTGGAATATTTAAGGTCCAAGCCAAGGTTTTGGCAGTGGTTACCCCGATTCGAAGTCCAGTATAGGAACCCGGTCCCCGAGTAACAATCACCCGATCCAGGTCACTTACTTCCCAAGCAACCGTGGTAAACAACTGTTTAATCAAGGGTAAAAGGGCTTTAGAGTGTTTAATTTTAGTATTTGTGGTGATTTCCATTTTGCTGGTCTGATCTTCAATCAGCGCAATACTCATAGAAACCGTTGATGTATCGATAGCTAATGTTCGCATGATAATCCCCTTTGTGCTTCAAACTCATGTAGGTCTATTCTAACATTATTATAGGAATGGGGCTAGGTGCTAGCTTGGCACTTAAAAGCAAGAAAGTTGCAGGCTAATCAGATACTTGGTATATTGTACTAGCTGCAAAAAGCTTAAGGTCAACTGACCAAGATTAAAGGAGGTCTTAACATGGACGAATTACTCAAACGCATCAATGAATTAGCTAAAAAACAAAAAGAAGACGGCTTAACTGCCGAAGAAAAGGAAGAACAAACACAACTTCGTCAAGAATATTTGAAGATCTTCCGCGGTAACTTCAAAAACATCATGATGAATACCAAAGTCATCGACCCTGAAGGCACCGACATTACCCCAGAAAAACTCAAACAAGCCCAAGCGGAACACCACGGCAAAGGCCAATCGAAATAACCCTTCTTCATTAAAACTGCTGAATGAATAATAAATAAACAGCTGCCAAGAGCGGACCGGTATGATACATACTTGTGACCGCTCTTGGCAGCTGTTTTTGTATCTAGAAATTAGACGCCTAATTTTTCTTTGAGCGCTTCAGTTAAAATCTTTAGAAATTATAAGCGGGAATGTTTATCACTTATCGCTTCAGTAAGTAACTGCGATAAATCAAATTCATCTACAATAGCCAAACTTTCAGCCCATCGAGGGATACTTAGGCTGACATCAACTAATTCATCAAGGTTTAAATACCTCAGAAACATCCGTCACCACCATCGGTATAATCGATTATACATCAAAAAGTGCGATATTATTTGTATCATGAATTCAAATACTAAGAATGTACCGTAACCATTATTCAAATTAACTAATTTTCTTACAGAATTAATCTCATTATATAAAAAAGACTTCTTAATTGAAGTCAAGAAGTCTCCCCCGCAAGTGCAGGAATATTCAATCTAAACCATTGATAACTGTGCTGTTACCTAACAAGAAGGCCACCAGCTATTCCCCTGCTTTGATTTCATCAGAAATCTCTAAATAGATTGGGGTGTGGTCTTGACGGGTGCCGGAATCAATCATTTCCGACTTTTCAACAGCGTCAGCAATACGGTCACTGACCAAGAAATAGTCAATTCTCCAGCCGGAATTATTAATTTTGCTGGTCTTGACCCTTTGTGCCCACCAGCTATAGACGCCTTCTACATCCCCATGAATGTGACGGAAAGTATCAGTAAAGCCCTGGTCTAATAGCTTGGTAAAGCCAGACCGTTCTTCATCAGTAAAACCGGCTGATTTATGATTATTTTCCGGATGAGCTAAGTCGATTTCCTTATGAGCCACATTAAAGTCACCCGTCGCTATCAAGGGCTTTTCTTGGTCTAATTGACTGAGATATTGGGCATATTTTTCATCCCAAACTTGACGTTCATCTAAACGTTTCAAGCCATTCCCAGCATTAGGGGTATAAACTTGAGTAAAGTAAAAGCTCCCAAAGTCGAGAGTAATGATCCGTCCCTCACTATCCATGGTATCTGGCGCTCCAATCTTAGGATAGGAAATACTTGGTTCAAGGTTGTTTTTGTAGAGAACCATATTCCCGGCATAGGATTTGCGGGCTGGTTCGACTGAACTGACCCAGGCGCTACTATAGTCAGGGAACCATTCGGCTAGGGCCTCTTGGTGTTTTTTGCTAGGCCCTTTGGCGGATAATTTGGTTTCTTGAATGGCGATAACATCAGGATCGTATTGGTCAATTGTCCGTAAGACTTCTCGTGACAATTGGGCCCGATTGGAATCGCTAGTTAAGGCGGCATTTAAAGAATCAATATTCCATGAGATAAATTTCATTAATTACTCGGCTCCTTTAGTTTTTCTTTCAGTTCTTTCAGTTTATCATAAAGCAGCGTGATGCCCTATTACTAAGGATCGCTAAAGAGTCTCTAGCCTCTACTAGCTATCATAAGAAAAGCACTCATCACCAAGACCTTTCAAATTCTTCCAGTAATGCATGGCGATCAGGATAATGAGCCTCCAACTGACTAATAAAGCAGTGACGAACAAATTGTCCCCCGTCGATAGTATCCATATTCTTTAGGAAAGCCGCAATTTCTTGATACTGTGGTCGACTCTTGGCGGTTTCCAGATCAACAAGGGCTTGTTTCAGGTAGCCGGTTAAGATTTGTACAGGATATTTCTCCGACTTGTTTGAGACTTGATCGCTATCCTCTCTATAGCTAAGAGCAAAACGGCGCAAATAATCGACACTAGCTAGGTAATCTAAATGCCGACTAGCAAAGTCGACCACCTTCTCACTAGGCTCTAGATCTTGGTAGAGTTTAAACAGAGCTTCAAAATACCATTCTAAATCCTGGTTTGGGAACTTTTCTTGCAAGGTCTCCATACGATACAAACAAGCTCTCAATAGCCGTTGACGCTCTTGGAAACGGTCAAAATGACGGCCAATCACTTGGGGAAGGAGGAGGTCAATCCAGAAACTGTGGTGGTTATTTAACAGAGCCAGTAGCATGGCTAGCCCTTCTTCGCGCTCTTCCCGGCTGAGATAATCAACAATTGATCCATAAGCCTGGTCGCAAAGGTTGATCACAATCGCGGCTTGGCCAAATTCCTCTTCAAATTCGACCTGGTCGACCATTTCAATGACATGATTTAATAACATCAGAGCAATAAGGGTCTGACCATGGTGGAGAATGTCATTAAGGTTGTTGTTCAAATACTTGGTCAAGTCCTCAACTAAAGCAAAACCCTTAAAAATAGGAATTTTTCCAGACTGACTATGTTTATAGTAAATGTCATCGACCTCATCAAACAAATCAAGAATAACATTTAACTCGTCATCGGCAACTTCATCTTCTCTTGCTAAGAGACTATCATAAACATCATGAACAAGTTGAGGATAGTCAAGGAGGACTTGCTTAAAGTAGTGGAGCAAGCTTAATCTAGGCAATTGGGAAAGCAAGCGGTCCAATTCAGGAAAGTGATGACTCATGGCATATTCACTATAGGGTCCGAATTGATAGTACAAAGCCGCTGCCGCCATGTGTTTGCAGGCTTTACCATTATCCGCATAGGGACAGTCACAGGTCATCTTTGACACTTCTTCTTTTGGGTCCAGGTTCAATTGAACTTGATACTTTTCACTACCCCTAACCCAGAAATGATAGGTTTGATCCTTGACATAGTTATCTTCTACCCGGTCATCAGCATAATAGCGATAGCCGCGTTCATAGATTTTTTTAGGGAATTCCTGACCCAGTAAGCGCATAATTTTGACCTCCTTTCCTTAAGGTGCTTATCATCATTATACTAAAATGAAAGCGACTAGTAAGTAAAGGAAAACCCCTGCAAGTCAGTCTTCACCTGCAGAGGTTAGTGTAGCTAGATTTTGTGAGTTATTGACAAGGATTAGTTAACCCGATTCTTAGCGTCACCCGTTTCAATCACTTCCAGGGCACTGTCTAAGCCACCATCGACCAAGGCCTTAATGGCATCATCGGTGTAGTAGGCCAAGTGAGGGGTGTAGAGAATCTTAGGATGGTTAATCAGTGTCTTTAGCCGTTCGTCCTCAACGGTTTTGTCGCTCCAATCTTTGAAGACATAAGGGCCTTCCGCTTCATAGGTATCCAAAGCGGCTGAAGCAATGTGACCGGAATCAATAGCTGCTAGCAAGGCATCGGTATCTACTAAAGCTCCCCGACCATTATTAACCAGAATAGTTCCTTCCTTACATTGGGCCAATAAGTCAGCATCAAACATATGGTAATTATCCTTGGTTAGTGGCATATGGAGGCTGACAATATCTGCTTGAGCTACCGCTTCTTCTACCGAGTCGACAAAGCTTAAATATTTTTCAGCCGCTGGGTCAGGAGCAATATCATAAGCCACAACCTTTCCACCAAGGCCGGAATAAATACGGGCTAATTCTTGCCCAATATGCCCAGCCCCAATGACAGCTAGGGTTAAGTCTTTTAAGACCCGACCACGTACCTCAGGAGACCGCGAGAAATTATGGGCCTTGGTCCGTGGCAGAATATTATTCAAACGCCGATTTAGATAAATAATTGTTCCCAAGGTGTATTCAGCAATAGAAACAGGGGAATAGGTAGGCACATTGGTAATAATAATGCCATTTTCCTTAGCTTGGTCTAAGTCATACATATCTACACCGGCTGAACGTTGGGCGATTTGTTGAATGCCTAAGTCACGTAAACGCGAAAAAATCGGTTCTTCAATCCTAGGCACTTGGGAAGTCGATACTCCGTCAAAACCTGCCGCCAAGTCCACAGTATCCACCGTCAACTCTTCTGTTACCAGCTTCACTTCAACCTGATGACGACTGGCCCAGGCTTCTACCAAAGGTTTCTCTTCAGCAGTCACAGCATAAACGATAATTTTAGTCATAAAATCGCCTCTTTCACTTTTTAATAATAGTACTATGAAAATTAGGCTTTGGCTATAATAACTTCTTCCCAAACCAATTCCTAATTTAAGGTATCAAACAAAAATTGAGAATAGCCCAATCGACACAAACACCACTATCACGGATCCTCACGTGCAGCACAGCAATTATCTCACGATTTTTATGCTTTCTCACTGTTCAGCCAAGCAGCTTTAATGCTATAATCCTCAATGTTAGAAACGAGGAATTATCTATGTCTAAAATTGCTTTAAATTGGAAAGAGCGGCTGATCATCGCTCTCATGCTCTTTGGTCTTTTCTTTGGGGCCGGGAATATCATCTTCCCCGTCTCTTTAGGTCAACAAGCAGCCGGCAATGTGGGACTGGCTGTGACCGGTTTTAACATTACGGCGGTCGGCTTACCCTTACTCGCCATTGCGGCTATGGGCTTTTCAGAAACCGAATCCGTCTTCCAAATCGCCAATAAGGTCAACCGCCCCTTCGCCTATTTCTTTACCATTGCCCTCTATCTCACTATCGGGCCACTCTTTGCCACACCGCGTTTAGCCACCGTTTCCTACGAGGTCGGTATCACTGATTTTGTCCCGGACCATCTAGAAACTCCCGCCCTATTCTTATATTCGGCGCTCTTCTTTCTTTTGGTCCTATGCTTTAGTTTACGCCCCTCTAAGATCATTGAATGGGTGGGTAAATACTTAACCCCAGCCTTTCTAATCCTACTGGGTGTCATCTTAGTCCGAGCCCTCTTTGACACCGGCAGCTTTCGCCAGGTGCTCTATCCTACCCCAGCCTACCAGATGGCCCCTTTAGCCATGGGTTTATTAGAAGGTTATAACACCATGGATAGTTTAGCCGGGCTAGCCTTTGGGATTATTATTATTCAATCCATCCGTGACTTTGGCATCCAACAACCTCGGCAAATCTCCCGAGAAGTGATGACATCTGGCAGCTTAAGTATTCTTTTGATGGCTTTCATCTATATTGCCCTAGCCTTACTAGGGACCCACAGCTTACAATTTATCCCCTTATCCGTAAACGGTGGCCAGGCTTTGTCACTGATTACCCGTCACTATTTTGGTTTAGCGGGACAAGTTCTCTTAGCGGTTATGATTACCGTCGCTTGTTTAAAGACCGCCATTGGCTTAGTGGTAGCTCTAGCAGAAACCTTTGCTACATTTCACTTTTTTAATCTCAAGCAAAAACACTGGACCATTATCGCCTGCCTCTTAGCCTTTCTGGTGGCCAATATCGGTTTTGAAGCGATTCTATCCCTATCCCTGCCAGTATTGATGCTACTCTATCCTTTAGCCTGTGTTTTAATCTTACTTAGTCTCTTACCTCAGAGCTGGCAAAGTCCGGCTCTCTACCAAATTTCTATGGCAGTGACCTTCATCCCAGCCTGCTTAGACTTTATCAAGGCTTCGCCTGGTTTTATTAGCCAAAGCGCCTTGGGAAGTAGTCTAACTCAATGGGCCAGTCATTACCTGCCCTTCTTCGACCTCGGCTTTGCCTGGCTCCTCCCAGCTACCATAACCATTGTTCTCTGCTTAATAAGTCAAAAGATAAGCAAAACCGACCGGTAAAAAAACAAATAGCGCATCTACGCTTTTAATGAAAGCGAGATGCGCTATTTTCTTATGGTCATGAATGCCTTATTTCACTTCCCACATATCCAAAACTGGACCTTGGGGCAGGATTTCTTTACCAAAGGAATCGCGTCCATTCTTACCCAGGTAGGTGCCTTCCTTGATGGCTTGAAAGTTAGTCGATTGCTGGAAGGCAGGAATTTGGTGTAATTTCTGTAAATGACTCCATAAATTGGGGAAGTCTCTTAAGCGGTACTTATTGACCTGAAAGGCCGTGTAATAAGTGGTATCAAAACGCACTAAGGGGGTGTAGAGAACCACATCCGCTAGGGTCAAGTGGTCGCCCACTAAATAATCCTGGTCAGCTAGAACTTGGTCGATTTCTGTTAGTCGGTCAAAGAATTGATCGGCATATTGATCGTATTCTGCTTGGTCACTGGCCTTGTGGGCCTTTGCTGGCGCTCCGATAAGGTCAGCACCCACCCAGTCAAAGCATTGGTCAATCGCTTGGCGTTGGTCTTCAGGATACAAGTCCCCCACTTGACTTGTCCCTAAGTCCTTAAAGCGAGTAGAAAAATCTTTGATAATGTCGAGGGATTCTTGGTTGACCACTTTTTTGGTGGTCAAGTCAACTAGGGCTGGTACTGAATAGGGCCCATCATATTCAGAGTTGGTATTATGGTAGAGTTCACTCAAATATTCCACATCTAAGACAGCATCTTTATTACCCGACTGGTTGGAAAAGTCCCAAATCTTATCCGTCTTAATCGGAGAAGTGACTGATTTTCCAATCACTTCCTCCAAACCTAACAAAGAACGCACAATATCGGTTCTTTGTGCAAAGGGACAAGACTGGGAAATCACTAATTGATAGCGAGCACTCTCAACGGGATAATCATAATCTTTGGCATAAACGGTTGTCATAAAAGCCCTCCTCTTGGTTGAATTCATGTCTTCTTACTCTCTCATTATATAAGAGGGACTTGACTGTTGATAGTTTCCCGCTCAAGACGATATTTTTTACTAAGTTTACTTAACTAGCCATCGTTAAAATCATAATCGCTCCCGCAGCCACTAAGCCCACCAAAAGGGCTTCAATGGATTTTTCTATCAGGATATTGCCCACCCGGTGCCAATAGTGTCCTTTAGGAGCATTTCGCACTAGTAAGGAACCATTGACAAAAGCAGTTAAAAGCAGCCAAATTAAAAATAGAAAAACTAGGGCAATCGACCAGGAAGGATTGACTGTAAATTCTACCATAATCACTACAAAGACAATTTCTAAAATAATTGCTGCCAGACAGAAATACCGGTCTCTCTGCCACAGCGAGCGGATAAAGTGCCTGCGCTTTTGAAAATGATTAAAATCTTCTTTCACGAGCTCCACCACCTTTGTTTACTTATTCAATTTAATTATACTAAAGCCGGTGCTTTTATAGTAATAAAAGATTAATTAACAGAAGCCTAAAGCAATAAAAATGAGCTCGCTATCAACAAAGTAGCGAACTCTTGTATTTCACTAAAAAGGAAGATCAAAGTCAAAGTAAGGATCAGGATCAGGAGCAGGGGAAGGCTCAAAGTTAGGGGCAAAGCCAAGGTCAATCGGTTGATTGATAGGTTCTTGGGGACTATCTAAGAAGCCAAAAAAGTCGATATAGCCATCCTTACCTTCCTTAATCTTGATATTAAAGATCGGATCAACTGGGGAAGAAATATTATTATAGGAATTTGTATTATGGTTTACCAACTGTTCTTTAAAGGTTTCGTACCCCGCATTATCAGAAAATACACAAACTATCTTGCCCTGAAATTCGCCAGGAGAAACAACTTTTAATTTAATAAATTGACTGTCATTTTTTGCGGTAAACTCTTGAAAAGAAGAGAATTTCACTTGAACTTTTTTCCCTAGGCCATGGTATTTATTCTTGGTACAGGATAAAAATTTAAATTGCATTCCCGGATTCTTCGCCTTTAACAGCTCCAGCGAAATCTTAGCCGTATCCCCTCTTTCAAAGAGATCATCAATCACTAAGCCAATCGGTTGCGCTGAGCCCGTTTTTGAATACTTGGAAAAATCTTGGGGGAGTCGAATACAAGACGCCTCGAAGTTTTCACTGCTGACTATACTGTCTTTAGCCGTTACATTATCCTTTTTAAAAAGACAGTGTTTGTGATAGGGAACCCCTAATTGGGCAGAGAGAACATTGACTAAATCATAGATAAATTTCACTTGTCCATGAGGATTAAATTCTGTCCGTGGATTGAAAGAAGGAGCCGGAATAATGAAATCAAAAGCTAAGTCAATTTCTTTAAGTCCTTGGACGACAAAACTCGCTAATTTGATTAACTCTTCCATATAAGCTTTCGTCAGCCATTCGGGTAAATCATTGTAGGGCTGGCGCATTTGCGGCGTATAGACATACTTTAATCGATAAACGCACTTGCCAATGTCGGTATGCTCTGGACCTCTATCCTCAATGATTTTGTCCTTATACCAATCCAGATAATAAGCCTCAAAATCAGTGATTTCTTTAATAGGATGAATATGTTTTAGTTTTTCTGCTTGATTCACTGTCATAATGGTAGCCTTTCTAGACTAAAAAAGCGTCGTTTGTTGAAAATCAGAATCTTCACGATCCGTCAATTGAAGTTCGCTTTGTAATAAATCAGTAAATTTACTAAAAATTTTATCGCGCTTAATTGTAGCGGGATGGTCGTTTGTATTTACGCCACGAGAGGAGAGAATTAAGTCTGTTTCTTCTCCAGTTAATTTCTCCTCTTGATAGCTATTAATCAATGTTTCTAATTGTTTGAGCCCGTCCTGGCCCTTTAAATTGTGATAGCGCATAGCATTCTCAAAGACATAAAAAAACTTCACTGATTTGCCCTGCAAGAGCATCTGGATCGTGTTCCTTAGGGTGCCGGAAGAAACCTGCAGGGCGCCAAAACGGTTCTTCTTGATAGGGTCAAAAATCGCTAAGCCCCAATGGGAGTCATTGGCCATTTGCCGGTCTTTCATCATTTGTTGCTCTTGACCATTAAGATTGTCATCAGGATGAACATAGCGGACCTTCCAATCCTTTTCAAGGGCAATCCGTGGCTTTTGATTGATGGTGAAGATTTCAACCGCCTGATAATTTTCGAGTCGAAGCAGGTCAGCCACTTCCTTATCGACCCCCTTGTTGGAATCCCCTAGGTTAACCTTTATGCCTTGGTCAATAATTGCGTCAATGGAATCTAGTACTTCTCGGGATAATTGGTTTTGCGTTCTCGACCCAGATATGAAAACACTCCGAGTGGATTCAGCCATAAGCTACTACCTCCTAAAGTTTACAATGATGCCTATTTGCTTTAAATCCCCTCTAGCACAGGAAAGGATGATAAACTTATTTTACTTTTATATTATAGCATGTTCACTACAAAGCTTGGCTAAATCGAGCTGAAGATTTCAAAGGTAAAATTAATCAAGGCCAATAAAAAAGAGACTTCTTTAAAGCCTCTATTAAATCAAATATTATTAATTTCTTTTTTATTTCCAAACAAGTGCGAGAAAATTTAACAGCTAATGCTTCTTTTCATATTCCTTGGCTACTGTTAAAAAGTAGTCAGCTAGGGTAAGACCATATTTCTTTGCTTGATTTTTTAGATAATCTCTTTCTTCTCTAGTGACTTTCATCCCGATATCTATATTGCGCTTCCGCCCTGTTGCTGGACGTCCACGAGGGCGTTTCTTTTCTTGTGTCACAGTATGTTTCCTACTTTCTATTATCAATATCGTAAGTCAACAATAAAGCTCCTACCTTTAAACCAAAATTCTCTCATTATCACAGAGTGCTTAAAGTTTTTTCGACTAATTGTTGAGTATATTTAATTAGACAAGTTCAAGATCCACTTTAATAGGAATCAATAATGCATCTTTAGAAACTGTCAAGTCGTCAGGAGATGATGCTTCAGGAATTGGATCGGCTTCTTTTTTGGCAACAAATAGCCATCCTTCAAGAAGATCCCTAGCCATATAGAGGGCATCGTGCATATCTTAACCAAAAGAGTAAGCACCACCTAAATCAGGAAATTCGATATCATATTTCCCTTCTGATGAGGTAAAAATTGCATAGTATAAATACATAGTTAACTTCCTTTCAGGTTCTCCCCCGCAGGTGCGGGAAAAGGAAATAATCCTATCTGAAAGTATCAATAAAACTCTGGTTTATCATACTTCTTTAAATAATTATCAATTCTTTTTTTGCTTGGATTACGTAATTCTTTCTTGAAATATAACAAATCTTCTTTATCAATATACGTCAAATGCATAGCAGGGCTAAATTCAGTTATAGCTCCCTGAAAAGCTTCCTCGTAATCCTTACTATCAATTTTATTGTTTATTTTTATTATCTTGTCAAGCATATACTCGACTGCTTGATCTTCCATATAATGAGCCTTCTTTGTAAATTCGCAAGAATTGTCGAGGCCACTGCAATCATAAAGCGTTACAACAATATAATCTCTAAGCGAATCAATTAGTCTGCCTTCTCTTAAAAGCATATCAGCTCTAGCAGAATAGTTATTTCTAAGAAGACCAAAAGAATAACTTTGCCAATATTCCATCCCTTTTATACCAAGGTAGGCCCATTTCATATCATTGTAATTAGTACACCAATCTGGGAAAGTATCTTGATATTGAATAATTTCATCTACGGGAACATATCTGTCCTTGTGCGCTTCTACTATATAAGAGTATGGCCGAAAATACGCTAATCCTGCACTTGATATATCATAGATTTTTTCTGAATTAATCTCCTGATCATTATATGCTTCGTTTTCAATTATCCGATTAATTAATTCTGACTTCTTTCCCGATACTTTTAAATTGTGGCTTTTCAAAATAGCTTTCAGTTCTGAAACAGTTAAATTTGAAAGAGCCAAACATGGATCGTTTGAATATTCTAAATATCCTTTTTGAAACAATTTAACAGTTGAATGACTAGGGTTAATGCCATAAGACAACTCAAAATATTGAGGGTAATTTAAGGGGGCTGATTTTCCCCTAACCCAGTCCATTAATATAATTTCTCCAGGTAATAAGCCGTTAGGCAATTTCTTTTTTAAAATTGCGGGTATTTCATTTTCAATATTAATAGCAATATTCATTTTATTTTGATTGTTTTCCTCTTGGCTTGTAAATTTCTTAAAAAAATCAAATAAGCCCATGCAGTTCCTTCTTTCTACAATTTCCCCTTACATCGGTAAAACTCTATCACAGGATCACCCCCGCAGGTGCGGGAAAAAGTAAAAGATCCCTTTAACATCAAGCTTTGTAATTCCTAACCTGGCCAAATATATTTACTTTTATTTTATCACAACAAAATGACGAGAACCTTGGCTAGCTTTTATAATGCTGCAAACGTTTAGTCTGTACTCGGCCCCGATGCAAGAAGTAACACGGCCTGCCCTTATGTTCACTAAGAGAACCCAACTGTTCCTGACAGTGCGGACATAATAAGGCATTGTCTCGCCGGCCAAAGTCATACACTGACTCAATAATCCGGTGAATTTGTAATTTGATCAGATTCCCGCGGCCAACCTTCCAGTAAACACAGAGATCGTGTTTACACTGCATACAAGTCACTAAGAGTGGGTGGGCGTTTTTAATCTTACCTGGACTAGGATTTTTATAAGGCATCATTCCCCTCACTCCCTTCTTACTTGGACTCTAAAATCCTTTAATTAATCAAACTGGGTCTGCCAGTTCTCACTTTGATAAGCTTGAAAGCACATAGCAATTTGCTCTTGGGTAGTTCGTTCTGGGTCCAACTCTGGCAATTGGTCAGCTTTAAAGTACTGACTATCACTGGTTTCAATATTCTCTTGGTACTGACCGCCCAAGTCTTCACACAGGTAAAATATTTTTACAATACTATAAGCATAAGGCGGTTGGTTATGTTTATCACGATCTTGGACAGCGATGACCGACTTCACCCTCACCTTACGCCCAGCTTCTTCCTGGGCCTCCTTGATGGTATTTTCCATCGGAGACATATTCATCTCACACCAGCCGCCAGGTAAGGACCATAGGCCATTGCGTTCCTTCACTAATAAGATCTCATCATCTTGGATAATCGCTGCCCGGGTATCCACTTTCGGGGTTTGATAACCCTCATCCCCACAAAAGAGGTCTTGGACTTCTTGCCAATTGAGCTGCGCTTTCTCAGCCATAATCTCTGCCGCAATATCGCGAATCCTTTGGTAACGTTCCCGGTCGAAATCATCACGCCCGTAATGCAAGCCGGCCTGGGCAATACTTTGTAATTCGATAGCAATCTCAACTAATTTATCTTCTTCCATACATGCCACCCTTTCTCTACTCCCTTAAGCTTAGCGATTCAAGCATAAAAAAACAAGCCGGGCCCTAAAGCTTAGCTTGTTTATCTCTCTAGACTGATTTATCGATCTTTCAATTTATCTAGCTGGGTAAATTGCAATAAGTCAGTGGAATAAATTCTCCGATTAATGACCGGTGTGGAGCCTTTCTCATATTGCTTATTAAAATAGTCAAAATAGGTCCCCGGAGTCATCACTCCTACCATCAAAAATTGGTCCAAGCCAATAGAACCAATAATTTCATCACAGAAGAGCACACAATTACTCCCAAAGACAAAATAAGTCTTATACTGGCCGGCTTTAAACTTAAACATGTCGCAATCGGTGGCGCGTTTTAAGCGTCCGCCAAAGGAATCACACTGACTCTCAGTTTTCGGTGACCAGGGAATGAGTAAGTCATCGATTTTAGCTAATTTGGCTTCCAAAGCTTCCTTTTGACGCTGGTTTAATTGAATATCATATTCAAAAATCGTAATCCCATTGGCCAATTCAAACTCAATACTTTTTTGGTGGTCGATCTTACATAAGACACCGTCCCCAATTGAACGAAACAAGTGCCCCGAATCGACGTCGTGATTACCATAAGAATAAACCGTTCCATGGTAGGCAATATTTAAATGACCGATCAAGTCTAGATGAGCATTGGAGGTTTGGACCAAGACTTGCAGGCTATCAACCGCACCGGTCTCATTTTCTTCCATATAATCCTGATAAGCCGTACTAAAGGCCAGCTCATCTTCTACCTCTTGACGGATAAAATGATTTAACTTATTGGCCAAACGATTCGGCTCTAGTAGGTTAAACACAATAGGCACTGGAAAACGAAATCGCCGCTTAATCTTCTGATCTTGGCTTCGACTCGGCAAGCTGATCCTAGCATCAGAGATATAAGTCAGTCCAATGAAGACCAGGTAAAGGCCTAGCCAGAAGAGGACATTATGATCTTGGATAGGCAAAAACAAACTCGCCAAAGCAAAAATCAAATGGACCAAGGCAAATAAGAGCCGCTTAAGTCGGCCAGGCACATGGTCGATCCGCATTAAGCAGTAACTAACAAAGGACACCAAGCCCATTAATAATTGGTAAATCCCAATCACCCGCATCAAAAAATAGGTTGATGAAATAGGGAAAGACAACATAATAAAAGCGACGACAACCTGTCCTAAAGCGACAAAGAGCTGGAAAATACGGTTCTTGGCCCCACCAGCATTTTTATCAAAGATCACTTGGGCTAATATACGAAAAATCCCTTGTAAACCAATAACCCAAGCCACCAAACTATTCAAGCCTAATAAAGCCTGCCCCTGCCATAAGATAAAGGCTAGTCCGGCTAATATCCATAGAATTCCCGAGATCAGCTGAGAAAACTCCCATTTATTTTCTTTCACGCAGCCACCGCCTTCTCCTTACAATTATTCGACCCCAATTAGAGTGTCCTTACTCTACTTTTTTCTGTTTTTCTAAGACAGACTCATAGACAGCCACCATGGCCTGGGAAGCATTTTCCCAGGAAAACTGTTGGGCGTAGTCTTGCCCCTTAGCCACAATATTTTCTATGACACCTTCTTGGTCTAGGAGCGCCAAGCATTGGTCTAAGGAATCCGTATCCCCTTGTTGATAAATGAGCCCATTTTCTAAGTGCTTAATCTGTTCATTAGTTGGAGCTGATTCAGCAGCAATCACTGGCAGTCCCGAAGCCATGGCTTCAGTAATCACTAGGCCCAAGGTTTCACTAACCGAGGGAAAGATAAAGGCATCGGCACTGGCATAGGCTGCTGACAGTTCTTCCCCATGCAAGAAACCGGTAAAAGTTACCGGTAGATGGGCAAATTTTTCTTCCAAGTCTTCTTTTTCCGGGCCATCCCCCACAATAGCTAAGTTAACATCATCACGTTGCTCTAGCCAAGGGAGTAAGCTATCGATCTCCTTTTCCGCAGCAATCCGGCCCACAAAGAGCAATAATTTGTTCCGCTTGGGGTCAGCCGTCAAACGCTCCCGCATGTGCTCTGAATAAAATTTAGGATCACGTTGGTCAAGGTCCACTCCCTTAGGCAAAATGACCAAATTTTCAATAGCATTGTCAGCCAATAAGTCATACATGGCCTGACTAGTGACCATATTCGCCACGGCTAAATTATGCCAGTGGCGCAAATAGGACCAGATGACTGGAGACAATACATCCAAGTGATAATAAGAAAGATATTGGGGAACGTTAGTATGGAAACTGGCCACTAAAGGAATGTCCATCTTGACCGCATAATGGATTCCGGCAGCAGCGAAGCCTACTGGATTAACCGAATGCACAATATCCGGCTCATCAATAGCTAACTGCTTTTGAATATCAGTGCTTGGAATGGCCCAGGGCCGGTAACGATAGAAGGGAAACCAGACCGCTTTAAAAGGAATAATCAAAGCCTCCTTATATTGTATGGGCATTTCCTCCATCTCGGGAGCATAAATAACCACCTCATGGCCACAGTCCAACATATAGTCAATGGCATGGGTTAAACGGGTCACTACCCCATCCGTTGCCGGCAAGAAGGTTTCCGTGATTATTACGATTTTCATGGCATTACTTCCAGGAAGGTGAATTCATGATCACTTCTTGGTGAGCACGGTCCTTGTTCTCCATGGCCAGTTCCAGCAGGTTCTTGGTCACTTCATCGGTTAAGTAGTGTGGATCCAAGCCTAAGTCTTTCAACTCAGTCATTACCGCATTGAAATAATGTTCTTCTTCTTCCACCCGTGGGTTATCGACATGGTTAATGACAGGATTTAATCCCATTTCTTGGGCCACTTTTTCTACCTTGTGAGCCATATCCATGACTGAGAATTGTTCAGTCATTTGGTTAAAGACGCGGAACTCTCCCCGTTCAGCGGGATTAAGGGCGGCAATTTCAATACAGCGGACGGTATCTTCAATATTGATGAAGCCCCGGGTTTGACCACCCTTACCATAAACCGACATTGGTAAACCATTGGCCGTTTGGACCACAAAACGGTTAAAGACCGTCCCAAAGATGCCATCATAGTCAAAGCGGTTGTAAAGAACGGGATCCATAGCGGTTTCTTGGGTATTGACCCCATAAACGACCCCTTGGTTTAAATCAGTCGCCCGAATGCCCCAGGATCGGCAAGCAAATTCAATATTATGAGAATCATGCACCTTGGTTAAATGATAGAAAGACCCTGGTTTCTTAGGGTAAAGCATGCGGTCAGTGCGGCCCTTATGTTCAACTTCTAACCAGCCTTCTTCGATGTCGATATTTGGCGTTCCATACTCTCCCATGGTGCCTAATTTAATCAGGTGGCAATCTGGGGCATAGTCATGGATAGCAAAGAGGACATTGAGGTTCCCTAAGACATTATTAGCTTGGGTATAGCGGGCGTGGTCTCGGTCAATCATGGAATAAGGCGCAGAGCGTTGTTCTGCATAGTGAACAAAAGCTTCTGGTTGAAATTCTTTAAAGACAATGGAAAGAAAGTCATAGTGGTTTAAGTCACCTTGGTAAACACTAATGTCTTTTCCGGTTAATTCTTTCCATTTATCAACACGTTCGTTGAGGGAGGCAATGGGCGTGATGGAATTGGAGTTGAGCTCCTTATCGTATTGCCGACGCACTAAATTATCGACAATTGTCACATCATGACCCTGTTTGGATAGATATAAGGCGGTAGGCCAACCACAAAATCCGTCTCCGCCTGCTACGATGATTCTCATAAAAACATTCCTCCATCATGAATAATTTTTTTAAATAATATAAATCCTTTACGCTAAATATAACATGACGATTTTACTTTTCAAAAAAATATGATAAATATTTTAAGAGGCTATACAGCTAGCCCTTAAAAATTCCTCTTAACACAAGCAAAATGCTGCCCTTTTCTTTCAATATAAGTCACCAAATTTTGAATGAAGACTTAGTGAAAGACAGCTGACAGAGGCTAAATAGTTTATATGTATAGGTAAGTTTGTTATTCTATACTTAGTTAGTGTGTTATATAGTTAAGAGGAGGTACAGAATATGAAAGAAGTTACTATTGAAGAATTTCATAAAATTGTCGAGAATGAAGATGATCTTAACATTTTAGATGTTCGTCCACGCGAACTCTATGAAGAAGGTCACGTGCCTGGAGCCAAACATTTTCCTCTTTCACAAATTGAAGACCATCTTGATGAATTAGACAAAGACAAACATTACTATGCAATTTGCCATGATGGTAAAGGCTCTAAAAAAGCCAGCGAAATTTTAGATGAGAACGGCTTTGACGTTACCAACGTCGAAAAAGGCGTTCCTGACTACCCAGGAGAACTGGAAAAAGCTTAAATTTGTAAAGTAAATATCGTAAGACAAAGCCATGTTAGCCTTCCAGCTGTCATGGCTTTTTTCTATGGGAAATTGAGGAAACAGGGACTCATCAGGCGGCAATTTTTTAATGACACTTTAAGGAAAGTAGATTGCTTTATTTTAAACTAAAAAGTATTTATAAAAATTTAACTTTTCCTATTAAATCGCAAAAAAGCCTATACCAAATTTGAATGAAGTTTGGTAGGATAGTTATTATATCAAGCGATCAAGCTTAATAATTTTTTTAGAATGGAGCATGATTATGACCAAACGTCTTGAAAAACGGAAAATTGGTTTGGTTCCTCGTATTATTTTAGCGATTATCTTAGGAATTATTGTGGGCCGCTTACCAATTGTTCCCGAATTTGTACTACAGATCTTTGCAACTTTCACTACGATTTTCTCTGACTTCCTCAGCTTTGTCATTCCCTTTATGATCATTGGCTTTGTGGTCCAAGGGATCGCTGACTTGAGCCACGGGGCAGGGAAATTACTGGGGATAACAGTCTTAACCTCTTATATTTCGACTGTCATTGGTGGGTTACTGGCCTATCTGGTTGCCAGCAACCTCTTCCCGCTCTTCATTACGACTGACCTGGTTGACCAACTCAGTCAAGCCGGTGAGGGGATCAAGCCCTTATTTACCATTCCCTTAGAGCCTTTCTTTGATGTGACGGGAGCAATTATTTTTGCCTTCATGATGGGACTGGGGATTTCCTGGTTACGTCAACACGGTCGCGGGAAAGTTCTCTATGAAGCCTTTAGTGACTTTGGCGGGATCATCAGTCAAGTGCTGGCCACGATTATTGTCCCCCTCCTACCGGTTTACATTTTTGGTAATATTGCCAACTTGGCCTACACGGGGACGGTCTTTGCGATTTTAAATGTCTTTTGGAAGGTCTTTATCTGCGTGTTGATTATGCATTTACTTTATATTACTTTCCTCTTCTTTGTCTTTGGGACCTATGCCGGCAAGAATCCGATCGAACTCATCAAAAATCAAATCCCTGGCTACATGACTGCCCTAGGAACTCAATCCTCAGCTGCCACCATTCCAGTCAATGTGAAATGCGCCTTAAAGAACGGCGTTTCTGAAGGGATCGCTAACTTTGTAGTACCGCTCTGTGCGACTATCCATTTAGCAGGGTCGATTATCACCATCACTTCCTGCGCAACAACCCTGTTATTGATTTATGATATGCCTCATGGCTTCTTGATGATGCTCGGTTTTATCTTAATGTTAGGGGTTGCTATGGTAGCTGCTCCAGGAACTCCTGGGGGTGCGATTATGTCTGCTTTACCTTTCCTCCCCATGATTGGGATCGCCAGCCAAGCCATGCAACAAATTATGATCTCCCTATATATTACCCAAGATAGCTTTGGCACCGCTGCTAATGTGTCTGGAGATAATGCCATCGCCGTCTTTATCGATAAAATCTACCAAGAAAAAATTAAGTCCAATGACCAATAATTTGTCATAAGGAATTTGAAATATAATTAAAAAATGCTTCCGCAGTCTAAGTGTTAGCGGAAGCATTTTTTATTTAATATAAGCCCAAATATTGAAAGAGTGGAACCAGTATCAGGGGGATGAAGGTAGCTGGCAACATGTTCGAGACTTTGAAGTCCTTAACACCCAAGAGGCTCAGCCCAATCACCCCAATCAGAAGGGATCCAACTGCTGATAACTCATTGAGAGAGGCTTCCGGCAAGTAAGGAGCTAGCCACTGAGCTAGGAGAGCAATGCCCCCTTCATAACAGAGAATCGGTAAACTGGCAAAAGCTGGACTCATCCCATAGGTTGCCCCAAGAATAAGCACAATAATAAAGTCCAAAATCGATTTAGCAAATAAGGTCGCATGGTCATGATATAAGCCGGACTGGATAGCTCCTACAATACCCATGGCACCAACACAAGTAATCAAAACCGCTGTGACTAAGCCTTCAGCAAATTGCGACTCAGGGTCTGGACCTGCAAGCCGACTTTGAATCCGATTGCCCCAGCGGTTAAGCCGGCCATCAATATCTATCAGCTGGCCTATAATGACCCCCACCACCATGGATAAAATGACGACGATAATACTCTTTGTGGTCAAGGCGCCTTGAATAGCGATCAAAACCACCGACAGACCCAAGACCTGATTAATAGCCTTAGCCAAATCGTCCTGGATAAAATGCCCAAAGAACCTCCCCAAGATACCAGCTAGTAAAATCAAGCCAGCATTCACCAACGCACCCGTTATTGCCATAAACTTTCTTCCTTTCTCCCTATCATTGACTATCCATCTGCCTGGACTAAAAACCCCTTTCTATTCAGACACGATTAATCATTACTAGCCAATATATACAAATCGCCCCCAGTTGACAAGTCTTTTAGCCAAATATTTCGGTTGATTTTTTGTCTGTCTTTTAAAAAAAACATTCCTGACTAAGTAAACTTTTGAATCTGCTGTTTCCCTATAAAAACTTACCCAGATGGCTGATTCCTTTGTCGCAAGGGAACAATTTTATGCTATTATATGTCCTATTGATTTGATTATAGAGAAAAATAAGCACGAAATAGACAGAAAGAGAAATGATCATGACAATAAAAACCAAAGACATTTTAATCATCGGCTTTGCCCTCTTTGCGATCTTTTTTGGCGCTGGGAATTTAATCTTTCCTCCTTACCTAGGGATCGTCAGTGGGGAAAGTTGGCTGAGTGCTGCCCTGGGCTTCCTCACCTCTGACCCCTTCTTCCCAATCTTAGGAGTACTAGTTACCATCTACCTAGGCGGTCGGGCCAACGACCTGGGTAAGCGAATCCACCCTCAATTCGGGACTGTCCTAGCCGGAATTGCCATTATCTTAATTGGACCGCTCTTTTCAGTACCGCGGACTGGAGCAACCACCCATGAGGTCTTTATCCAGTCGCTCTGGCCCAATATTCCCATTTGGCTAAGCAGTCTGGTTTTCTTCGCTTTGACCGCTTACCTGGCTTTAAATCCAAGTAAGGTTATTAATAATATTGGAAAATATCTTACCCCCGGAATTCTGATTATTCTTTTTTTCTTAGTCCTAGTTACCCTATTCAATCCACCAGCTCCTGCAGCTCCCAGTCAAATTGACCAAGCTTTCGCCTATGGCTTTAAAGAAGGCTATCAAACCATGGATGCTCTAGGGGCTTCCTTAATGGCAAGCATTGTCATGTCAGAATTAAAGGCTCGCGGCTACAGTGACAAGAAGACCCAAATGAAAGCCGGCGCCTTAGTTGGATTGGTTGCCTTTGTTCTCTTAGCTGTGGTTTACCTCTCCCTGACTTACGCTGGTTCAACGGTTTCCAGCTTGATGGCTGCTGATATTGACCGGACTGCGAGTTTCAATGGAACGGTGACCGCGATTCTAGGGCAATGGGGGCACTTAATTATGGGAATTTGTGTCGCCCTGGCTTGTCTAACCACCGCTATTGGGCTAACCTCTGCTTTTAGTAACTTCTTTGTGGAAGTCTCCAAGGGACGTTGGTCCTACCAAGCCATCACCTTGGTGGCCGTCGCCATTGAATTTTTGATTTCTCTCTTAGGAACTAACCAGATCATTTTCCTGGCTTCCTTTGTATTAACTACCATCTATCCTATTTTCATGGTGCTGATTCTCTTCTCCGTCTTTGACCGAAAGATCAGCTACGACTTAACCTATACGGGGGCCGTTATTGGCGCTGGAGCCGTGGGACTGGTTCAAGCCTTGGCTGGCACTGGGTTAGGCGCGCTCGAAAGCCTCTTTGGCCCGCTCGCCAAATTCACTTACCAGCTTCCTCTTAGTCAACTGGGTTTAGAATGGCTCTTGCCAGCATTATTAGTCGCTGGCGCCTTCAGTCTCTACGCTGCCATGAAAGATAAAGAGTCAGCAAGCAATACTTAATTAATCCAGGCCGCTAAAGTTTAGCTTCAATCTGCTAAGCTTTGGCGGTCTTTTTATTCAACAAAGAGCAATTTCTTCCTCTCCTGAACGGACTGTGTTAGGATGGGGTAAATAATCTGTGAAGGAGTATGACAAGATGGCTTTTAATTTGAGTAACTTAATGCAAGGGGCCCTGGGAAACTTTTCCCAAAAGGATCAACAAGAGCTAAACGAAGAATATGGCGACTTCCTCTTTAAAGATGAAGAAATTTATTCCGGCTATCAATTGGTTCGGGACGCCATCATCTTTACTAATATTCGTATTATCATAGTCGATAAACAAGGAGCCAGCGGAAAGAAGACTGCCCTCCGTTCCCTTTACCTCAGCCACATCGTTGATGTAGAAATGGAGAGTGCCGGACTGGCCTTTGATGATAGCGAGATCACCATCACCTATCTAAAAAACATTTACCGTCGTCCCCGTGAGGAAGACACCCAAAACTTGACCTTTGAATTTCCTAAGCAAACTGACATCCTGCCCCTCTACCGCTTCCTAGGCAACCTGGTTGTGGAAAACCGCCGCGAAATTAACCAATAATAAAAGAAAAGCGTGTGGCTAGTCCAATCAAAGTGGACTAATCACACGCTTTTTACTTTCCTGTCATTCCTTATGAATTCGCGTAAGCCTTGCCTTCTTGCCCATCATTGTCATAGTATTGGTCAAGATTTAAGACCTTTTCAAAGCGGGCAACCAAAAGCCCGGTCGAACCCGAAGCAGTAACATTGGTTGCGGTTCTAGCCATGTCTGCAATGGCTGAAATTGGGGTTAAGACGATAATCATTTCCACCGGCAGGCCAATGGCTGTAAACATAGCGGTTGCGGTAATGGTCGCTGTCCCTGGAACACCAACCGTTCCTGCCGATACTAAGAGGGCGACAACCACCATATAAAGATAATCCACCAGACCAAAGTCCAGTCCTAAAGCGTTAATGGTAAAGATAGCTAAAAGCACTGGCCAAGCCGCAGCACAGCCTGGCATCCCAAAGGTGGTTCCAATAGAAGAAGTAAAGGAAGCAATGTGTTCTGGCACCCCCATCTCCTTTTGAGCACTCACATTAGCAGGCACTGAACCTACTGAACTTTGGGTAGAAAAGGCAATCATCCACACGGAGAAGAATTTCTTCAAGTAAATCACAGGATTGAGCCGCCCTAAGAGGCCAATAATGGCTCCTGTGGTGACTGAAGAATGGAAAAGCGTCACTAAGTATAAAGTTGCCAAGGCTAATAATAAGGACCCTAAGGAAGCTAAATTCAAACCACCTAGCTTATCCGTTAAGAGCGCTAGAACAGCGTAAGGGGTAAAGCGGGTAATCAAGGCAGCCACCTTAAAGATAACTTGGTGGCCAGCATCAATAAAATCAGTAAAGGCCTTGATTTCTGCCTTGTTCTGATAAGTGAGGATGGCGATACCAACAAATAAGGAAAAGACAATAATTGGAATCACCCGGTTATTAGCCGCGTCTTCAATAATGTTTTGCGGGAAGAAATTAATCACGGCTTGAGCTAGGCTTGGAACTTCCTTGACTTCCACATTGCTAGGCAAATCAATATGAGCGTTGCGGCCCACACCTAAGGCCAAGGCCACGATAATGGTGGTCGCTGAGGCTAAAACGTTATGAAGGGAAAGTACCCCGATGGTTTTACTTCCAATCGTGGTTAAAGTTTTTAGGTTTCCTAAGGAAGAAACCGTAGAGATAATGGAGAAAAATAGGACCGGTACCACAATTGCCTTCAATAAGTGGGCATAAATGGTTCCAATAGCTCCTACATAACTAGTATGACCCGCAAAGATCAGACCCGCGCCGATTCCTAACAAGGTCGCGGTTAAAACCCGTACGGTAAAACTCTTTCCTTGACCGGCCTGCCAGCGTAAAAGAAAAAATAATAATAGAATCGTAATTAATGCTAATAAGTCAAACATCAATGTCACCCTTTCACTTACTTTAAATAAGTAATTTTCAATAGGTCTATTATATATTTTTTTCATCCAGATACAAGCCCTAAATTTTGACGAGCTGTGATCTCATAAGGCGATCATCGCTAGAAACTCTACTTAGGCTGAGACAAAAATTTGATCATTCCTCTCTTGTTTTACAAAATAAAAAGCACTTAAATAGCCTTTTTATCCGCGCTATTTAAGTGCCTTTACTTTTTATATATAAAACCTTTAAGACAGTTCCCGCTCTAGGCGCTCGCTTTCACTTTCCTTAGAAAGTTTTTGCGCTAAGGCAGGTGAAGCGAGAGAGGTAATAATACATACCATCATCACGATAGCGGTCGCCGAGGTCACCTGAGTGGCAAAAACGGCAGGAAGAGCGGCACCGATAATGGCTGGGTTAGCCACCGACATCCCTGCTACATTCCAGATCGCCACACCATCTACGCCATCATTGACCTTAGTCACATACTTATCAAATAAAATTAAGGGGAACATCAAGGCCATGAAAATCACTGCCATTAATAAACCGGATAAGCCAGAAGAAATAGCATCCATCAAGTTCATCCCCACCCCTAAATTCCAACCTAAAAAGGGCAGCAGCTTACCAATCAGAGGCGAGAAAAAATCCGCAAAATCAGGGTCAATATTACCGAGTAAGGCGCCTACAATGAGGGGAATAAAGATCGAAATAATCGGATTCCAATCAATCCCTGCACCGCCACCACTCGCAGTAAGGAGACTGAGAAGAATCAAAGGGGTAAAAGACATGCCGAGGATACCGTAGATACCATAAACCGCACCAAATTGTTGGTCGCCATACTCACTATGAATAGCTAAGGCAACGGCCGGGTTGAGCGAATACATCACACAGGCAAAGGTTAAGAGATTAACCCCCAAAATTCCTTCAACCCCAAAAAGCCAGTAAAAAGTTAAAATGTATAAAGTGGACAAAACTAACTTAAAGACGACCATGGGTAAGTGGCGCTTGAGCAGGGGCCCTATTTTCTTAAAGTCTAAGGTCGTTCCCGCTGCAAAAACCAAGAAGCCAATCACCACACTGGTTCCTTGTTGGAAGGCTGCCTGGGTGGTTCCACCAAAGACATCGTACATGCCGGGGAAGAAAGAAATCAATAACATGGAAATAATCATCGGTACTAAGAAAGTCCCCGCTGGAATTTTCGCAATTCGTTTTAACATAAATACCTCTTTTCTTTTTCACTAATACAATCATGGTTATCATAGCATATCTCCCCATCATCACGCGAAATAAACCCCTGGCAGATACTCCTTCATTCAAGCTGGTCTTGTTATAAAAGCCTAACGATTTTATTAGGTGATAAAAAAACGAAATCAGCGAATTTCTTCGTATTTTAATGAACATTTTTAAAATTCCTGTTACAATATTATTTGTCTAGCCAATTTTTAAAAAGATTTAAACTTTAAAAATCAAATAATAAACAAATCATAAAAGGAGTATCCGCATGAAAGGCAATTTTTTCCAAGAGAAAAAGACTAAAAAGACAATGCACAAATCAAAAGGTAAATGGGTCGTTGCTAGTTTACTTCTAGCCGGCTCACTAGGTGCGGTTTCATTAGGCAATGAAGAAGTCAGAGCCAATGTCAACACTTTGGCCAGTCAAGGATTTAAAAACTTTTCCAGTTCTAATTTTGCGGGGAAAGAGCAATTGACAGAAAATGGACAAATCAAACAAGCTAGCCAGGATGCGCTCAAGCGTATTAAAGGAACTTGGACCAAGAATAGTGTCGACCAAGTCAAAGCGGAAATCGCCCGCCAACAAGCAGCCGGTTACCAAGCTTATGTGGTCCAATGGGGCGATACCCTGAGTGTTCTCGCTGAAGCTACTGGCCAAGACCTTAATAGCTTGGCTCAAGCTAACCATTTAGGCAATATCCACCTAATCTTTACTGGAGACCTCCTAACCGGGATTCTCTCACCAGTAAGCCAAAACAACGCTGGCACTCAAGCAGCTAAAACAGTTAGCCCAGCTACTAGCACGAATGAAGCTAGCCAACAAAAAGCACCAACTAGCGGTCAAGGTCAAGACGACAGCAGCGCAAACTTAAGCCCAGCAGAAACTGACGCCGCTATTGAAAAAGATCTGGCTGAAAATGTGAAGATTACCGTTTTAACTCCTCAAAACCAAGCACAAGCAGGTGATGTAAACAGCGCACCAGGCAATTATCAACCGGTAAACCCAGAAACCGGTCTTAGCGGACATATCGTAGAAAATCCTGCATCCGTTGACACTGCCCTTACAGAAGAAAATGATGATAAGGAAAATCAAAATGCCAACGAAACAAAGGCTGAACCAGAACAAAACAAGGCAGAAAAAGAAACAAAAGCAACTGTCATTGATGAAAAATTAGAAGACGTCGATGTAAATAAGGATTCAAAAGCTGGAGAAGTTAAGAACAAGGACCAAGCACCAACTGAAAGGTTAGTGAAGGAAAAAGACGTTCAACCTGAAAGTGATCCAAAAGTCGACAATAAAGATAATAAGGAAAAGGAAAAATCTGAAACGACTCAACCAACTCCAGAAGAAACCCCTAAGGACAAGTCCGAAACTAGTCAACCCGCTCCAGAAAAGACACCAGAAGACAAGACCAATAAGGATCAAGAAAAGCCAGCTGACGAAATCACTTCAGTAAGCGTTCAAAAAACCTTCATTATCCAACCGGGCGTGAGATATGTTGCTGATGACCAATTAGGTCTAGGACAAGAAAAAACTATCCAAGAAGGTAAGGAAGGCAAACGCGTAGTGGAAACCACCGTCCAAAGCCAAGCAGGTAAAGAAATTAACCGATCTGAAAAGACAATTGAATATGTTCCGGCTGAAGATAAAATTGTCCATGTCGGCACCAAGGCTCCAACCAGTAAGAAAATCCTTACCCAAAAAGTAAGCATTCCTTTCCAAACCAAGTATACCGACAATAATGACTACAAGGCTGGCAGCCAAAAAGTCTTACAAAAAGGTGAAAACGGTGAAAAGACCGTCACTTATGAAGTCACTTACCAAGATGGTAAGGAAGTCAGCCGTCAACAAATTGATGAAAAAGTGACTAAAGAACCCGTCGACCAAATCGTCCAACGCGGTACCAAGACGCCTGGGCCAAACCAACACGTAGTCAGTCACGGTGAGTCACTCTGGTCTATTGCCAAAAGATACGGCGTAACGGTTGAAGGCATTCGTCAAGCCAGTGGTTTAAGCAGTAATGTGCTCTACACCAACCAAGTCCTCACCATTCCTAAGGACCAAGTAGGCACGGTAACCACTAGTTTAGTTTACACGGTCGGCCCTAATGAAACGGTCGATAGTATTGCTAGCGCCTTTGGGATCAGTTCACAAGCCCTCCGGAATGCAAACGGCATTACTGGGAACTATCTAGCCCATGGTCAAGAACTCCAAATTCCAAACGCGCCGGTCAAGCCAATGAATATTCCGCAAGCCTCTGATGGGGTTCGGACCGTCATGTTAGACCCAGGACATGGCAATTGGTCAGGAGCCTCTTACGCTGGCGTTAACGAGGGAACTCTAAATAAGAACCTCGCCGATAAATTAACTCGGGTCCTACAAAGTCGTGGCTATCGCGTCCTCACTGACCGTCCTGGGACCAGTGACACTGGCTTACTCCAACGTAGCCAAATTGCTAACGGGTCCAACGCTGACATTTTTGTCTCCATGCACCACAATGCCATGGGAGCAGCTAACCGCGGCACAGCCCAAGGGATTGAAACCTACTACTACCAATACTTTACCAATTATCCATCTCGGATTAACCCTTATCACAACAATGCCCAACGGATTACCAATAGTGCTTACTTAGCTAAGCAAATCCAAAACCAATTGATCGGTAATACCGGGGCCATTAACCGTGGCGTTCAATCCAATACCTTTGCGGTTTTACGAGAAACTGATATTCCTGCCGTCTTGATTGAATACGGCTTTGGTGATAACCCACAAGAACTCAGTCGCTTGAGAGATTCAAATTACCAAGACAAATTAGTCCAAGCAACCGCTAATGCCATCGACGCTTACTTTAATAATGTTTATTAATTCAACCAAGAAACAGGCTGTGACTCAGGTCGCAGCCTGTTTTTCTTATCTTTTAAGCGAACGAACTAATAAGCTCCCTCTCCTATCCTGCAAATTGGTAATTCTTTGGCCTTGGTAGTATAGTGAATATAAGAGTTATTTGTAGCCTAAAACTACAAAGGAGGAGATTTCACGTGAGTAAAGACTATCGCGTTTTACTATATTACAAGTATCAAGATATTGAAGACCCCGACCAATTTGCTAAAAAACACCTGGTTTTCTGTAAACGGATTGGTTTAAGGGGACGTATTCTCGTCAGTGAAGAAGGCATCAACGGGACGGTGTCAGGAACAGTAGAAGAAACTGACCAATATATGGACCACTTACACGCCATCCCCGGTTTTGAAGATGTCTGGTTCAAGATTGATGAAGCCGATGACTACGCCCATAAGAAAATGTTTGTCCGTTCCCGTAATGAAATTGTGTCTTTGTCCTTGGATGATGACTTAAGTCCGCTGGATATCACCGGTGACTATTTACAACCAGAAGAATTCCACCAAGCCCTCTTAGATGAGGATACGGTGGTCTTAGATACCCGTAACGATTACGAATATGACTTGGGCCACTTCAAAGGCGCCATCCGCCCTGATATCCGTAGTTTTCGTGAACTTCCCCAATGGGTAAGAGACAATAAGGAAAAATTTATGGATAAAAAAGTTGCCGTCTACTGTACCGGGGGTGTCCGCTGCGAAAAATTCTCCGGCTGGATGCTCAGAGAAGGCATCGGTGATAAGGTCGGCCAACTTGAAGGCGGTATCGATACTTATGGTAAAGACCCCAAAGTCCAAGGTGACTTGTGGGAAGGCAAGATGTATGTTTTTGATGAACGGATTTCCGTACCCATTAACCACGTCAACCCCACTATTATTTCTAAAGACCACTATGACGGCCAAGCCTGTGACCGCTACGTCAACTGTGCCAACCCTGAATGTAATAAGCAATTCTTCTCTTCTAAGGAAAATGAAGATAAATACTTACGGGGCTGCACAGCAGACTGTCGCCGCCACCCCCGTAATCTCTACGTCAAAGAACACGAACTCTCTGATGAAGAATGGGAAGACCGTCTCAATGCCATTGGTGAATCTCTCTACGTTAACCAAAACTAGGCCTTTTAAAAAAGTCTAGGAAGACAAAAAGCCATGTTGAAAAAATCAACATGGCTTTTGCTTTGCAATAATTTTCTAGCAGGCATCCAAAATTAAGAAGCATCTTGGTAGTCTAATTCTTTAAGGACTTGAGTAATTAAATCCACCATTTCAAATAAGCTATCTACAGTGGACTGGACTAAAAAAGCCGTTCGAGCTCTATAGGTGACCTCATTGCCCTCCACTCTAACATTTTGCAACTTTTTATGCTTGGGCATATTGTGCAAGAGTTCTTGATGGTCAGGCGCCTGGCCGTTTTTAGTAAGGTGAAAAATAATATTATACTGTTGACCTAAATGCATCATATCGACTAATAAAGTATAACCATTGACCTTGCCGTGAACTAAACCAGTATCTTTCTCCACCACGTAGCGTTCATCACGGTCAATTCGCTTTAAGACCTTGCCTATCCGCATGGTTAACCATCCTTTCAATGCTTCAAGAGCACACAAACGACCAGAGACTAGCCTGATCCCAAAAACACTTTCCTCACTCTTTACGCTTATTTTATCATTAAAAAATTGCTTCTCATAATTTTATCCATCCATAAAAACAATTTAAAAGACTATCACTGAAAAGATTGGCGAACAAAAAAGCTGCGAACAAAGTCACAGCTTTTGGAAAAGTCTTATTCCTAATTAAAGCTCTTTGATTAGCCAAAGAGATGCTTAGAAGCAATGGCTGCTCCTTCAACTAAGGCTTCCAATTTTGCCCAAGCAATTTGCTCATGCAAGCGTCCACCCAGACCACAGTCGGTTGAAGCAATCACGTTTTCTGGACCCACTAATTTGGCAAAGCGTTCAATCCGGTCAGCAATTAATTGTGGGTGCTCAACCGCATTGGTGGAGTGGGAAACAAAGCCTGGAACAATCTTTTGTCCTGCCTTTAAGCGACCCTCTTTTTCCCATACCCGCCACTCATGACCATGGCGAGGACTTGAGGCTTCAAAGGAGAAGGATTCTGCCTTGATTTGTAAGCATTGGTCAACAATATCTTCGAAAGGAATATCGGTGGTATGAGGCCCATGCCAAGACCCCCAACAAATATGTAAGCGAACCAAGCTAGGATCAATGCCCTCTAAGGCGCGGTTGGCCGCATCCACCCGTTTTTGCATCCAGGCTTGGAAATCTTTTAAGCTCGGTTCCGGATTAATTTGGTCCCAAGCTTCCGCTAGGTCTGGAGCATCTAATTGGACAATTAAGCCCGCATCAGTAATGGCTTTGTATTCTTCATGTAAGGCATCGGCAACATCATTTAAGAGCGCTTCTTCATCGTGGTAATAACGGTCTTCTAAACGTGCCGCTGCCCCTGGAGAAATGGCCGCCATAAAGCCTTGCTTGATATCATATTTTTCTAAGGCTTCGGTCAAGAGCTTCACATCGCGGTTGACTTGGTCTTGACCAATATAGGTTACCTTGTCGGCAAAAACCGGATTAGCTACCTTATTACGTCTCCCTAAAACGCCAGAATCAGGATCTTCATAAGCTGCTCTAAATTTTTGCCGATCACGGCGGTCAGGGAAACTAGTTAACTTAATATTGCCAGGTGTGGACCGGATGGCTTCGCTTTTTGCCCAACGGTCTTCATCGGTCATTTCTAATCCACCTAAGCGGTAGAAGGAATAGTTCCACCAGGCACCATAGTCAACTGCGCCTGAAGTCACATGGCCGTACTCCCCATCATTGACTTGGTCAATGCCAATTTCTTTTTGCTTTTTCACGACTTGGTCAACCGATTCAGCGATAATTTGGTTAAATTCGTCTTCAGCAATGGTGCCCGCTGTCCGTCGTTTATTGGCCTCTAACAAGGCTTGTGTCCGCGGTAAGGATCCTACATGTGTGGTCAAAATTTTATTAGTCATAGTCATTCTTCCCCTCTATCAAACTCATCTTATTCTAGCATGACTTCTTTTTTAAAACCATCTTGTTTGGCTCACCCTATCAGTGAAAAGCTTGATATGATAAGATTTCTGTATATAACTATATTTATTCTATTAGTTGTGATCGCTAACAATGATCATAAAATTTACAATATAAATAAAAAATCGCCTGAGTAGGCCTATCGTCTCCTCAAGCGATTTGATAAGTTAACTTTCCTTCAATTAGAAAGAAAATATACAATCGGGATGACAGGATTTGAACCTGCGACCCCTAGCACCCCATGCTAGTGCGCTACCGAACTGTGCTACATCCCGAGATCAAATTGGATCAATACGATTAGTATAGCATACCTTGCCAATAAATTGTAGACTTAGTCTCAAAAATAAGTCATAATTCATTATTACTAAGGATAAATTAGAGGTATACACTATGAAAATCACCATAGCCGGCCAAGTGGTTAGTCAGGAACAACTAGATAACTGGGAATACCGACATACCCGTAAGGCGCTAAAAAATCTAGGGACACGGTCGAGTTCCGATGAGGATTCAAGGACACTAAGAAGAAAACTCAATCAATTGAAGCAATCTATGACCTATGATCAAATCATGCACCGCTTAGGCTGGAAGTTAAAGCTTATGGCTCTTGTTATGCGTTATATTAGTCGACTTTCATTTGGCCAGGTAAAGTATGCCACTTGTACTCTTGAAGTCAAGGGTATTACGGTCGATTCTTTTGCTCCCCTAGCCAAAGAATTTATATCTAAGGACAGCCCTGGCATTCGTCAAATTAACCTAGCAGCCAACCCTGAACACTATGTCCTAGAGCCTAGGGGCAAACTTTTTGAAGTGGTCGAAACGGCCGGGGCAAGTCCCCCTGCCCATACAATTTTTTATTGATTTTTCAAGCGACCAGAGACTAATCAGTCAAGCGGATCCTGCTTATCCCTTACAGATGGTTGGACGGGCTTACTTGGCCACTAACATGCAGGTCGGTGGGATCCGCCACCAATTTAGAAACACAGCAACTGGCATGGAAGCCAAGACCCTGGTTGAATTTCCTGCCGCTTGTCCCTCCTATATCGTGAATGACCATTGCCTTCACCTGGCCCTAGAATGGAAAAACTGGATTAGGGCAGCCCAAAAGCTAATGAAAGACACTAACAAAACAGCCGATAGTCATTGATTCCTATCGGCTATTTGTATCTTTTCTTTAAATTATTTATTCGTAAACACGGACTTTTTCATCTTGGTCGATATAGTCTTTGTCGCCAGCAGGGGTTTCAATAGAACCAAATGGCATTTGCGCTAACATAGCGTATGAGTCTGGTAAGTCAAACATTTGACGGATGGACTTATCGAAGCCTTGCTCATAACCAATGTTAAAGTGTTGCAAGGTTGCTCCCAAATCTAATTCAGCTAAGGTTAACCAGGCAGCATATTGGTGGTTAGCACTGTTATTTTCCTTGTAAGCAGTTGACCGTTCTGGGTTAGCTGGCATATTTTCTACTTCATTTAAGTCTTCAAAGAAAAGAATGGTTCCTAAACCTTCTTTAGCGCCTTGAATCACGCCAGACATTTGTTCCCACATGTCGCCTTCTAAAACACCTTCTTGAACTTGGTAGATTTCATCCCATAAGGCTTGGTGCTTATCTCCAAAAGCAATCACAATGCGTGAAGTTTGGCTGTTAAAGGCGGTTGGCACATCTTTTAAGACTGCTTTTAAAGCGTCAACGATTTCCTTTGAACTATGGTCGGTATTCTTTCCAATATGGTAAATCGAACGACGCTTAGCAGCAAGATCTTTAAATTGTGTCATAAATTAAATCCTCCATTTTTTGGCTTTTTACATTAACGATATACAGAGTATAGCAAGCCAGTAGACCAATTAAAAATATTTTGCTTATAGAAAAAAAGGACTGCGACTAAGTCACAATCCTTTCTTTTTTATATATAGACTTGATTATTCTTCGTTTAAGGAAGCTTCATCGAAGACAAATTTAGAGTCTCTGTCGTCAATTGGACGAGTACCCATCCAAGAAATCATTTCTTTCATGGATTCAGTAATTGCGTCAGTACCAGGTCTTAACAATTTACGTGGGTCGAAACCTTTGTTTGAACGGTCTTGGTCATGACCAGCTTCGATGTATTCACGAGTAGCTTTTTGGAAAGCTAATTGGAATTCGGTATTGATGTTGATCTTAGCAATACCTAAAGAAATAGCTTTCTTCACTTGGTCTTGAGGAATACCAGAACCACCATGTAAAACAAGTGGAACATCAACAGCATCGGAAATTTCTTTCAAGCGGTCGAAGTTTAAGCCTTCCCAACCTTCTGGGTAAACACCGTGGATATTACCAATCCCACATGCAAGACGGTCAACACCAGCTTCAGCAAAACGAATGGCATCTTCAACAGAAGCTAATTCACCGCCACCTTGGTTTTCACCAATTTTACCGATTTCAGCTTCAACAGCAATACCACGTTCATGAGCTAAACGAACGATTTCTTTAGTTTTAGCAAGGTTTTCTTCAACTGGTAATTTATGCCCGTCGAACATAACAGAAGAATAACCTAACTCGATACATTCTTTGGCTGATTCGAAATCACCATGGTCTAAGTTCAAGATAACTGGAACATCAATATCCATGCTATCCATCACGTTAAGCACTAAGTCACGAACTAATTTGTAACCACCCATATATTTAGCAGCACCAGTAGATACTTGAATCAATAATGGGGTTCTGGTTTCTTTAGCACCGCTCACTAAGGCACGGGTCCATTCGAGATTGTTTGTATTGTAGGCTCCCACCGCATATTGGTTGCGACGTGCGTCCTTCAAAATTTCATTACCATTTACTAAAAAAGCCATTAAATATACCTCCTAAAATCTATAACGACTTGTACGAACCCCATTATACCTTACTAAACTAAAGATTGGTAATTAAAATGACAAATAATTACAAAAAAATCCCAGTTTTTATTGGCTTTCACATACTGTTAGCAGGAACTTTGCCGTCGTCACTAGTAAAGTTTTCCTCAGTTGTGAAAATAAATTCAAAGCAAAAAAAGACCCTAAGGGCCCTAAAAACTTAGTCAAAGCTTTTGGGTTAAATCCGTTAAGGTCTTTTCTTAGTCATTTATTTAATTTTTAATAACCGTGATGTCTTAATTCAGCTTCGTTATATGCAGGGAGGTCGGTTAGACGTGCATTCTTAATGTCTTCAATGGTTTGACAACCGGTTAATTGCATAATCCGGGTCAAGTCGTCTTTCAAGTAGTTCAATACGGAAAGGACACCCTTATGTCCACCTAGGGCTAGGCCGTAAAGGGCTGGACGTCCAATACCTACGACATCTGCACCTGCTGCCAGCGCTTTAAAGACATGTTCCCCGCGACGGATACCTGAGTCAAAGACGATTGGCACTTCACCTTGAACCGCTTCAGCAATGGCTTCAAGGGTTTCAAAGGATCCAGGAGCTCCATCTAATTGACGTCCCCCATGGTTAGACACGTAAATCACATCCGCACCAGCACCAATACCCTTCAAGGCATCTTCAGGCGTTTGTACCCCTTTAAGCATCACTGGTAGGTCACAAATGGATTTAATGTATTCAATATCTTTGGGTGAAATCTTTTGTTTAGAGGAAGCATAAACATCTTTTAGGGCCATACCTTCGCCAGAACCTGCTAAGTAGCGTTCAACGATTGGCATACCAAATGGATAAGTAAAATGATTCCGTTTATTTAATTCACGGTTTCCTTCAACAGTAGAGTCCGCAGTTAAAATAATAGCTTGGCAGCCAAAGTCTTTGGCTTCGTTTAACATCGCTTCGTTAAAGCCATGGTTCTTACTCATGTATAACTGGAAGTAACGTGGGCGGTCTTCATAACCTTCATAGGAAGGTGCCATTTCATCCCAGCTAGATCCTGCATAAGAGGAAATTGAAAAGGCGGTGCCGAATTCGTTAAAGGCTTTAGCCATGCCAATTTCTTTTTCTTCATGAGCAATTCCTAAAGCAGCAATTGGTGCATAGAAGAAGGGCGCTGAGTAATCTTTTCCTAGAAATCTAGTTGATGTATCTGGATGCTCAACATCACCAATCACCCGCGGTAGGATGCCCTTACTGTTAAAACAGGTAATATTTCTTCTTAAAGTAAATTCATCCCCTGCACCAGAACGAATATAACCATAGCCTGCTTCAGGGATGATTTCTCTAGCCTCTTCTTCTACATCATATAAGTTAACGATTTTTAAGTCTTTAACTTCAGTACCTGCAACATAATCTGCCATATGATTTTCCTCCTTTTGAATAAGTAAATAGCCTTCCCATATAATTTAATATAAAGCGCTTTCATTTTCAAGTAAAAACCATTCCGCTAGATGAAAAATAATATCCTCAGATATTTTTATACAGTAAAAAGACAGTCTTTTCACTCATTTGAGAGAAAGACTGTCCTGAAAAACTTGTTAATCGTATTCAGTAAGAAATTCTTAGCTTAAGGAGACTAAGAGTCGTGAATTAGGCAAAAAATTCGTAAAGATAGGATCCTAAAAGAATAATCGCCGCAACACCATTGTTCATCATATGAAGTAGGATGGCATCCTTAATGTTCTTGCGCCGGCGGTAAGCAAGATAGAGGACAATTCCCATGAGAATATACATGAGCGCCTCAACGAGATTACTAGACATGTGGTTGAGGCCAAAAATCAGTGAACTCAAAATTAACGGCCACCAGAAACTCTCAGCCTTGAAGAAGAGGTGGTGAAAGATGCCGCGGAAGACCAATTCTTCTAGAATAGGTACCACAAAGCCCATCATAAGGAAAAAAGTAATATTGGATATCGGTGACACTAGGTTAGAATCCCCCGAAAATAGCATCTGATCATTGGCCGATAGCTCATTACCATAGAGTGCTTGGTTGGCCACGGTCAAGCCTACCACCACCACTCGAAAGCCAAGATAATAGAGAAAGGTAATCCCAACGTCCTTCCAGCCCAAGCGGTCAAAGTTATCCTTGCCTTGGGCGCGCTTGTAATAAAACTTATAAAGAAAGCGATAGGTCAGATAGGCAAACACCAGAACTAAGAGCGTCAACTCAGCCACTACTGGCCAGGAGAACAGGTGGGAACGACTGTTAACTACAAACATCATTCCAAAGGGCAGGGTTCCCCAGACCATCAGAGCCAACCATTTCAAAATATCCAAGAAACGCTGGCCCCAGCTCTTCTCTTCCATCTTATTTTCTTCAGTCATCAATGCAACCTCCTTTTGCATCACTTTAACAAGTCTAAATAAATCGACTCATTAACGAAGGAAAGCCCTACAAGCTAAACTTTTCTTCTTACAAAATAAGTTTGTAAAACAACAAGTATACTGCGTCTTTAAAAGAAAGACTATGCAATTCATCATTATTGGTCTGTAGTTACCATGCGGTAATAAGCCTTAGAAGTCAAAATATACATGAGATAATAGACTAAGCTAAAGCAGACAATGACCGCAAAGAAACTCGTTAAAATGAGGGTTCGGTCTTTGATGGCAATCAAACCTAAGCCTTGGCGCAGAATGGGATAGGCAAAGCCCATATGAATAACCGCGGTCAAAAGCGGTAAAACAAAGACCCAGAAAATCTGCTGGCGAATGCTTGCCTTGATCAAGGAATTGGGCAAACCGATTTGGCGCATAATTCGATAGTTTTTCATATCTTCCTGGCCTTCAGAAAGCTGCTTATAGTAGAGCATCAAGAAGCAACCAATCAATAAAACCAAGGAAACAATGGCGCCGATACTAATAAAACCGCCATTAAGCTGATAGAAGGATTCCCGAAAGATAGTTTTGGAAGTGACTTCAATCCCTGTCCCTTCATAATCCTCCAAGTGCTTGTCAATGTCTTCCTTATTGCCCTTAGCGTCAAAAGTCACATTATAACTTAGCGGACTCTTGAGATAACCAATGTCTTGGCTAGTATTAGTCGCTTGGTAGGCTTGCACTAAAGCCTCTTGACTAGGAAAAACCAGCATCAAGGCATCCAGCCCCGCCACCACAGGTAAACGGTCCTTTGGCATATGCTTGACTTGGTAGACCTTATCCCCCAATTTAATTTGGTCTACCTTGTCCAATTGGTCTTGACTAGTGGCCATTAAGACCTGGTCTTCTGCCAAACTTTCCTGACTGGCATAGTTTTGGTTATAGCCATCCAAACTTTCTCCAAAGAAAACTAGGCCCTCAGTGACTTGGTTATTTGGGGTAAAGGCTTGTAAGACTAAGTTCTTATCCTCCACTTGGCTAACAGCTAACTGGCCAAAACTCAACTGATAGTTAACTTCTTCCAAAGGGGCTAACTGACTAAATTCATCAACTGCTGTCTCTAAACGCTCGAGTTGCTGGTCTAAGGATTCCTCAACCACTGGCCCCCGCAATTCAATTTTATAGTCTCTGGCTTGAAAACGGTCAATCAAATTTTCAATCCCCCGTTGGGTTGAAACGGTTAAACCTAAGACCAGCATGACGCCAGTGGAAAGAACCGCTATGGAGGCCAAACTCCAGGCATTGGCCTTCATCCGGTAAAGCATGCCGGAAAGGCTGAGAAAATGCTTAGGTTGATAGTAATAGGACTTCCGTTGTTTCTGCCAGTTTAAAAATATGATCGATAGGGAATTATAGAGGCAATAAGTCCCCAGCACAACTAAGACAATGGCGAGGAGCAATTGATAAATGACCTGCATAATATTCGTTGTGGTTAGGGAAATATAATAGCCGATCCCCACCAAAGCCAAGCCGAGAACAGCGACAATAACATTCCCCTTAGGCTCTTTTTCCCTTGCCTGACCGCTCTGCATCAGTTCGAGGGGGTTATTTTTCTGAATGCGACGTCGATTGAGAAGATAAACTAAGGCATGAACCAGGAGAATTTCCAGGATGGTTATCAAAGCGACCTCCCACTTCAAGGGATAATCCATTAAAGTCATCCCCGATTGGCGCATGACTTTGTTGACAGCCATAAAGGCAAAAGTCCCAATCAAGTGCCCGCCAATAATGGATAAGGGGAGAATGAATCCCAACTCCAAGAGGCTTTCCCGAGCGAGCAGGGCCTTAATATGCCGCTTTTCCATGCCCAATACGCTATAGAGGGCGAACTCCTGGCTACGCCACTTCTGAATAAAATTATTGGCATAGAGGATAAAGGCTAGGGCTAAGAAAAAGCTAATAACAGCAGCAAAGGCCATCACCGTTGGAAAATAAGGATTTCGCTCTAAGACAAATTGATTACCTATTAAGGAAATCATCACATATTGGAGGGCAAATAAGAGCCCGTTCACTATGAGAAAAGGCAGAATAATTAACTTGCTAACCTTTAAATTACGTTTGGCTAACTGCCAGATTAAGCGTCGGTTCATACTAGCCCTCCTCCCGGTTTAAAAAGGAGAGACTGTTGGCGATTTTCTCCTGAAAATCAGCTAAAGAATCTTCACCTCGGTAAATTTCATGGTAAACTACCCCATCCTTAATAAAGAGAACGCGTTTAGCATAAGCCGCACAGCGTAAGGAATGAGTTACCATGAAAATGGTCATACCCTGCTGGTTTAACTGGGTAAAGAGTTTCATGATTGCTTCACTGTTTTTAGAATCTAAGGCCCCAGTCGGCTCATCAGCCAGAATCAGGCTGGGTTGGGTAATAATGGCCCGACCAATAGCCACCCTTTGCTGCTGCCCTCCGGAAATCTGATAGGGATACTTGTCCAAGAGGTCTTCAATCCCCAGTAAGGGAGCAATCTTCGCTAAACGTCGCTCCATTTCTGGGTAATCCATGTTGGAAAGCACTAGGGGCAGGAGAATATTGTCCCGGTTGGTGAAAGTATTAAGCATATTGAAATCTTGGAAGACAAAACCCAACTCTTGGCGGCGAAAGGCAGCCAGGTCTCTTTCCCCTAAGTTAGCCAGGGATTGGCCATTTAAAAGGACTTGCCCCCCAGTGGCCTTATCCAAAGTGGCAATAATATTTAAGAGGGTGGATTTCCCTGAGCTGGACTCCCCCATAATGGCAACAAACTCACCAGCTTCCGCTTGAAAACTCACGTCCCGTAAGGCTGTCGTGGCATTTCCGCCCTGGCCATATATTTTTTCTAAATGAATCACGTTTAATAGCATTTCTTCTTTCCTCCATTCTTTATCTTAATTATAGAAAGAAAAAAAGCGTCCTGCTTTTATCTAAACTAACAAAAGCAGGACCCAATCTTACAAAATTGTAAGCTACAACCCACTGAAGGCATCTTGGTGGAAGTAAATTCTAACCGTGGTTCCCTGGCCCCAAGTAGAGTCTAATTCTACCGGTTGGTCTAAACGATCGGCCAATTGCTTGACCAGAAAAAGACCGATCCCCGTTGACCGCCGCAAACTCTGGCCCATAAAAGCTGAGTAACCCTGGTCAAAGACCTTGGGCAAGTCGCTGGCCTTAATCCCCCGGCCGTTGTCCCTAATAGTGAGGCAGGCCTGGTCCGCTTGATATGTAATCCAAATCTCTCTTCCAGCGGCGTACTTAAGGGCATTATTAAGGACCTGTTCAATCATGATTTCAGAAGCCGTAGGATCAGTCATGACTTGGTCAGGAATGGCTTGGTAGTGGAGGCGGGTATGACTATTAATAAAGATTCGCCGGTACTTTTTGAGTAAGGGAGCGATGAGGGCATCAAGACTGACAGCCTTAATCTGCAGGTTCTTCTTCTCATTACTTACCTTCAAATAGGTGAGCACCATGGTGGTGTAATTTTCGATAGCTAGTAACTGAGCTTCCAAGTCAGCCTTGGTCTTGGGGTCCAGATCTTGGATGAGAAGTTTAGCTGCTGCGATGGGCGTCTTGATCTGGTGGAGCCAGGTCAAGAAATAGCCCTGCTGCTCTTGCTTGACCAGGTCAGCTTGGACCCGGTCAGCTTCAGCCTTGGCCTGGCTTTCAAGGTAGAGCTTATGGTAGTCAACCTGCCGTCCCGAAATCCAATAGCTAATAAACAAAGTAAGGCCATAAAAAAAGCCCAAGAAAAGCAAGAGAAAACGGGCAACCAGGTCATCTAAATCAAAAAGTAGGACCGCTAATACTAAAACCAGAAAGGTAAAAGCCATAGTAAAAAGGGTCAACCCTTGACGCTTAAGAAAGTTTTTCACTGACTAGCAACCTCCTCATTTAAGGCATAGCCTACCCGCTTCTTGGTCTTGATAAAGTCTGCCAGCCCCAGCTGAGCTAATTTCTTACGCAAACGAGAAATGTTGACCGCTAAGGTATTGTCATCAATATAACTCTCCCCCAACCAGCACTCCTCCATCAGGCTTTCCCGGCTGACATAGTCCCCTTGAGCCTGAAAGAGTTGCTTAAGGATGAGAAGTTCAGTAGCGGTTAAATCGCTAGCCTGACCATGGTACAGCAGCCTAGCCTTGGTGGAATCAAGTTGGACCCCAGAAAAAGACAAGAGCTCACTGGCTGAACTGTAGCGATAGGCCCGGCGTAAGAGGGCTTGGACCTTGGCCAGCAATAGGGGCAGGTCGATGGGTTTGGTGACATAATCGTCGCCCCCTACCTGCATAGCCATGACTTGGTCCATACTGGTATCGCGGGCCGATAGGAAAAGGATGGGAACCGCACTGTCTTTACGGATCATCTGGCACCAATAATAACCATCATAAGACGGCAAGTTCAAATCTAAAAGGACTAGATGAGGGTCAAAACGCCGACATTCCTGGTCGATAATTTCAAAGTCTTCCGCCCTTTTGACCTGGTAATGCCACTTGGTCAGTTCCCGCTCCAGGCCGGTCGCAATTACCGGATCATCCTCAACCACAAATATTCTCTCAGCCATCTCTACCGCTCCTTTCCTGACATCTCGGTTTATTAAGTATACCATTCTCTTCCTAATCATAAAAAGTCTGATTAACTAGAAAAGATTCACTTTTAAAATTATTTCTTGACCCTAACCTTACGTCATACTTTATATTGAAAGGGACTATTATTTGTGAATAGAGAGTACTGGATTGTTATTGACTAGGAGGAGCTCAATGAAAAAAGCGGGTAAAAAACAGAAAAAAGCGCTTGCCATCAAGAGAAAAAAGGAAAAACAAGAAGTAAAGAATAAATGGGGATCAGAAAAATTACATGAAGCAGAGATGAATTGGCGGTACTATGATCCAAAAGAAAAACAAGATATGGTGGATGAAAGTAAGGCCGTATTTAAAAACCTTGCTCAATTAAAAAACGAAGACCCTGACAGCCAAAAACTACAAGAAGCCATGCAAAGATGGCATCGCTTTATTGGGATGTCCTATGAGCCTTCATTAGAAATTCTTAGAGGCTTAAGTTATGTCTACCGTGACGACGAGCGCTTTAGAAAGAATTTAGCACAAGTCGATCCCGATTTGCCTGATTTCCTATTTGGAACAATTAATAACTATGTCGATTCCTTAGAAGAAATTTGGCTGCAAGAACAATTAAACACCTTAGAAGAAAAGCACTAGAAAGTAAGATGGACAAATGAGCAAAACCAATTCGACTAAAGGGAGATACGTCTCTCCTGACCAACTGAATAATAAACAAGGTCATTCAGACATATTTTCCATTGAAAAACCTCAAAAAAGCTTAGATGATATCATTTTAAGTAAGTCAACACGAGAACAAATCAATAGCTTACTCGCTAAAATTAAACATCATGATCTATTATATAATACCTTTGGCTTAAAAGAGATCGATCCTAGTGGCGGAAGGACGGCTATTAACCTTTACGGCCCTCCAGGTACCGGCAAGAGTGCTACAGCAGAGGCCATAGCTCATGAACTCGGGAAAGATATATTAAGGGCAAATTACGCTGAAATTGAATCTAAATTTGTCGGCGAAACCCCTAAAAATATTAAAGCCATTTTTGCCAAGGCCACTGAAACAGATGCTGTTCTTATTTTTGATGAAGCTGATTCCCTCTTAAGTAAGCGATTAGCCCAGGTTAATCAAAGTACAGACCAAGCGGTTAATGTCACAAAATCAGTTCTTTTATTAGAGCTGGATAATTTTTCAGGAATTGTCATCTTTACAACGAATTTTGGGGAGAATTATGACCCTGCCTTTATCAGAAGAATTTTAGGCCATATTGAATTTCCCCTCCCCGAAAAAGAGGCTAGAACAGTTATTTTTAAACACTTTTTACCAGACAAGTTGCCAGTAAGCATTGATAAAGCAGAAAAAGATAAAATCATTTTAGAAACATCTGGCTTTTCTGGTGGCGATCTTCTTAATGTCGTCATATCTGCTAGTTCCACTGCCGTTGCTAGAGATGGAAAAGATTGTATGGTGACCTATAATGATTTTTCTAAGGCTATTAAACTTATAAAACAAGCCAAAGAAAATATTGGCCGGTCTAAATAATGAATAGCCATTTATCTAGTCAAAAAGCCAGACAATTACTTAATAGTTAGGAAGTGATCATATGAAAACAGTTAAAGAAGTTAGCAAATTGGCAGGCATAAGTATCAGAACTTTGCATTATTATGACAAAATCAACCTGCTAACCCCTTCTAAACGTTCTGCTTCTGGCTATAGACTATACAGTCATGAAGATCTGAAAAAGTTACAATATATTTTATTATTTAAGGAATTAGAATTCTCTTTAAAAGAGATTAAGGAGATCATCAACAGTAAAAACTTTGATAAAGATCTGGCCTTAGACCAACAAATCCAATTATTAACCTTAAAAAAGGAACACTTAGAAAATCTAATTCTTTTTGCTAAGGGAATCAAGGTGTTGGGCGTGGACTCTGTCAATTTTCAGGCCTTTGATAGAAGAAACATCGCTCACTATACGCAACAAGCTAAGGATTACTGGGGAGATACTAAAGAATATCGTCGCTACGAAGAAAAGCAAAGCCAGCAGTCTAAGATTCAAAAAAATACAATCCATCAACAGTTAATGCTGATATTTGTTGAATTTTCCCAGGTCAAAAACCAAAATTATCAGTCCCAAGACGCTCAAAAGTTAGTAAAAAAATTACAAGAATTTATCAGCACACACTTTTATCCTTGCTCTAATGATATCTTAATGGAACTAGGAAAAATGTATGCTAGCGGTGGAGACTTCACCAAAAATATCGACACCTTTGCAGGAGAAGGTACGGCAAACTTTGTCCAAAAAGCCATTAACTATTATTGTCAATAACACTTTAAATCACCTTGCTTAGGCCCAGGCGATCAATTTAGATCATATAATCAAAATTCATAAAAATTAAATTTATCTTGCTTTTATCAATAGACTTGGCTATGATGGATGAAATCGAGAAACCGTTAAAGAGGAAGTAACATTAAACCACTAATCATTAGCGAGGACGAAGGGTGAGAGCGTCTGATTAGTTTAATGGATGGGCCTTGGAGGGTATGGTGAACTGGAGAGTAGCCATAACGGATTGACCCCCGTTAGCTGGGTTGAGGGATAAGCTGTTTAGCTTATCTCGAGAGGATCGCCCAGGCGATCAAGTAAGGTGGCACCGCAGGTTGAAAAGCGCTTGTCCTTAGAACATTAACTTTTTAATGTTTTATGGATAAGCGCTTTTTTATTTGTAAATGAAACTTATGACGAAGGAATAGCTAAGTAGCTAGCTTAGAGCAAGAACGTGGTGATGGAAGACGTTTAGCCAGCCTTAGCGATGGACCTTTGGAAGGCTTGCCAAGGGCTTATTAGAGCCAAAAGCAAGACGCAAGGCTGGCGTTATCAGCAGCCGAGTGGTCAGACTGACCGCTCCTAAGTGGGCATCGAGTGATGCCAATCAAGGTGGTACCGCAGGTTAAACAACTTGTCCTTATAACTAATCAGCAATGAAGTTAGTTATAAGGGCAAGTTTTTTTGTCTATCAAGAGCTAAAAAGGAGAGAACATAATGAAAGCAGCAATCGAACAATTAATTAAACACCAAGACTTATCTTACCAAGAATCCTACCAAGCGGTTAAGGCCATGATGTCTGGCCAAGTCAGCCAAGCACAAATGGCTGCCTACCTGACCGCCCTAGCCATCAAAGGCGCCAGTGACCAAGAAATTGCAGGAGCTGCAGCGGCTATGCGTGACCAAGCCAAAAGTATCGACACCCAAAAAGACACTCTAGAAATTGTCGGAACCGGTGGCGACCAATCCTATTCCTTTAATATTTCAACGACCGCTTCCTTAATTATTGCCGCAGCTGGCGTCCCCGTTACCAAACACGGCAACCGATCAGCCTCTTCCAAATCCGGTGCCGCTGACTGTATCGAAGCGCTGGGCATCAACCTCTACCAAGATCCTGACCTAGCCAATCAATTATTGGACCAAGTGGGAATCTGCTTCCTCTTTGCCCAAAACTACCACCTTTCTATGAAAAACGTTAGTGGCGTCCGCAAAGACCTAGGGATTAAGACCATCTTCAATATCCTAGGTCCCATCACTAACCCAGCCAAACCCAAATACCAAATACTAGGTGTCTACCAAGAAGACCTGATTCAACCTATGGCCAAGGTCATTAAGAACTTAGGGGTTGAACGGGGGCTAGTGGTTTACGGCCAAGACGGGATGGATGAAATCTCTATCTCGGCACCGACTTCCGCCCTCTTCTTCGATGGTGACTATGAAGAAAGCTTCACCATCAAACCAGAAGACTATGGTTTTTCTAACTACCAAAAGGCTGATATAGTCGGAGGAACGCCAGCTGACAACGCTCAAATTACTATCGACATCTTAACTGGCAAAGAACACGGCGCCAAACGGGATATCACCCTCCTCAATGCCGCAGCTGGTCTCTACGCGGCCAGAAAAGCGGCTAGCCTAGAAGCAGGGATTGACCTGGCTCGTCAAATCATCGATTCTGGCGCTGCCTACCAACTCCTACAAGATTATATCGCCGCTAGCCAGGAAGGAGTCGCCCATGATCTTAAAGCAGTTAGCCTTACATAGTAAGGAACGGGTCCAAGCCAGTCAGGCCAAGTTTCCCCTAGAAGCCGTTAAAGAGCGCGCACTCAGTCTTGCTAAGGGAGAACTTATCTTTGAACAGGCCTTGGCCAAGGAAGGACTGAGCCTGATTGCTGAAATCAAGAAGGCTTCCCCCTCTAAAGGAATCATTTCTCAAGACTTTCCCTATTTAGACATTGCCAAGCACTATCAAGACAATCAAGTAGACGCCATCTCGGTATTAACTGAACCCAAATGGTTTATGGGCTCTAAGGAAATCTTTGAAGAAATCCGACAATCCGTTGACCTGCCCATGCTTAGAAAAGACTTTACCGTCGACCCCTATCAGATCTATGAAGCTAAAATCATGGGCGCCAATGCGGTCTTGATTATCTGCGCCCTCTTAGACCAAGACCCCAAGAAGTTAGAAAACTATCTCAGCATTTGCGATGACCTAGGGCTCAGTGCCCTGGTGGAAACCCATAACCTGGAAGAAATCGACCTGGCCCTAGCCTATGGCGCTAAAATTATCGGCGTCAACAACCGTAATTTAAAGGACTTCTCTGTTGACTTCAACCATGCAGCCGAGCTAAGGAGTCGGATTCCAGATTCGGTCCTCTTTGTCGCAGAAAGCGGGGTACAAGGTCCAGAAGATATTCGCTCCCTCACTGAAATTGGTGCGGATGCCGTCTTGGTGGGCGAAGCCTTGATGCGCCAAGCCGACCCCAGTGCCCTTATCCAAGCCTTTCGAAAGGTCAGCCACCATGCCCAAGCTTAAAATATGTGGCCTCAAGCGGTCAATCGATATCAGCTACTGTAACCCCCTCCCGATAGACTATGTCGGTTTCATTGTCGATTTCCCTAAAAGTCAACGCTCAATCACGATCGACACCTTAAAACAACTCAGCCAAGATGTCGACCCTAAAATTCAAAAAGTGGGCGTCTTCGTCAACTATCCATTAGAAGTTATTGCTGACTTATTAAATGAAGGCGTCATCGATATCGCCCAACTGCACGGCCAAGAAAGCCCAGCTGACATTATCTATTTACAAAATCTCACTAACAAGTCCATTTGGAAGGCCTTTGCCATTAGTGAGGCTAGCGACTTAGCAAAGGCTAAAGCCAGTCCCGCTGACCAGATTCTCCTCGACTATAAGGAGGCCGGCAGTGGCAAGTCTTTTAACTGGGAGCTCTTAGAGGATTTCGACCGCCCCTTTATCCTCGCCGGAGGACTCAATGCCACTAATATACAAGCCGCTATGACCCAAGTCCACCCCGCTGGCTTGGACCTCTCGACTGGAGTGGAAAATCAAGGATACAAAGATCCAGATAAAATCAAAGAAATAGTAAGGATGGTAAAAAATGTCTAAAGGAAGATTTGGAGAATACGGTGGACAGTTCGTGGCAGAAACTTTAATGCCTTCTGTCATCGAATTAGAAGAAGCCTACAATAAATATAAGAATGATCCTGAATTTCAAAGCGAATTGACCGATTTATTAAATAATTACGCGGGCCGTCCCAGCCTACTCTATTATGCTAAGAATATGACCGAAGATTTAGGGGGACCAAAAATCTATCTTAAACGTGAAGACCTCAACCATACTGGAGCCCATAAGATAAACAATGTCCTCGGCCAAGTTCTTCTGGCTAAGAAGATGGGTAAAACCCGGATCATCGCTGAAACTGGAGCAGGCCAGCACGGTGTTGCTACTGCTACGGCCTGCGCCTTATTGAACCTGGACTGTGTGGTTTACATGGGTAAGCACGACACTGAACGCCAAGCCTTAAATGTCTACCGTATGAAGTTATTAGGTGCCCAAGTGGTGGCCGTCGATTCCGGCACCGGGACCTTAAAGGATGCAGTCAACGAGACCATGAAGGAATGGAGCCGGCGCATGGAAGACACCCACTATTGCATCGGTTCGGCCATGGGTCCCCACCCCTTCCCAACCATGGTACGTGACTTCCAAAGCGTCATTTCAAGAGAAATGCGTCAAGAAATTCTCCAACGCGAAGGTCGCTTACCCGATGCAGTACTAGCCTGTGTCGGCGGGGGCTCTAACGCTATTGGGTCTTTTGCCGCCTTTATCGATGACCCTGAAGTGCAACTATTCGGTTGCGAAGGCGCTGGTCATGGAGTGGATAGCCCAGATACCGCTGCCACTATGCAAGTGGGACGTACTGGCGTCTACCACGGCATGAAGACCATTATTGCTCAAGATGCGGATGGCCAGGTCAACCCGGTCTATTCCATCTCTGCTGGTCTTGACTACCCAGGCATTGGTCCTGAGCACGCCGACCTGGCTGCGAGAAAGCGGGCCAATTATGTTCCGATTACTGATGAAGAAGCGGTCCAAGCTTTTGAATACCTTAGCCGCGTGGAAGGGATTATTCCTGCTATCGAATCCGCTCACGCCGTGGCCTACGCCATCAAATTAGCCAAAACTATGCGTCCCGACCAAATTATCTGTATTACCTTGTCTGGTCGTGGCGATAAGGATTGTGCCGCCATTGCACGTTACCGGGGGAAGAAATTTATGACTAGTATTCAATCCGTTTTCCAAAATAAAAAAGCCTTTATCCCTTATATTACCGCCGGCTACCCTGACCTAGCCAGCACGGAAAAGTATATCCAAGCCATGGCTGAGGAGGGTGCCAGTTTAATTGAGATCGGCATTCCCTTCTCCGATCCTACCGCGGAAGGCCCTGTCATCCAACACGCCATTGAAACCGCCTTAAAGGGAGGCCTGCGTACCGATGACGTCTTCGCCATGGTCGAACGCCTCCAAGAGAAGATCGATATTCCCCTCGTCTTTATGACCTACGCCAATATCGTCTTTGGTTACGGCCCTGATAAATTTATGCGTCGCTGCAAAGAAGTAGGCATCCAAGGCCTAATTCTGCCCGATGTCCCTTACGAAGAGAAAGATGAACTCCTCTCCTACAGTCAAAAATATGGTGTCGCCTTGATTTCTCTGGTCGCCCCCACTTCCCATGACCGCATCCATAAAATTTCCAAAGAAGCAGAAGGTTTCCTTTATGTGGTATCTTCACTAGGAGTAACCGGGACCAGACAAAGCATTCAAACCGACCTAGACGCCATGGTCCAAGCCATTCGCCAAGCCAACCCTGATATTCCAGCCGCCATCGGTTTTGGAGTATCCAACCCCAGCCAAGCAAAAAAAATGGCTAACCTGTCTGACGGAGTAATTATCGGATCTGCTATCATTAAACTAATCGACCAATACCAAGATCAAGCCGAACAACCAATCCGTGACTTTACTCGTTCCATTGTTCAAGCCATAAAATAAAAACAACGGTATAGCTAGCTACCAAGGCCAGCTATACCGTTTTCTTATTTTTACTCGCTGATATGTAAAGGAATCACTAAGCCCTATCAAAATAATCAATGACTAAGAGAAGCAGCCCTAAACCTAAGTAGAGAGGCAATTTATGAGAAATAATCCCCATACAGCCCAGTAAACAGAGCGACCAGCTAAGTGAGCTCATAAAAGGCTGCTTGGGATCGCTCTTGGAATCAGAAGTGTTTTGACTTCTCTGCTTTTTCCAGCCCAGCAGATAATAAACCACGATTCCTACACCAATTACTTCCAGCATGTTTCATCCTCCTCGATTCACTTGACCTGCTACTTAGCGCTTGCAAAAAACGCTCATCTTGCAATTGCTTGTAAAGCTAAATTTTTACCATCATATACTAATTTATCCCTAAAAACTAGCCCTAAAACAACTTTTAAATTAACTCGCAAATCTTTTTGACGGTATTTTTTGGATTTAATCGTTCTTTTCTTGCTTATACCGTTTCAAAGTGATATCATAAAGATATCAAATAGATAGACACTTAAAAGCTGAGTCGAAAGGTAAAAAGTTCTTTTTAGCCCTAGGATAGCAATGGCCATTCATTCTCAGCCGGTCAACCTTGGTCATTTACCTATCGAGGGCTAATCGTCACTGGTCTTATTAGAAAGGAAGACTCCCATGGCTAATACAGATAAGAAACTAGACACTGGAATTACGGAAACTGTTTTAACAGGTAAGAAAAACGGGATGACCGTACTGATCACTTATATTATCGGTCTTGTCCTCGCTGCCATCCTCTTGATCCTCCAAGTACACCCCCTAGTGAACCTACTAGCGATTGCCTACCTGGCCTTAGCCTGGTTAATTCTCTTTGGACTTAAAGTGTTAAGCCCACAAGAATCATTAGTTTTGACCCTTTTTGGTAGATATATTGGTACCCTTAAGGGCGAAGGTTTTTACTTTGTTAACCCCTTCTGCCAAGCCATCAATCCCGCGGCCGGCACCTATCTCGGTCAAAGTGGAGACGTCCGAAAAGCCGAAAAGAAGTCGGCCAAAGATCAAAATGGAATGGAAATTTCGCTTGGCCCTAGCAAGAAAATCTCCCTCAAGGCCATGACCTTAAATAACAGTAAGCAAAAAATTAATGACTACTTGGGGAACCCGGTTGAAATTGGCATTGCAGTCATTTGGCGGGTGAGTGACACCGCTAAGGCCGTTTTCAATGTCGATAATTATAAAGAATACCTGTCCTTACAAACCGATTCTGCCCTTCGTAACATTATTCGCCAATATCCCTATGATGTGAATCCACAATTTGAAATTGATACCACCGGAGATGGTGAACCCGATGGCGGGTCCCTGCGTGGGTCGAGTGAAATTGTTGCCCTTAGAATTAAGGAAGAAATCCAAAATCGGGTGGACTTTGCCGGGCTAGAAATTGTCGAAGCCCGCATCACCCATCTCTCCTATGCGCCTGAAATCGCCGCAGCTATGCTACAACGTCAACAAGCCTCTGCCCTCATTGACGCCCGGGCCATGATCGTTGATGGCGCGGTTGGCATGGTAGAGATGGCTCTGGACAAGCTTGAAGACAAGCAAGTCGTCGACTTAGATGAGGAACGCAAGGCAGCCATGGTTTCCAACCTCTTAGTCGTGCTCTGTGGCAATAGCGAAGTCTCCCCCATCGTGAACTCGGGAAGTCTTTACTAATGGCTAAGAAACAAGTCCCGCTCCGCATCTCGCAAAAGCTCTATGAGCAATTAGCTGCTTGGGCCGAGGATGACTTCCGCTCCCTTAATGGGCAGATCGAATACCTGCTCACCGAATGTGTCAAGCAACGCAAGAAAGACGGTAAATATGTTAGCGAAACCATGAACGACCGCATCGATTTGGATATTGAATAAAAGACAAAAGAAGCACAGCTCTCCTTTAATCAAGAAACTGTGCTTCTTTTTTTGAATTTGAGTTATCTCATTTAGAAACTAGACTGAAAGAATGCTGCTGTTTGTCGGCTGATTTGACTCGATACCCGGTGGCCGACTTCATCTAAAACCATCCATTCCAAGCGGGCTTGGGGAAAATCAGCCTTTAACTGTTGAATATCGCGCTGGTTGAATTCCAAGATTTCAGCATCGTCAGAACCGCCATTGTAGACAAAGACCGGCTGGCTTAAGAATTGGTCCGGATGAGCGGTCGGACTGTTTTCTAGGATAATTTTCAAAGCTTCTGAACCCAACTTCTCGGGATAGCGGTCCCCGTAAATTCTTTGCAGCTGGTCCGCTAAATTAATCCCAGCAATGTGAATAGCTAACCCGCTTAATGTTTCCGCATAAGCCGTTCCAATCATAGCAGCCATAATCCCACCCATGGAGGCTCCATAGACAAAGACCCGATCAACTGCCTGCCGTTCTTGAATCGCAGTCAGTAGCTTAGGAAACTCAGCAAAACTTTGTACAATTATCCCAGGCATAATACTAATGGAGCTATCGGGGAAGGGATCAACTTGGCGGTCACCGTGGAGGGGCGCATCGGGCAAGAAGACATGGAAACCGCTGGCAGCGTAGATCAATCCTTGTTTAATCAAGGCTTCCTTATTCAATTGATAACCATGGTAGCCAATCACGATATCTTTAGACTCTTGTTCTTGTGAATAGATCTCCACCAGAGGAATCCCCTCAAGCCGGGTAAAATTCACAGTAAAGGCACCTTCCATGTACTCCCATCCCTTTCTATTTTTATCTGAACGACTCTCTCCAAAATAGTTTACCATGTCTGAAAGCCAAAGTAGTCTTCCCCGGCTCAGCCCCCTTTTGATTATTGAAGTGAATTTAAAAAATCCGCCCAGTTTGAGTAACTAGGCGGATTTTATTATTTTTCCTTGTTGCGTGAACCAATGCTTCCTAAATCAACAGCTCTAAAGCACCCGTTTAAAGTGCCAATATAAGAATAAGATTGGACTAATTAAGAAATAGATTGGATAGAGAATCTTACTGGTAACCATATAGCCCGCCTCAGAATCGTATGGGAGGGTTAATACGACTTTCGGAAAGAGGAACCAAGCCAGGGCTAAGTAGACCCCCAATAAAAGACCGGGAAATTGAGTGAGTTCAATCCCAAAATAATCCGTCAATAAGAAATAGACGACAAAGGTAAAAAAGCTACTAATAAAATAAGCGACTAAGCGAATAAATAAACCGTTTTTCATAAGACTCACTCCTGCTTTTTCTAGTTAAGCTTTACTTATCTACTTCTATTATAACAAAAAACAAATATAAACAGCCTTTGTCAAGGATAAAAAAACAATCATTATTTGACAGGACACGGCTCTCCAAAAGCAACATGTTACAATAAGACTGATCGATTGATAACCGTTTTCCACAAAAAGGAGGGGCACACTTTGCTTTTCACCTGGACTTATTCCACTCCTACAAACTTCGATGATATTATCCTCACTAGTGATGGTCAAGCCTTAACTGGGCTTTACTTTTCGGGGGCAGAGGATGCTAGCAGATTTAACCTAGAAAATGCTGAAATAACCAGCCGACCCTTCCAAGAAAGTATCGCCTGGTTAGACGCTTATTTTTCTAGGGAAGTTCCGCAATTTATCCCTAAATTCCGGCTCCAAGACCCTACCCCTTTCCGTCAAGAGGTAGCGGAAATCATGCTAAGCATTCCCTACGGCCAAGTCATGACCTACCAGGAAATAGCTGATAAGATCGCTAGAAACCACCACATCACTAGTATGTCGGCCCAAGCAGTTGGTGGAGCGGTCGGTTGGAATCCGATTTGTCTCATCATCCCCTGCCACCGGGTAGTGGGCAAGGATAGGAAACTTACTGGCTATGCTGGTGGCTTAGAGAATAAATACCAACTACTCAAGTTAGAAGGCCAGGATATGCGTCAATTTACCTGGCCCAAAGGAGGTCACAACTCATGCAACGCTGCCACTGGTGCAATTTAGCTAATCCCTTATACATCAGCTACCATGACCAGGAATGGGGTCTGGCTAATTTCCAAGACGATTATCTCTTTGAAATGCTAATTTTAGAATCTTTTCAAGCCGGGCTTTCCTGGGAGACCGTTTTAAACAAAAGAGCGGCCTTCCGTCAAGCCTACGACCATTTCGATGTCAATAAGGTGGCCCAATATGGTGAGGATAAAATCCAAGAATTATTGACTAATGAGAAAATCATCCGCCACCAAGCCAAAATTCGATCCAGTATTCAAAATGCCCGAGTCTTTCAAAGACTTCAGGAGGAATACGGCTCCTTTTATACTTATTTGTGCCAATTTACCCAAGGCAAACGACGGGTGGAATTAGGAAGAACCACTAGTCCCTTATCAGCGGCTATTTCTAAAGACCTCAAGCAAAAAGGCATGGCCTTTGTTGGCCCTACAATTATCTACTCCTATCTCCAAGCCTGCGGAATTATCTATTCTCATGAGAGAGATTGTTTTCTCTATCGGGCTGAAATCTAACTAAACTAGGTTCCTACTTTTTATACTTAATCTAAAAAGTTAGCGCCTAATAATTCACCCCAATAGCGGTACCGATACATAGGCCGATACTAATTCCTAGGGGGATATTGTCGAAGACTACCCCAAAGCAAGCCCCTATCCCTAAGCCAAGGGCGATTCCCACGCCAATATGATCATCAGCCTCGCTTTCCTTGTTACTTGTTTCGTGATCAGATGACCTAGTCTTTTTCGTTTTACGAATGCTATAAATTGCTAGACCAGCAAGTAATACCAAGATAACAATAATTGCAATAATTTCCATATTTGATAATCTCCTTACTATATCCGTCTTATTTTAGCCTTCATAATCAGTATAGTCACAAATAATTGACACGTCAAATATAAGCGACATATTTTTCCTAATTCACTCCAAGTTTTCTCACAAAGAATCAGTGTAAACACCTAAAGGTAAGCAAGCTTGTTAAATAACGAACAAAAACAAGCTTTTATATCGCCTAACTTTTGATAAGGCTTACATTGTTTCTTTACCTCATGATAAAATAATATATAAATAATAAATATTTGAGATAAGGAGATTGTAATATGAAAAAGAAATTACAGATTACTTTAACTGCCTTAACTTCCCTGGCACTTTTAGCTGCTTGTTCAAACGGCAGCAATAGTAGCGATAAGGAGGCCGCTTCCTCAGACCAGAGCGAAGAAGTAGCTAGTCAAGAGTCCCAAACAGAGGCTCCCAAAGAAGAAAAAGACTCTGTTAAAAAATCTGACTGGAGCGAAGAACAACCAGCCCTCGTTGCAGGAACCCTATCCCTAGCTGAAATGACCGATGCTTTAGAGATTCCTCTGGTTGGTGTCACCTCGCACGCTCCCGACCAATTACCTGAAGACTATCGTGACCTTCCTAAAGTGGGTAGCGGTCCTAAGATCGATTTAGAAACCCTAGCAGCTACTGAAGCGGACTACTACTTGAACAATAAGAAACTGGAAGCCATGACTCGCCAACAAGTAGAAGGCGCTGGGGTTGAACCGGTTTACTTTGACTATACGCGCTATGACGATGTCAAACAAACCCTCTTAGACATTGGTAAATTAGCCGGTCGCCAAGACAAGGCTCAAAGCATTGTCGATGACATTAATGCCAAAGAAGAAGAAGTCTTAAAAGGCACCGAAAACCTTAACGGAAAAACCTTCGTCATCATCTTTAACTCAGAAGAAGGCAGTTCCGTAGCTTCTGATGATAGCTACCTAGCTTCAATTTTAGAAAAATTAGGCATGAAAAACATTGCTGATGAATCCTTGGAGGCAGGCAGTGATGTGATTACTGACGGTAGTCTAGTTAACTTCAGCTCGGAAGCCATTATTGATGCCGATCCTGACTACATTATCAGCTATTCACTCTCCAATGTCTTTAACTTAAAGAACAAGGGGACCGCTGACGAAAACACTTCCCAAGAGCAAATCGAAGCAGAATTACAAAAACCAATCTGGCAAGAAACCAAGGCCGGTAAGAATGACCACATTATCTCCTTAACCTCCAATGATATTAGCATCAATGGTGGTTTAGGTTTAGCTGATGACCTGGCGCTCGTTAAGAAAGCTCTCTTAGGAGAAGATTAGGGTGATTAAGCGAAGCAGAAGTCGCTGGCTTCTCTTTCTGTTGTTGCTGGTGGTCCTGGCAATCTTTGCTCTGATTGGTATGCGGCTTGGGAGTATTCCAGTCAATTTGGAAGATATTTTATCTTCTTTCACTGACCAAGCTACTAAGCGAGGACAGATCCTCTGGAGCATCCGCTATCCCCGAATCGCCATTACCCTTTTGGCAGGACTAAACCTGGGACTTTCCGGACTACTGATCCAGAGTGTCCTCAAAAATCCCATTACCGACAGCAATATCTTGGGGATTAATGCCGGAGCCAGCTTATTAGCGGTGGTGATATTGATCCTCTTTCCAGAACAGACCGCCATGGTTCCCCTTTTCGCCTTTGTCGGCGGAGTGGGAGCCTTTCTTTTGGTGGGTCTCTTAGCTTTTCAGTCATCCTATTCTTCGGTTCGGATTGTCCTAACCGGTTTAGCCATCCGCTCGGTATTGGGCGGTTTACAAAGTGTTATCGTTACCATGAATAGTGACCGCCTCCATGGGGCCATTCTCTGGCTAAACGGTAACCTCAGTGGTCATAGTTGGCAAGATATTTCCTTACTCTTTCTCTATGCCCTACCAGCCTATCTCTGCCTGATTTTCATCCATCCCAAGATGGATTTATTGCAATTAGAGGATGGACTAATTCATTCTTTAGGCTATCCACCTAAGGTTATTGCCTTGGTAGTGGCCCTGGTTGGTGTTTACCTGGCAGCCATTACGGTTTCATTTGTGGGGATGATCGGTTTTGTGGGTTTAATTATCCCCCATGTAGCCCGTTTACTGGTTGGTGGCAAACATAGTCGTCTGATCCCCTTTACTGGGATCCTGGGGGCCATTCTACTTATCCTGGCCGATACCTTGTCACGGACGGTAATTGCGCCTTTGGAAATCCCCATCGGAACCACCATGTCCCTAATTGGAGGACCTTTCTTCCTCTACCTGCTTTACCGCCAATCGACTCGGAGGTGATCGACCATCTTATTAACAGCCCAAGATATCAGTTATTCTTATGGAAGACAGTCGGACTTTCACTTGAGTCATATTTCGCTGGATATTGAAGCAGAAAGTATTACCGGCTTAATTGGCCCCAATGGATCGGGAAAGACGACACTTTTTGACTGCCTCAATGGACGTAAGCCATTAGAGAGTGGCCAGGTGATTTTTGAAGGACAAGATTTGCATGCTATTCCCTTAAAAGAACGCGCCAAAAAGATAGCCGTGGTCCAACAAAGCCACCGCAACCAACTATTACTTTCTGTTTTTGATATTGTGAGTCTGGGGAGGAGTCCTTACCAAACTTGGCTAGACCATGGTTCTAAGGAAGACCAAGACATTGTCAAGCAAGTGATCGACATGGTGGGCTTAAGTGCCTATCGGAATAAACAACTCCAAGAGCTCTCTGGTGGTCAAAGGCAGTTAGTCTGGCTAGCCTTAGCTTTGGCACAAGAGCCTGACCTTCTCTTTCTTGATGAACCGACGACCTACCTGGATATCCGTAACCAGATTCACTTTCTCAATCTCATTGGCCGACTGAATGAAGAAAAGGGGCTGACCGTGGTCATGATCCTCCACGACCTCAACCAGGTCTTACGCTACTGCGATTGTGCCTACCTGCTCTCTGAAGGGCAACTAGTAACCGGTGGGAAACCCGCAGAGGTCCTCAGTGAATCCATCATTGAAGAAACCTACCAAGTCCATTCCGACCGCCTCCATCATCCCAAAGGTCACTTTGTTTTAGACTTTTACTAGCCATCAAAGAAAGGAAGACCAAGCATTGAAATATACAGACCTTGAAGATCTTAAAGTAGAACACCCTGTGGAAAGCCCCATCACTGACATTGACCGCTCCCTAGATAACTGGGTAGAGGTCGCCGCTGAGAAAACTCAGGCAGCTCGCGCTAGTGATGCAGTCAAACTCGACTGTGGGGTATTAAGCGTTGACCAAATTAACCAGCTCTTGGCGAATATTGACCATGAGGTAACCACCTGCGACGCCAATAACCAATATCTCTTCTACAACCGTCACAAGCCCAAAGAAGACATGGTGGCCAAACGGAACCCTGAAGCAGTCGGTGAAGCCCTCTTCAACATCCACCCCGAAAGAGTGGCTGAAAGTGTTGCCAAACTCATCTATGAAATGCGAACTCACCAAGTTCCTCGGGTGGTCCTGCGGTCTAATTGGAGTGAAACAGAACGTTTTGTGACCCATAACCACCGGGCCTTCTATAACCCAGACGGAAGCTACGAAGGCACCATGGAATGGGTCCAAGATAACTTACCTATTGTTGACTATTACTGTCAGATGACCGGCCAGGAAATGGTCGATGACGAGGCCGCTGATCCTAAGTCTAAACCTCAGGTAATCCTAGACAGTCGCTCATCCCGCTTTGTTGATAAGAAGTTTGACGACTGGACCCAGGGATCCCAAGCCCCCCACCGGTCGGAAAGCCAAATCTATCCAGATAATAACTGGTTGGTTCAAGAAGTGGAAGCTAAAGAGCCAGCCAGCGGACAAGACTATGTCTGCTTAGACCGCGGCATTCTTACGGTTTCTCACTTGAACCATTTCTTAAAGCAGATCCCTGTCGAAGTCGCCTACTATGACCAGGAAGACCGCCTGCTTTACTTCAACTATAAGAATGATGTTGATGAAATGCTCAACCCTAAAACCGTGACCTCGGTGGGGCTAGACATTAACTATAACTATCCAGAAGCGGAACATCAAAAGGTCAAAGATATCCTAGCCGCTCTCAAAAACAAAGAGAAAACGAGTGAAAAAATCTTTATTTCATCCACCTCTCCTGGGGAATGGATTACCTGTACTTTTAAGGGAATCTATGACGCAGACGGCCACTACCTTGGCTGTGTGGAATACTGTCATAATATCCTCCCCTACGTCAACCAGGTCCTAGAAACCTGGGGTAAGAAATTAGTGGACAAACCCGGTCAAGAAGCGATCTGGCCGAAAGCGAGAGGTCAGTACCAGGCCTAGGTAAAATCAATTAAAAGATATAAAAAGACGAACAGTTAACTCGTGAAAACAGGACTGTTCGTCTTTTTTACTTGGCTAATATTCTTTAATCTGCTGGTCCAATTTCACCTTTAATTGATTGATCGACCGACGCATCCTTTGCAGGGCTTGGAGCTGGTTTTTGATATCTGTTTGGACCCGTGCATCTGTAAAGACATTGTCAAACCAGGTATCAAAGAAGTTATCTTTGAGTCCATCAGCCATTCCTTGGGGCAAGGCCATGCTGACATCCGCTAACTCTTGGTTTAAAAATCTTAAAGATTGACCAAGAGCCTCGATTTCTTGGTTTGCCGCCTGAATTTTTCGCCGCTTGATCAAACTAGGCAGAAAGTCACCACCCAGTAAATCCCACATCCCCCATTTGGAGGCCGATTGGAGCAATTCAATTCCCTTATCTAAATGAACCAGCACTTCTTGGGCGGCCTGATGAGCTTCTTCTAATTCTTTCAATGACTTCATGATCAGTAACCTCCTTAACGGAATAATGGGAGACACTAGTCACTTCCCCACGAGTTACAATTTACGCTTTTAGCTTACCATGAGAAAATAAACCAGCAAAGTATCATGCCCACTCAATGCGTCTTTCTCCTCAATAAAAAAACCGACTTTTCGCCTCCTAAAAACAGGCTCAAAAAGTCGGTTATTTTATTCAGTGATTTATTATATTCCTCGGATCAAATCAATCGGTTCATGGTTTAGAATAGCACTGAGACCTGTCCAGTAAATGAGTAAGTTCAAGCCATAAACTAGAACCGCAAATCCTAGGAAGACCAGATAAGGAAAGTATAAGATTAAGGCCTTCATATCGACGCTCTTGAATAGCCCAGCAATCCCTAGCATAATCCCTAAAGTAATCAAGGCAGACAAGAGGAAGAACTTTCCTTGTTCGAAGAGAAATTCGCGACTGAAGTGATTTCTTAAGGCCTGGATATCCATCCCAATCGAATAGAGGGTCCCGATTTCTTTGCGCCGGCTCATCAGGCTGAGGTTGATGGAGGAATAGCCGTTGGTGATATTCATCAGGAAGATGATGGCCGCAATCCCATAGATAATCATCTTGAAGCTTTGAATATCTGTAAACTGTTCGGCCTGGATTTCCTCATCTGTAAAGACCTTGAAACTTTCATTATAAGCTATGGTATTTTCAATGCGGCTGGAAATTTCCTCCTTGGCCCGGCCAGCTTCTCCCTTGGCTAGCTTGAGCTTCAGCTCGAAGGGGTAATTGAAATTTTTATCATCTTGAACCTCTTCCATCAGCTCTCGATAGGTCCCAAAATCCGTATAGACCATGACAGTAAAGGGCAGGATCCGAGTCTGATAGGGGCCAAGGTCATCAATGGTCTGCGCAATGGGAAGGCTTCGTTGCTTCTCATTAATGCTAAGGTCTAATTGATTAGGATGATCAAAATACGGCACTTTTTCAGCCTGAGCAAGGGGCTCGTTGGGATCTGCTTGGACCTGGTTGTAGAGGGTAAATCCCCCTGGCCTGCCGCCCAGTTTCTGGAGGTCGTCGTTTTCGAGGGCGACCAGAATTCCCCTGATGTATTGGGGCTTGGTATCAGCCATCATTTGCCTCAATTGCTCATCCAGGCCCAGTGATTGGGCGGTTTGGGAGAGCTCTAAGTTAGGTTCAATGGCTAGGTTCTTTTCCTTAGAAATATAGCCCTCCCCCTCATAATCAGCTAGAATTTCGGGCAGGATAGGGGGCAAGTCACCGGTGTCATTGTAGTAGTGGACCGTGAGATCGTAGCCATCATCAAAGGCATAGAAGTCCCGATTGTAGTCAGCAATGGCATAGACGATACAGAAAATGGCCACAATCAAAATGCCAATAGCTGAGATATAGCGCTGGGACTTGATACTGGCCATATTGTTCAGCCGTAGTTCTTTCCAGAGTTTGGGACTTCGCTTCTTACCCTTCTTCTTAGACAGGCTAAAATTTCCCTTGAGCCCTTCAATAATATCGATCTTCGCGATCTTGCGCGCCGGATAGATGACCGCGACTAGGACAACCGCTAGGGCCACCAGGATAATGACTAGAGACAAGATCCAGTTAAAGTGAACCTGGTTAAAGAAGACCACTTCAGCTTTACCACTATTGGCAACTTCAAAGAGATAACGAATAAGGAAAAAGCCCAGGACATGACCGATTAAAACGGGCAGGACAGAGATTGTGACTGCCCCTTTCACCAATAAGAGATAAATTTGAAAATCCGTCGACCCGATGGATTTATACATGGAGAGCTCGCGAATCTTCTGCAGCCCCCAAACCCAGAAAATATTTTTGATAAAGAAGACAAAGATTCCCATACATAATAGGAGAGAGAGGGCATTAACCAGCTTGGTCATCAGGTTTTTACTTTGACTGACGTCCAGGCCGTAGTAGCGGACCAGGGAGTCATTAAAGTCCAATTCCACTTCTTTTCCTAGTAGATCTTGAATCTCGTCTTGGATAGCCTCGCTCTGGGCATAGGCTGCCTTGAAATCGTGAAAACTAATCAAAGGAATCTGTTCTTCGCCCTCTTCCACCAAGGGCAAACCATAATTTATTTTCAAATTTTCATTATAAAAGTCTTTATAGACACCAACCAGGGTATAGTGCCGCTTTTCTGTGGTCTCGAAACTTTCTTCAGCGGTATAGGTCGACCGGGCATCGATCGCCTCCCCGTCTACCTGACGCTCCCCTAGTTCGATCATTAGCTCATCGCCTAGGGAGAGGCCTTCCTGCTTAACCAGAGATTCATTCAAAACAATCTCATCCGCCGATTCGGGAAAGCGCCCAGCCAACAAATAAGACTCTTCTCGCATCTGATTGACTGGCACATCCTGTCCCACCATGGAAATGAGATGGCCCTTGTATTTAGCACTGTGGGCCCTGGCAGAAGTCCCACCCGCCAGCTCAATGGCTTCCACTTGGTTGAGTTTCTCGATTTCTTCCTGGGACAGGTCTTCTGACAAGCGGGCATCGTAGAAATTCGTTGCCTTTAGCTGGCGGTTACTTGACGAAATATTGGTATAGCCATAGTAAAAAATTACTGTGAAAAAGAGGCTAACAATCAGAAGTGAAATGAAAATCGGTAAATTCTTCTTATTCATTGGGCTCATCTCCTACGATAGCCCCGTCGACCATGGTGATAATCCGCTGGGTCTGAAGGGCCAGGTTTTCATCGTGGGTGATGATCAGGATAGTCTGCTTGAGGGTCTGGTTGAAGTACTTCAAGAGGTCAATGATCTCCTGAGAGTTCTTCCGGTCCAGGTTCCCGGTCGGTTCATCCGCTAATATGATCGAAGGCCGGTAGATCAGACTGCGGGCCACGGCCACGCGCTGCTCCTGGCCTCCCGATAGCTCACTCGGAAAGGCCTGCAACTTATCGGATAAGCCCAGCTTAGTCACCAAGTCATTAAAGAAGGCGTCATCCACCTGACGGCCATCTAACTTCAAGGGCAGTTTAATATTGTGTGCCACGGTCAGATTGGGGATGAGGTTGTAAAACTGGTAGATCAGCCCCACCTTGCGCCGCCGGAACAAGGCCATTTCCTTAGACGAATAGCTGGCAATATCGGACCCTTCAATGAGTATCTTCCCCTCATTGGGCCGGTCCACCCCACCAAGCATATGGAGTAGGGTAGACTTACCCGACCCACTCGGCCCGACAATGGCGATAAGCTCTCCCCGGTTGACGGACAGATTCACCCCATCGACAGCCCGGACTTGCTTTTCTCCTTGGCCATAAATTTTAGTCAAATTGTCAACGCGAAGTATTTCCATAAGATCTCCTCCTAGTTTGACTATAGCGGATGAAAATGACAAGTCGGTGATAAAGCGGATAAAAAGAGAAGAAATGGTCTCCGCGATTACTTCCCTCTCACTTATAAAATTGCAGGATAAATTCTGCCCCTCGGTCGGTATTTCGGCAGCTAATTTGCCCTTGATGTTTCTCGACAATGCGCTTGGCCATAGCGAGGCCAATCCCAAAACCCTTAGAATCAGGATCCTTATAGAAACGCTGGAAAATCTTCTTTTGCTTGCCTTCAACAATCCCTCCCCCATCATCTTGGATAGACAATTCCAAATAAATAGGATTTTCCCTAGTCCTTAGCCAGATTCGACGTGTGCCTTCCTGGTTGATGGCATTCTTTAGGATATTAATGACAGCCTCGCTCAACCAGTTGAAATGTCCCAGCATAACCGCCTCCCCTATATTGATATCGACAACAATTCCTCGGTCATCAATTTCATCACTCAAGATATCCAGAGCATAGTCTATCACTTCCCGCAAGTGAACTGGCGATAACTTGAAGCCCTCAAGATTATTATCCAGACTAGCCAACTTCAAGAGAGCATTGGACAAGTCGTTGAGTCGGTTTAATTGCTGGGAGAAAGTCGCCGGATCCGTCTTATCATTTTCCAAGGCAAAGAGCATGCCCGTAAGCGGCGTCTTAATTTGGTGGGCAATGTCTTCGATATTTCGACTCTGACTTTGGGACAAACGATGGACCTTTTCTTTCTCTTCGACCAGCTCAATGAATAACTTATAGATCTGGTCCTCCAACTGGGAGAAATCATCCTGCTTCATGGGAATCTGATAATCTTGCTGGTAGAGTTGGTCGATTAGGTCTGCCAGCTCTTGAATCCGCCGGCGCTGGCAGAACTTCAACCAGCCAACGACAACAAGTATGCTTAGAAGCCACAATATATAAATCATAGCTTCAACCGGTAGCCGATGCCGCGGACGGTTTCAATCAGATCCTTGGAGGTCTTGTCGCGGATCCGCTTAATGGTAGCGGTCAGGGTATTGTCATTCACATAGGCCTGCCGGGCATCCCAGAAGCGATCCAGCAATTGGTCCCGAGTCAGAAGCTGGCCCCGGTGGCGGATAAAATGGGCCAAGAGCCGAAATTCCAAGGCCGTCAAAGCAACCCCCTGCCCCTGATAATAAATCATTCCCTGGTCTTCTTTAAGGACTAATTCGCTCTCTCCTTCCATAGGTCCAAAGTCCCTCAAACAAGCCGCAATCCGAGCCCGCAGGATATTCAGATTAAAGGGTTTGGTGAGATAGTCCGACGCCCCCGCATCGAGAGCCTCCGCAATAAAATTCACATCGTTAACCACAGTAGTAATAATCACTTTGATATGATTCTGTAAAAAGAGCGACAAAAGATCAAAACCATTTCCATCCGGCAAATTTAAATCCAGGATAGCCAGATCATAAGCCTGCTTAGAGGCCGCTTGCCCTTCAGCATAATTTTTCGCCAGCTGTACATCAAAGCCATGCTTGGTCAAAAAGTCGACAATCTCTTGGCCAATCATGGGATTATCTTCCACTAAAAGTAGGGAATTCATGTTAAAACTCCTTCACTTATCAATGTAGTCATCTATTATCTTCACTATATCCTGATAAATAGTAGGCTGCAAGTATCATGTAAGCGCTAAAAAAGCCCCTTCTCAGGAGCTTCTAAAATGAATTTGAAATCCTTTCGTTAACTTTTATTTAATAAGCTAGATCTTTCCAGGTAAGCATTAGGATATATAAGCAGTAAATCTCCCACAGCCTGAGCCAAATTGCCTTAGCTAGCCTTATCTTACTGGATATCTCTGAAAGAAATCCTTTAGTTGAAGGTTCAACTGCTTAAGCTCTTCACAATCCAATGTTTGATACAGGCAGACTTCTTTCCAATCATTATCCTTAGTGTCATAGACAAAGCTTATTTGGAAAACATAGCAAGAATCGATTTGCGTAATAGCCAGGGACAGGTAGGGCTCTGTAAATGTTCTCAACACCTCTGTTTCCTTTCCCGATATCAGCCAATGGATACTTTCAATAATCTCTCCCAGTTCAAAACTTAACAGGCAAGGATCCACTTGTTTAAAGGACTTGACTGAATCCGAGTAGCTAAACTCTAACTTCAACCAATTTCGATCAAAAATATCATCGTTTGCAGATAGATCTTTGAATTCATAACCAAGAATATCGACAGTTAACCGCTTATCTTCTTCAGTAAAAACTATGCCAGTCATCGAATCCCCTTTATAAATATTTCTAGACTTATTGTAACAAACTCCCCCAAAAACGGGAAAATCCGGTACTCTAGCATCAATCGACTATCCTTCGCTTTTGCATCAACAGCGCGATTACAAAGAAGACCAAACTATATAGTAAAAGAACCCCTATGGGTTGGCTCAATGCTTCTACTTGACCATCCAAGGCTGAGCCTAATTTGGCGATGTAGAATTGCGGAAAAAGAGGTTGGATCTTTTCTTGTAAAGACTCTTCTTTTACAGCTAATAGAGCTCCCGAAAGAAGCGTGGTCAAAACCGATAACATGGTCCCCACTAAGAGAGCTCCCTGATTTTTCTTGGTCAGCGTTGATAAGAACATGCCAAAATTAGCCGCAAATAGTTCAAGTAAAAATAAACCTAAGAAAAATCGACTAGATAAGTCCAGGCCAAAGAGAGGAAACAGACTACAGCAAGCTAAGGCACTAATCGTAAACAAAAGCAGAAAAGTGAACAATACTTGCTGGAAAAGGTAAGAAAGTACTGAAAGGCCAGAGGAATAAATGCGTTTATCAATACCGCGACGATCATCAAAATAAAAACGATAGAGGATTAAGGACAGAATCATCGAGCTCATGGCTAAAACAGTGAGAATCACTTTAAAATGATTATTGCCTGGATCGGGTTCACTGCTTAATTGCCCCTCATTGAGGAGTTGGCTCAAGTCATCAGCCAATTCAGCGTTTCTTACTGTCGTCACTTGATACTTGCCCTCTTCCTTAGTGATGTAGGCATCGTAGTCGCCAGTGATCAGCTTAGTGTATGCAGGATGATCTTCTGAAATTTCTTCAACAGATAAGTCATCATTCTTCATGGTTAACAAATCACTGGCAGTCTGGTCGACCCCTATTTGAAGCGTGGGAGCATCCATGGTGACAACAAAGGCGCTTCCTGCAAGGGTTATAAAGACAATTACAGTGGTTATGAAGAGATAAGTTTTTCCTTTTAAGAGTCGGTTGAAATTATTAGTTAGAATAACAAGGTTCATTTTAATCACCAAAATCTTCTGGATGGTAGCTTAAATGGATAATTATTAAAAAAATTAGCGAAGACAACATCAGTGTCGTAGTCGTCGGCAATAAGGTTGTGCAATCCTTATCATAAATAATCGCAAAAAAACTGGACATCACTTTTGAAACCGGAGAAAAGCTAGTGACTCTGGCAATCTTTGGTCCCAAAATGGTCATGGGAAAGAATAAACCCGACAAAATCGCCAGAAGGTTAATCACTAAGTTCAACAGCTTGGTTGCTAGGTCTTCACTCTTCACTAAGAGGCAAAAAGCCCCACCAAAAGTGATCGAAAAGATAACTAAGGCTAAATCAAGTAATAAGATACGGAGGACATCCCTTCCCCCGTAGTTAACAAATCCTATCGCATTAAAAACTAGGATATAGCTGGCTAGGATGGCATAGGAAACTGCAATAGATACGATTAGTTTGGATAAATAAACTTTGTATCGAGCCATAGGCGAATAGATAATCCGGTAATTAGCATACTTGACCTGGTGGCCAAACAAGAGCTCAGGCAAAATAATCACCGTGGCCATGGACAAGTAGATCATCATAGTGACCCCATAATAGTCATAGGCCGACAGAAGATCGTCAGTAAAATTAGAAGAAAAAACATAACCCGTCACTAGGATCAGGAGCATGGGATAAGCTAAAAGATAGGTCATAATGGGTTTGTTCTTCAAAAGATTAATAATATCTTGTTGCATGATGGTTAACATAAAGCTTCCCCCTCACTTTAGTCTCTTAATTGCTTACCCGTTAAGCTTAAGAAGACATCTTCCAAATTTTTCTTCTTGGTTTGGATCCCAGTTATATTGATATGGGATTGGATAACAAGCGCCAATATATCATTAAGTGAGGCTTTTCCACTTTTTAAACTAACCTGCATTTGGTAGTCAGTATCCTGACTTAGTCCCAAGACCTGGGGCAATTGACGAATTTTCTCTAAAAGCGCTTTAGGCATTTCCTGGGCAAAATCCACTTGATACTTGGACTCACGGTAAGCTTCCAAGATATTATCCAAGCGGTCATTTAGTAAAACATGACCCCCATCCATAATAATGACCCGGTCACAAAGCTGCTGGACCTCCTCCATGTAATGGGTGGTGTAGATAACCGTGGCCCCTTCATCCCGCAAAGCCTTGATCGAATCGAGAATATGGTTTCTCGACTGGGGATCAATCCCCACGGTGGGCTCATCAAAAATAATCAATTGAGGATCGTGGGCTATGGCACAGGCAATGTTTAAACGTCGCTTCATCCCACCCGAGAAAGTGGCAGCCTTGTCATGGGCACGTTCTTCCAGACCGACCTTCCTTAATGCCTTTTTCACCCGGTCTTTCATTTCAGTTTTCTTGACGCCATATAAGGAGGCAAAGAATTTTACATTCTGAAAGGCAGAAATATCCTCATAAATGGCGAGTTCTTGCGGCACAATCCCCAGGTGCTGTTTGATGGTTTTAAGCGGCAAGTGAGCATTATTAAAGTAAGTCAGCTTGCCTTCATCCGCCTTTAACAGCGTGGATAAAATATTAATAGTGGTACTTTTTCCAGCCCCATTGGGTCCTAAAAAGCCAAGGATCTCACCCTTAGTCACAGTGAAATTCAAATGATCAAGGGCTTTTCGACCATTTTTATAAGTTTTCGATAGGTCTTTGACGGTTAAAATACTCTCCATAGTCTTGTCCTCTATTCATTAAAGCTCAGATCAAAAATCACTTTGACCACTTTCTCCATATAAGCTTCTTGCTCTTGGTCGTCCTCAAAACTAGAAAAAGTCGGATAGGAATTTTGAATCAAATTCATGATTAATTTAGCCTTGATAGTCAACTCGCTCTCCTGAGCAAATGATTGAATAATGGTTAAAATAGCAACAATAATAGCCAACATCCGCTCATTAAAATCCAGCATCATCTCTTTAAAGACCTGGTCTTTTCGCGTCAACATCAGAATATCGCTATTTAAGAACCGATTTTCCCAGTTCTTATCCATACCCCTGACCAAAAATTCTTTAAACTTTAATTCCGAGCGGAGATTATTGCCCGTAATTTCTGCTTGAAGTTTTTTCATTTCTGTTAGTGAATAATTGAAAAAGCTTTTGACTAATTCGGTAAAGACCTCTTCTTTGCTGTCAAAATAGTTGTAAAAGACACCAACAGACACTCCAGCTTCCTTGGTGATCTCCTTAGTTGTAATTGAACTAATACTTCGATCTTTAAGCAAGCGGTCAGTCGCTTTAATTAACTTTTCTTTATTATCTTTAGCCATGATGCCCTCCATAAAATTTTACTTTTATGAATTATAATTCATATTAAAACAAAAATAAATATGAATATGAATAAAAGTTCATTATTTATATATTTTATTTAGTATATAATTAATAAATGTTTGTCAAAATGACTTTTTTCCAACTATTTTTCTCCACAATAAAAAAGCCCCCTTTCGGGAGCTTCTATCAACATCTTAAACCTCTACAAACCCTATTCCTATCAGCTTTTCTTTTCAGCTGACGCAGACTTATTACCATCTACTTCTCCTTCATTAATCAGTTCATACTATTCCTCACGAATAATTATCGTATCATCCAAAAATCTTCTTAAATGCTTGGCGGTATAGGATTGCTCACATTCTATAAAGTCAATTGGGTATCCTTGGAACAAGATTTTTCCACCGACCTTTCCTCCTTTGGGTCCAAGGTCAATAATCCAATCCGCCTGACTGATCACGGATAAATTATGCTCAATTACAATTAATGTGTTGCCGTCTCTTACCATTTCACGAGTGAGGTCCATTAGCTTATCAATATCGGATTCGTGAAGTCCTGTCGTGGGCTCATCTAAAATGATAATTTCTGACTCTTTCTCTGAAAGCATTTGAGCTATTTTTAACCGTTGAAGTTCTCCCCCAGAGTATGTATCCAAGGTCTGACCTAACTTTATATAGGATAAATTTGCTTTGATGATCGATTCTAGAACGGGTGTGATCTTCGAATTATCGCCAAATATCTCCCTAGCCTCTGCAACCGTGAGTTCAAAGATCACATTGATATTCTTCTTTTTATACAGATAAGCGAGGACCTTATCATTGAACCGTCTCCCTTGGCACTTTTCACAAATATGTTCAGAGTCTCCCATATAGGCCAAATCAAGTTTAATGACTCCTTTTCCCTTACATTCAGGACAGGCTCCTTTCCCGGTCACTGAAAACAGAGATTTTTCAACACCATTTTCTTTGGCAAAAAGTCGCTTGATTTCGTCATATATCTTTAAGTAGGTGACGATATTTGACCGGCGAGAAGCCTGGGGCAAACTTTGGTCCAAGATAGTAGCCTGAGGGTATTTGTTAATAAAAACATCTCTAATCAGGGTACTTTTACCAGAACCGGCCACACCAGTTACTACTGTTATCGCATCTTTCGGGATACTTATGCTGACGTTTTCTATGTTGTGCTTGGACACATTTTTCAGTGTGTAATAGTCTGAAAAGATTTTCTTTTCTTTATTGATGCCGTGCCTTTTGGTAAAGGCTTTTGCTGTGATAGTCTCTGATTTTAATAATTCGCTATAAGTCCCCTGGAAAGTAACCCTACCTCCATGAGGGCCAGCACCTTCGCCAAAATTGATTAGCTCATCACAGCATTGAATCATATCGGGGTCGTGGTCGACAAATAAGACAGAGTTCCCCTTATCTCTCAAGCCCTTAAAAATATTTGTGATTCCTCGAATATCTTCCGGATGAAGGCCAACACTCGGTTCATCAAAGATATATAAAACATCTGACAAGGAGCTATTGAGATACTTCACCATTTTGATTCGCTGGGACTCGCCGCCGGAAAGGGTGTTCGTCGGTTGATTTAATTTCAAATAGTCTAAGCCTACTATTGAAAGACTTTGTAACTTCTTTTGCAATTCATGGGTAATCATTTCAACCTCTTGATTATGGATGGTAGAGATAAAATCGAACAAATCATTGATTGCCATATTCGTACTATTGGCTATCGATTTACCTTGTATGGTGGCACTTAATACTTCGTCATTTAACCGTGTCCCATGGCATGCGGGACAGGTTTCTGTGATTAATATCCTGTTTAAGTCTTTTTTATATTGAGGATCTTCGACATTGACAAAGCTTTCCATGATTCGAGGAAGGACTCCAAGATATTTGGCTGTTTTATGCCAGTTTTTACTCGGGCGAGCGGGTTTTATTTTAGGAGAGTACAGCAGCAAGTCTAGTTCCTCTTGATTATAGTCCTTGATCTTCCTATCATTGTCAAAATAACCGGATTCGGTATAACGGGTCAGTCTCCAACCGTCATTGCGAAAGGTAGGGAAATCAATCGCATTGTTATTTAAGGATTCATCAAAATCAATCAATTTGTCAATATTAATGGATTTAACGACTCCAAGCCCCTGGCAAGTCTTGCACATGCCGTCTGGATGATTGAAAGAATACTTCATAGAATAACCAATAAAAGGCTTGGCTATCCTCGAATATAATAGTCTTAAGTCAGAATAGATGTCGGTTATAGTCCCTACTGTTGACCTGGAATTGCCACGGATTCGCTTTTGGTCAATGATTAGTGAGACTGGAAGATTAGAGATGGAATCGACAGCTGGTTTTTTATAATTGGGCAAGAGGTTTTGAATATAGCTAGAGTAAGTTTCCTGGAGCAATCGCTGGGATTCACTGGCAATCGTATCAAAGACAAAGGAAGATTTCCCCGAACCTGAAACACCCGTCACAGCAACAATCCTATGCTTGGAAACCTGGATGGAGATGTTTTTCAAATTATTTGTTCTGGCATTGACGACTTTGATAGCATCATCCATTTTGCTCTATCCTCGCTTTCTTTAATTCTTCTGATAATTTGTTTGATAAATAGATAAAACATTCTTGTTCCTCTTTGTTAAAGGTCTTGATAGCAGCTAGATGAAGAGAGGAGTGACTATTTGAAATATGATGGAGTAAGTCTTTCCCATCACTAGTCAGTGTAGTGTACAATTCTCTTCCATCCTCTTCATTAGGGGTCTGTTCAATATACCGCATAGACTTTAACCCTTTTAATGCCTTTGATAATTTTGTACGGGATACGCCAAGAATCACACTAAGATCCGAGGGTAGTAGTTCTCCTTTTTGTTCGATTTGATGCAGAATGTCATATTGTAGCCAGGAAATTTCCTTTGGGTTTGCTTGGTTCCTTTCAGCAACAAGTTCACATTGTAATTCCATCAATGATGTTTTTAAATCCATATTAGTCCCCTTTATATGATTTCCATAAGGAAACTATATCATAAAAGAAACTAGTTATAAAGGTTTTAAATTTGGTTTGGTTTTTCCACCTTATTCAGTCGATCAGTTTCCCCATACACACATCCACATTTCCACCATTTTTATCCCTCAAACAAAAAAAAGCCCCCTCTCAGGAGCTTCTCTCAACTTCATAAACTTCTACAAACCCTATTCCTATCAGCTTTTCTTTTCAATCAATACCACGCACTCGACATGCTGAGTATGTGGGAATTGGTCGATTAATTGGATCTTGGCAATCTCATAACCGAACTCTCTTAGCCAGACTAAATCTGCTGCCAAGCTTTTGGGATTACAGGAGACGTAAATGATCTTGTCTAGGCCCATCCGCCCGATCCGACGCATGATTTTTCCACCGGCACCGTTGCGTGGGGGATCTAACAAGAGCAGGTCAGCTTGTCCCCACTCCTCTTCAATTTCAGCCAAACCATGGCGGGCATCTCGGGCGATAAAGTGGGCGTTAGTAATCCTGTTATCCCGGGCATTACGTTTAGCCGACTCAATGGACTGTTCCACAATTTCAATCCCCACTAAGGCCTTGGCCCGCTTAGCCAGAGGTAGGCTAAAGCTACCGACTCCACAGAAAAGGTCAATTACCAGACTGTCTTGGTCGAGTTCTGCCCAATCGCAAGCCAAATCGATCATCTTTTGGGCTTGGGTAGGATTTGGTTGGAAGAAGGTGTCAAAGTAAAGGCGGTAATTAAAACCAGCCAGCTCATCACGGATATAGTCGCGGCCAGCCAGGACTTCCACTTGGTCAGCCCCCATCCGATCCGCAATGGCCGTATTCTTAATCCACATTAAGCTCTTAATCTCAGGATAAGCCTGTAGACGTTGGATTAGGTCTTCAATAACGCCTGGATCAAGATCTGCCGATTCCTCTTGGGCGAAAATAGCTACCATGACTTCCCCACTTTGCTGGCCTTGGCGCAAGAGTAATTGTCTGAGCAAACCTTGCTTCGACTGTTTTTCGTAACCTGCTAAGTTCCAGGCCTTTTGCCAGGCTTGAACTTCTTCTTTTAAGATCATAAAGATTTCTGGGGCCAAGATATTCTTTTGCCAATCAACAATCTGGTACTGGTCACCCTGGGCGAAGAAACCCAAGTCACCATCGATCGAGAAACTCAGCTCCAGCTTGTTGCGGTAATGGTAAGGGTCGTCCATCCCCCATACCTCACCCACCACACTGGGGTCAAAGCCTTGGTCAGCTAAAAAGGTCTGGGTCAGCTCTCTTTTATAGGCCAATTGGTCGGGGTAATTCATATACTCCAAGGGGGCTCCACCAACTTGCGGACCATTTAATTCATAACCACCATTTCGACTAGGCGAAGGCTCAATGATCCGGTCATAGGTCCGGGTTGCCCGTCTTCGGCCTCTGGCATTGGGTACAGTGACTAACAATTTATCCCCAGGTAGGGCCTTAGGAATTTGAAGTTTTAATTTCCGTCCTTTTCCTAATTCGGTATCCGGAAAACGGTATTCGGCTAAACCTAGCCCCTTCTCAGAAAGTCCGGTCACTTCCACTTCTAATTGTTCACTTGGATAACGGTGCTTCATCGGCAAATCCCCTTCTGTCACTTGATTTTCTCAAACTGTAAATTTCATCCTGTTTAGTAAAGCATAATCTTAGCCACTGCGCAAGTCCTTGGATCTCGCTTAGGATAAGAACAAAGCCTAGCCGCAAAGGGAAAAATCCTTATAACAAGCAAAAATATTGGCTAGCCCATTACGATATAAAAGCGTCCCAATCAGTCGCCTTAGTAGTAAATTGTTAGTTAAAGTAAAACCCCTAGAACATGGCTTAGCAAGCTGTAAGTCCTAGGAGTTTTTTATCAAGTGACTAATCACAAAGCTTATTCAATCTTGCCCGTCACCCAGGTATTTTCACGGGTAGGTAAACTGTAATCGCGACTGGAGAGCTCTACTTCTGTTTCTAAATCAATAAGCCTTAAACCGATGCTTTGATCATTAACAGATTGCATGAGATAGCCTCGGCCGTCCTGAACCAGGCTGACTTGTCCACTTCATAAGGCTTGGAAAAGAAGGCTTACAATAATTCAATGAATGAAGAGTGTTTGGGTTAATCAGCAAATAAGGATAAGAGTATGGCAAGAACAAAAAAGAGCAAGATCGTCATTTTCTGAAGTCGACGCTTGCTCTGCGCTTGGAACAAATTTGAATAGAGTCTAACCATCACAACAATGGTTTTCTTTCAATCTCAGGGTTTTATTATTGCCTATTGATAATCATCTACCAGATCGAATAACAATTTATAACGATGAATAATGCGCTGAAATTCATTTGGTTTAGCTCGTTCAATAAAATTTTCTCGGCTGACTTGACGATGATAAAGATCAAGAGCTTTTGATTGATTCAAAAGGACTTTACCCTTTATCTGATCAGTTTCTTGGAGCTCATAATAGGCTGGATAGTTTCGTTTTGTCGTTGAGATAGGCGCAACAATCGCCATGTGACTCGTCTGGAAAATGAGATCATGACTTAATACAATGGCTGGACGACTATTTCTCTGTTCATGTCCGATGCTTGGGTTAAAATTAACATAAAAAATATCCCCTTGCCGCATCACCATTCGATCTCTTCTCCCACTGCTGGTCCCCAATCCATTTCTTCCTCATAAGTGAAAGAGGTCTTGTAATCGGCAAATAATTCCTGAATAGTCTCTGCTTCCTTAGGCTTAATCACTAGGGCTTGATCTTTGATTTCAAGTGAGAGCACTTGATTATCCTTTAAATTGAGCTGTTTAACTATCGTTGATGGAATTCTGATCGCCTTTGAATTTCCCCATTGGGCAATTTTCGTTTGCATACTATCGCCTCCTCAATCCTATTTTATCAAATGACTATCCAAAGGTATATACATTACCCCTGTGAAATGCTTTTCAGGATGATTCTCTCCTTAAATATCTCCTAAAAAGCACCGTTCTCAATTCAGTCAATAAAAAGGAATCTCTTTCCTGTAAGGAGCTAAGCCTCATTATATTCCTAGGAGATTTTTTAGAAACCTAGGCAGCAAGTCCTGTGCTTGCTATAATAGATGTAGGATAAAATTCTTAGAAAGGAAGTTCACCATGACTGCAATGACTGTTGATAATACGCTAGTCCTTGTCATCGATATTCAAGAAAAATTGGTTCCCGCAATGCATGATTCCGATACTTATCTGGCTAACCTGCAATTTCTTCTTGAAGGCTTGAACCACTTAGGCGTTAAGAAGGTAGTCACCGAGCAATACCCTCAAGGCTTGGGCGCTACCCATCCTGATATCAAGTCCTACCTAACCGAGACACCGGTTTACGCCAAGACTCGTTTCAATGCCTGCATTCCCGAAGTTCTCAACCACATCACCCCTGCCATTGAACATGTGGTAATTATCGGGATGGAAACGCCTATCTGCGTCGAGCAAACCGCCCATCAATTATTAGACGATTATCCCCAAGTGGAAGTGACCTTGGTTCGTGACGCCGTAACCGCTAGAAGTGCAAAAGAACACGAATGGGCTCTCAGCCAACTCCAAGCAGATGGCGCGACTCTCCTATCCAGTGAAAGCTTACTCTACCGTCTCCTAGAAGACGCCAAGAACCCACACTTCAAAGCAATTTCTCACTTAGTCAAAGAGCGTCAAGCTTAATAAGCTGACCTCATCTGAAATATTATAACTAATACAAATAAAAGAGACACAGAGCGTGTAGTTATAACGACATGACTCTGTGTCTCTTTTTTCCCGGCAAAGGATTGACTAGCAAAACAGCTACTCCCAAATTTTAAAATAATGAATAAAGCAGATAAAAAACACCACTGTTCCAATTAAAAATAAAAGCAGAGAAATTTTCGCTTGCTTTTTATATCTTTCGTAATTTTCAGCTTCCTGAGGACTGAATGCCTTTCTCGGATACTTTCGCCTATTGAAGAAATAGATCGGTAAAAAGGCACTCCCGTTATTGTGGCCCATACTTAGGAAGGCCCATAAGTGGGGACGCTTCATTTTTCTTGCTTTAGCATCAATCAGTACCAGCTTATAAATATTATAATTCACAAATAGAGCTCCCATAATCCATAGTGGCCCGAAGATTGCCATGATTATTGCTGTGATAGCCATAATAATTCCTCCTAAAAGTGATTAATAATGACTAAGTCGATTATTCCAGAGATAAATAGAGCACTTATACATAGGTCGGGTAAAGTCCATTCTACTGGTAACCATCCCTTCATCAACACGAAAACAAGAATAACAAGGATAGCAAGCAGAATAATTCGTCCTAATCGCTTATTACTTTTAACAATATTTGTTCTTTCACTTAAATGAATCACACTAATAACATTCAGGTACATTTTATCATTCTCCCAATTGGATATCGCTTATCTAGACACACCGATAACTTCAGCCACTTCCTCTTGAGCCATTTTTGCTTGGTTACGCGCTGTTTTTAATAATTGGACAATCTAGACTAGCCGCCTTTAACAATCCATAGAAGATCTTTTCCATAACTAAAACTTCTTATCAAAATCCTTTATCAAGGCTTGAAAAGGCGACTTAAAGCTGTGTAAAAAAACTTTTACAGGGATAGAAAGATAAAAATAACGACACCAAATACATAGTACCCTAAGGCTGGATAAAGGCCTAAGTCCCCCCTAAAAAAGAAACACAAACAGGCAAACAAGATATTAATAACAATAGAAGGCAAGAGACTTTTAAAGCTTTCAATACCCGTGACTATATCCTCCTTGCCATTCCTCCGTATACCTTTCTGGTAACTTTTCACCGGCTTATTGAAGAAGAGTAAGATAATATTTTCTGTTCCAAGAACACAAAGCAGCTGGACAAGCAGGTATCCCTTGTCCACGATCTCTTGCGGATAAAAATTAAAGACTTTTAGCAAGGTTAGCAAGAGAAAAACGCTAAACAATAAAATGAGTTCAAAAAGAAGCGTGAAAAGATTCTTACTTATTGTATAGTCAATAACTTGCCCAGGGGTGCTGAGATTGACTATTTCCTCATGAAAAAGCTCATCGGTGGTAATATACCTAAACACACTAGAAGCTAAAAGGGTAGAGGCAAGAATAGTTAGCCAGTCCGGCAATTGCATGAAGGCAAAAGTAAACAAAAAGAGTAAGCCAAAAAGAAAAGCATAAAGATCGATACTTCCATCTTTAAGAAAAAACTTCTTGATAGTTAATTGGAAATAAGACATCATTAATCCTCCTTAAGGATCGATCCATCCGTCTATCTTCCCTGTCATTATAACAAAAAGAGCGACCTCCAGTTGAACGAGGTCGCTGGTCGATTCTAGTGAATACTCTTTTTATAGTAGACTCATCTATCCATCAAAAGGTCTTCGTAAAGCGTTTCTGAGTCCGATCGTGACGATAACCGATGCTTTGGTAAAATTGATGAGCTTCCACACGATGGACCGCTGAATTTAAGCGAATGTAGTGGAGTTGGTGATTAATCGCATAATTTTCTACAAAAGACATGAGCTCCCTACCGATGCCCTGTCCTTGGTAGTCAGGACTTACCGCAAGTCCAAGAATATTTAAGCCCGTTTCACTGTAGAGCCCTTCATAGGTCTCAGCGTGAACAAAAGCAACCGCCCTAGAAGAAGTTTCATCTTCATACACAGCTATAATATGGTGATCATGATCTTGGGATAATTTTTTGATTTGTGATTGGACAAGATTCAGATCAGCATCGTAGCCGAGTGCTACTTGGCATAATTCCTGAATCGCTTTAGCATCAGTCTCTTGAATGGCTCTGATCATAGACTCTCATCTCCTATGGATAAAGGTTTAAAAAGTGCCCAAGCAATCCTTAGCATTTTATTAGGCTAAATTATATACCTCTTATGAGGTGTTTTGAAGCTAATATAAAACTTTTTATCAATAGAAAGAGCCTAGAGAGAAACTTTTTTAAGTTAATTGTCCTTAAAGCGAACCCCATTTGCCTTTAACTTATTAATTGTGCCTTTACCGATACCATTAATGGCTAAAACTTCTTTTTCTGTTTTTGTTTTAAAGTCCTCGGCAGTTTCCAAATCCTCTAAGAGTAAGGCACGGACATATTGGCTAGCAATATTAGTGAAAATCCCCTTACCCGATAGTTTATCGGCTTGGAAATAGGACATGATATTTTTCTCTTTTTGAGCTTGTACATCATCAAAATAATCAGGAATAAGTTTCCTTAAACTTTGTTTAAAATGCTGATAGAGGAGACTAGACTGGACGAAGAGTGGTAAGATCTCGTTTAAAGCGATAGCCAAAGACTGCTTAGAATTTGGGCGATAGTCCTCTTCAGGCAAGTTGACAAAGACCTTCAATTCATTGAAGGCTTTATCTTCAAAGAAATAAACGATATCCGAATTGATGTCTTGTAAATCTTTAATACGTTGCTGGGCCAGTTTAAAGTCTCTTTCTAAGATAAGACTGGTGGCCATGTAGAGCAGCATTTGATCATCTGATCGATAACTGGAATCTCTTTTGAAAAGCGCTTTGGCCTGCTTATGTTGAAATGAATTGACGTAAATCGCCATGAGCTTATAGCGTGCCCCCATATTGTCATTGGGGTTATAACGCAGGATATGCTTAGCTATTTTTTCAGCTTTCTCCATAAACAAACTTTCTTTGTATAAATCTAACAAGGTATTTTGTATGCGGAAATAAGGCCGATTTTCTACAGCAAAATAGCCAGACTCTTTGATTTCCTTACGATGGATCTTGAAATAATCATCAGCTTTGGTTTGAAGCTTCGAAATCGCCTCAATATCTGGAAAATGACTGAGCGCCCAAGCACAGTAAATATCTAGGTTATCAGAATCTAAGGCATAGGCTTCCTCTAACAAGACTGCTTGTTGGTCTGGATCTTCTGTATACATAGCAGACTCAAATAAATCCATAGCGCGACTCGATTCACCTTCATCATCAAAGGACAATAAGCCCGCATTATGCAAATGAATAGCGTGTGTAATGGCTGCTTCCCCATCCTCGAACTCGCCGCTATGCTGGTCGAGAAATTTTTGGATATTTTTAAAAATATGTTCATTTTCGAAAGACATCTCGTCACCTTCTCTAGTTTGATTAAATTAGCTCTTTTCTTAGGCAAGGAAAAACCACTTTTTAACAGACTGCAAAACATATATTTTTAAGCGCTTTCCTGTCTATTGAATAGTATAAAGATAAAATGCCGTTTAATCCATTATCATTTCTACAATAATTTTGGTTTTGGGGTAATAGTCTAAGAGAACGGGAAGGCTTGGGGTTTGCACTAATGCTCGCTTAATCGCTGTATAAGTATAATAATCCACTTCAAAAATCATTCCCTGAGCGCTTTCAAAGAGATAATAATCCCCACCATGACGCAAGCTTCGCTCGATTTTTCGAGCTGCAATCACTTGGAATGCTTGGCGCTGACTTCCATGGCACAGGTCATAAAGCAATTTATAGCCTTCATAAGCACCCCAGCTAATTAGTCCTATCCCTGTAATTCCAGCGATCCAGAAAAATAGCGAGCTAATAGCAGGCCTTTCTTTTAAAATCAAAGCTAGAGGAAAGAGACTCGTCATCAGTAAAGCCAAGACCCATAAGCCCTGGAGAAAGAGTTGGTAGCTGGCACTTCTCACTTTAAAACTAGACAATACCCCGTAGCAAGCCATTAAGAGGATTCCGGTAAATCCGATGTAAGCCATATAAGTCATTCGTTTTTCCTTTTCTAGTAGCTATTCACTATCTTCGTATGATTGAAGTGCCTTAAATCATTTGCCTGGGACATATCTTAATCGACCTAATGCTCTTCTTTTAACGCCCTAATCTTATTCTGGAGACTTCTGATATCTTCTATATCTATACTTGGATCAGCAATCATCTGATTGAGGTGAAACTCTAGACGACTAATTTCTTTTTCTATCTTATCGTGATTTTCTCTTTGATAAGTAGGACTTAGCAGTTTCTTGTTTTTAATAATATATTGCTTGTCCACGCTATGGTTGACAAATTCCTGGTCATGAGAAACCAGTAGAATAGCAGCAGGATGACTTCTGATAAAGTCTTCCACCTTTTCCAGAGTTCCAATGTCTAAATAATTGGTCGACTCATCGAGCAATAAAAGATGGTAGTCTCCTAGTAATAATTTAGCGAATGCCAAACGGACACGCTCACCTCCAGATAGCCATTTAACCTGATTGGACAGTTTGTTTTGGTCGAAACCCAAAGAAGCTAGAACCTGATAAATCAAGTTATTGGACTGCAAACTTCCTTCACAAATATTTTCTAAAATACTCTTATCCAGCTGGAGTTGATCAAAATTTTGGGTAAAATAACCGATCTTTAAATTTCCCATATAATAACCTGACAGTTGCTGGTGATATAGCTGGCGCATGAAAGTTGTTTTTCCTGCTTGATTGCGTCCCTGAATAGCTAGCTTATCACCTGCCTGCAATTTAAATTCTGGAAAGGTAAATAATAAACGCTCAGCAACATAAACTTGACCCGCTTCTAAATGAAGCAAAGTTCTTCCCGACTTCACTGCCAAATTTCCCACCGCTTTAAAGCTATAGTGCCGTTCTTTCTCTGGCTCTTTGACAGGGTCGAGCTGATCAATTCTTCTTTGTAGTGCTTTAGCTGATTTGGCCATGGCTTTTTCCTGGCCATCATATTTTCCCGCATAGCTGCTGACCTTATAATCTGACCGAGACATATTCTTTTTCTTCTTTTTAAAATTTTGTGCCCGCAGGTTTCTTTGCTGGATCTCTTTTTCTAGTTGCTGAACTTTCTTCTGATAATTTTTATAAGCAATTTCCTGTCCTTGAATGGCCTTGTCTTTGGCTGTTTGATAGTCGTCATAATTCCCCACATATTTGGTCAATTGGCCTTGGTCGAGCTCCCAAATCTGATCCACTAATTGATTTAATAGTTGACGATCATGGGAAACTAGCAAGAGACTTCCTGGGTATTTATCCAATTTCTGGATTAGCCAATCAATATTTTCAATGTCTAAATTGGCGGTCGGTTCATCGAGAATGAGGAGGTCTGCTCCTTTACTGAAAACCTCTTCTAGCATACGTTTAGCCTGCTCGCCACCAGACTCCACCGTTGTTTGCTTTAGTTGAGGGAAGTAGGCATAGCCCGGCTGGACTCGTATTTGACCTTGGTAGTCTTGGTCTAATCCAATTAGCATCTTCAATAAAGTTGATTTACCTGCCCCATTCTTGCCAATGAGACCAATCTTATCCCCATGGTTAGCTACTAACTGGTCAATTTGAAATAATTGACGATCTACAATCATCTTCGAAACATGTAATAATTTTATTACTTCCATATTTAGCTCTCCTATAATTTCAGTGCTACCATCAGCGATAAATCTGAGCTAAAAACGGATACACAAAAAGACATGGGTCATTTAACCAAGTGTCTGAGTGCATACTAGTCCCTTGATAATTAGGGAGGTTTTTGCTCAGATACTTAGATTAAAATTACCATGTCTTTTTTACCTCGGATTTCTTAAGTTAATTTTATTATAGCAAATTTTTTATAGCTAGTATAGGTCTCACTCATTCTCGTTTAAGGCATTTTCGATATTTCTTCTCTATTCGATGCAATCCAAATATTGCCTCACCCAATCTTGATAGACTAATAAATGGTCAGGAATGCCTCCATTTAAAAGCCTTAAACGCTCAATTTCATTATCAATCTGACTTAAAATAGCTCTTGCTAGTTTCACAGGCGCAAATAGGCGAAGGTCAATAGCCGCTTTCTGACCCCGTCGATCTGTGATAATGAGCTGGTCGTGTTTTACTTGGTAAGTAAGCATATCTTTATAATAAATGCTGGTCTGCTTGCTAATGGTTTTCACCAAGAATTTTTCCTTATCTTCCGCATATAAGTAATGTCTGCCCACTAGGGATAAGTAGATCCCTGTTACCCAAAAGATCAAGGATAGGGATAAAAAGATTACGAAGGCCAGTTCATCCACCTCTCGTTCAGCAAATGTTAAAAGCACAGTCATGATGAAGATAATCACCGCCAAGCCCATTAATAAGTAGGCAATGATTGCTATTCTTTTGGGTGCTTTTTGGATGATCGGCCCTTGACTAGTCGTCTCAGCTGCTAGAATTTGCTTCTTCCGCCGTTTAGCCTGCCAATTCACAAAGATTCCCAGCAAAGAAGCAACCAAGAAAGTGATTTGCTGGATAATTAAGATGCTTTTCAAGATATTCCTCCTTTGACCAGAAAATCATTCACTTCTCTTCTGATCAATTATTTTATAAGTGTTAGGGCAAGCACCAGTTTGGTTTTTGGATAGTAGTCAATCTGGTAGGCAAGCTCAGACTTATAGAGAGAAAAGTGCTGGTCTTCTAAGAAGACAAAAGCATTTTTGACAGTCTGATACTGAGACCTATCTACCCGCAAACTTATCCCTTCCACGGTCTCCAAACGATAGGTCGTTGCTTGAAGATTGATATGGGATTCTCTTACCGCCCGCTTCACATGAAAAATCTGCTTCTTGGGACCTTGAACATGATCATTGATTAGGCGAAACAGTCCCCAGCTTCCAGAAATAAAAAGAAGCTGACCACAAAGAGCTAAAAGCCAAAATTTCCAATTTCTGCAGTTGAAGTCTCCCATTAAGATCACAGCTATGAGCAAGAAAGCTAAGAAGAGCAGCCCAAGCTGATCCATACATTCAACAAATAGCTTAAACTTCCCACTCGCTGATTGACGACATTTCAGTCCGTTAGCTAGTATTAGAAAAAGGACCCCTAAGATTCCTATCAGCCCTAAGATTCCTATCAGCCCTAAGAACAGATTCAATTCTTCCACCTATTCACCACCATTGCTGGCCCTCCTTTATAATAAGAAATTTTATTATCAGACTCTATAAATATCTTTATTATTTTATCAGAGATACGCCTGCTAAAACATTTCAATAACAGTTCATTTTTTTACAAGAGGCCAAGAAATTAAACGCTCTCCTTCCTAATCAATGCAAGCGTAGGAGGCAGGCCCAGCTTTGCAAAAGAAAAAGCCCCATTGCTGGAGCTTCTTTCAATTCACAAATTTCTATTTAGAAATACAAAATCAACTATCAAATTCTATTTACTCTTTTGAAAAGTAACCTGCCAGTCAGCCCCATAACCGACCTTGTAGGCTTGGGCAAAGCTGTTCTGGTTGAGGGCCACCGCCAAATTCTTCAGCGAGTTACAGTAGATCAACGCCCGACTTTGAGGAACCGATTGGAAGGACTGAACCACGGGCACGACGTCATCATAGACCGTTTGCCCTTGGTGGTTGATCTTGAGATGGAGTTGGTCTCCTGTTTTCACTGCTAAATCCTGCAAGGAGTCGTAAGGAATATTAGTCCAGAGCGAGCCGAAACGTTCATCGTGAATGGCAACATGACCACTGAGTACAGCTTCCTCAGGATTAGTCTGGAAGTCATCAATCTCGTAGAGCTTAAGCTGGCTAATAGCAAGTTCTTCTCCGACCTCACTCAACCGTAATTGCCCACTAGCCAAGCGAGCTGCTGTATAAGCGTACAGGTCACGGCCGTAGAAGGTATAGGACTGGTTGGTCGAAGGGAGTAAGTTCTTCTCCTTATCAATTTCCCATACCGCCTGGAGGCCCACATATTTAGCCAGAAAGGACAGGGTCCCATTATTAGGAGTGACGATATAATGACCACTCTCTAACAAGACAATCACTGACTTTTGCTGGTAGCCCACACCAGGGTCCACAATCGAGACAAAGATTGTCCCCTGAGGCCAGTAGGAATAGGTCTGATAAAGCCGGTAACCAGCCAAATAAATATCATAAGGGGGAATATTATGGGTTAAGTGATGGATGCTCAAGCTCTCATCGACTGTCACCACCACTCCCGTCATGGCCGATACCGCCCCATCATTCAGTCCAAAGTCACTTTGAAACACTAATTGCTGACGAAAAGCCGGTAATTTACTGAAATCAACAACCATTCTCTATTCCTCCTCACTCAATACTACTTCAACACTGACACCAACCCCATAAGGCAGGTCATATTTAGAAATAAAACTGCCTTGGTTAACAGCTAGACTCAAGTTGCCAAATTCATTCTGGTAAATCGTCAATTCGCCTAGGCTCACCTCGCCAAAGGTCTTATGAATTTGAATCTTCTCATCGAAGACAACTTCTTCACTAGCCGAGCGAACGATAACCCTAACCAACTGTCCGGCTTGGTCTTTTAGCCAGGCAAAGGGGATGTTGGTCCAATAATTACCAAAGTTCGGGTCAATAATCTCTCCCATTCCCGTCAAACGGTCCTGTGCTTTTTCCGGATCGATCAAGTCAAAAGTGACAATCTCATCCACCGGGTATTCTGTCCCAAATTCTTCAAAGGCCACTTGCCCGCTAGCTAGCTGGGCTGCACAATAAGCAAAGACATCACGGCCATGAAAGACCGAGATTCCTTCTGTCCCCTGGCCTTTGAGACGGTGACGGTCAATATCAATCTCAACCACTCGTTCAATACCAAAGTGCTTAGCGACATGGGTCAAACTCCCGTTATCGGGGGTCACAATGGTGTAGCCGTTTTTGGTCTGGGCAATACAAGCTCTTCGACTCGTGCCCACGCCGGGGGCAATGACCGAGACGAAAATAGTGCCCTTAGGCCAAAATTGCATGGGTTGGTAGAGTCGGAAAGAACCACTCCAGATATCATAGTTGGGAATCTCATGGGTTCCAGTAATAATTTCTAGTTCGCGGTCGACTGACTTGACCACGCCATACATGGCGCTGACAGCAGCCTCCTTATAGGTAAAATCGGTCTGAAATACTAAAATAGTTTTCACTATGTTAATGATCTCCCTTCTCTAGATGGATCAAATAGCTAGGAATAATGAATAAAACTTGCAATCCCTATCTAAATCACCCACAATTCATGGATTCTTCCGGTAAGCCGTAGCCACATATAAATAACAAAGATTCCCCCTTGAACAATAGCCAAGAATCGCATCTGCTTATCGTGGCCCCCAGGCTCAAGGTCCCCATAGTAAGTCCGTTTTTTCTCTTGGCCATAGCCTCTTAGGTCCATGGCGCTAGAAATGGTTTCCACCTGGTCGAAGGAGACAATAATTAAGGGCAAGAGAATGGCGGTATTGGCCTTGAGCCGTTTGAAGAGGCTGGCCCGCTTAGGATTGAGCTCCAAGCCCCGCATCTGCATAGATTCCTTAATCGCCGTAAAATCACGGAAGATATCAGGCATATATCTCAGCCCCAAGGAGAACATGGTGCCAATTTGATAAGGAACGCCCATAGCATACAAACCACTAGCTAACTGGGTAGGGGTAATAGTTAGGATAAAGCACAGACTGATAATCAAACTGCCGATCATCTTCATAATTCTGGCTAAGAAGTAAACTAAGGTCTCATAGGTGACGACAAAGTAATCATTAAAGCGATACAAGACCGTTACCTGTCCAGCTAGCTCGGTCCCGGTTAAGGGATTAGCCAGATAGTAAAGCAAGACATTAATCAGGTTCATAATTAACATAAAACGAAAGATAAACTTCAAGGCCTTACTCTCACGGTAAACCTGCTTAAAGATCCAGGCGTGGATAAGAAAGAGGGGGAGGATAATCCGTAGGTCAAAAGAGACCATCATTAAGGCTAGGGCAGTCACAAAGACCCATAGCTTGGTTGAACCCGCTAAACGGTCAAAGTAACCATCGCCAATATCATAACGGATAATCAATTGATCATGCATCTACTTCCCCTCCCTTTCGCTTTTGATGAAGGCTTGGATAAAGTCAGCCACCGGTAACTTCAGACGATGGGCAAATTCAAAAATGGATGTTTTCTTCAAGGAAGCCCGCTCAACCAGTTGGTCATCCGCTAAAATGTCAAAAATCGGCCGGTCAGCAATTAAATGTCCGTCCTCAATGACCAGCCCCCGGTCGGTATATTCCAGGGCCAGATGCATATCATGGGTGATAAAGATCATGGTCATTTGATAGGTCTGGTTCAAATCATCGATAAACTCCATGATTTCCCGGTAATGGGCATAGTCTTGTCCAGCAGTTGGCTCGTCTAGGATAATGCAGGTAGGCTCTAAGGCCAGCACAATGGCCACTGATAAGCGCTTCTTCTGCCCGTAACTTAGGGCCGAAATTGGCCAATTCCGTTTAGGATAAAGGCCAGTGACTTGGAGAACTTGCTGGACCCGCGAATCGATTTCAGCCTGATCAACGTGGCGGTATTCCAATCCTAGGGCAATCTCTCGGTAGACTGAATCAGTCACCAGCATTTGATTAGGGTTTTGCATGACATAACCAATCAGTTGGGCAATTTCTTGGATAGTAACTGGGTTGCCTAGGCGATCGATCTTACCCGCTTGTGGCTTTAAGACGCCGGTTAAGAGCTTGGCCAAGGTAGATTTTCCCGACCCATTCTCACCCACAATCGCAATCCGTTCTCCCCGTCTAATGCTTAACTCAGGGATTTGAATGAGCGGCTGCTTGGGATCATAGCCAAAGCGCAAGTCTTCTAGACGGATAATGACCTGATTCGACTCACTATGTGGATCCTGGCCACTTTCCTCAACTTCTTTGGAGACCGTATTCTCGCCAGCTAGCCAGGGTTGTTTGCCTTGATAGGGAGAGAGATCAAGTGTATCTAACTGGGTCAAGCCTTCCTTTTGCTTCAAGCCCCCATACATATTCTTCAAAGCACTAATGTAAAGCGGCTCTCTAATCCCATATTGAATCAAGAGGTCGGAAGCAATCAGTTCATCTGGCGTCATCACGGTGACGATTCGCCCTTGGTCCAACAAGACCACCCGATCAATGGGGCGGTGGAGGACATCTTCAAAGCGGTGCTCGATGATAATCACGGTTTTGCCATCTTCTTTATTCAAGGAATCGATGAGTTCAACCATGGATAGTCCCATCTGGGGGTCTAGGGCTGCTAGGGGTTCATCAAAGAGCAAAATCTGGTTCTTCTCGCCCAAAATGCCAGCAACAGAGACTTTCTGCTTCTGACCTCCGGATAGGGAATAAGGCAGGGAATCGAGCTGATCGACCACACCTACCCGCCGAGCGACCTTGTCAACGAAAGCCCTCATCACAGACCTGGACGTATTACGGTTTTCCAGGGCAAAGGCAATATCTTCAGCCACATTGATGCCGACAAATTGAGCATCACTATCCTGCAAAACAGACCCTACCTCTTGGGACAAATCGAAAACCGATGAAGTCCCTACCACGTGTCCAGCGACAGTCGCTGTTCCAGTGATGGCCCCTTCAAACTGGTTAGGAATTAATCCATTGATGCACTGTCCCAGGGTTGATTTTCCGCTCCCACTAGCCCCTAAAATTAGAATCTTTTCGCCTGGATAAATTTCCAAGTTAATGTCTTTAAGGGCTGGTTCTTTGGCAGACGCATAGGTAAAAGAAAAATCTTTAAATTGAATGATTGGTGAAAGGCTAGTGCGCTTCATTAGTCCTCATCCACCAAATTTGTTGTCCCCCGATACCGTTTAGCTAGAGTAAAGAGCAATGGAATCCCAACGACAAGGACGACGATGGAATTAGTTAAAACAGCCACTTGGGCTTGAGTGATGGTAATGGCTAATTCACCACCGTAGAGGACTTTAGTCAAGAGCGGGGTGATCAAACCAAAGGAAAGTTCTAAGCCAACCACCGATACCAAGGCATAAATCACTGCATGTTTAACCGTAAAGATACCCCGACGAATATCCGCACCATAAAGTTTTAAAGCCCCGATAAAGAAGCAAGCAAACATATTGCCCACGGTCCAATCCAACCAGAAGCCACTTCCGCCTAAGGCATCCGCAAAGACGTTCCCAATCAAACCAACTAAGGCTGCTTGAACCGGTCCAAATAAGGCTCCAACCACGATAGGAACGATATAAGCCGTGGATAACTTGGTATTAGTAAAAACAGGAATCCCTCCGTAAGTCATCAAAATTCCAAATAGGGCTGCTCCAATAGCGACTGCAACAATGTTTCGTGTGGTAAAATGTTTATTCATCATTTTCCTCCTTTACTTAAATCTAATATCAATAGTATTTAAGTTCTTTATGATTAAGTTATTCTATCATAGCACTTTTAAAAATGAATTATCATTTACCGATCAAGCGTGTACAGTCAACAAATGAGAGTGTGACAAGCGCGTCAAAGAGCAAGACCACTGGAAGAAAGGGCATAAAAATTCCAAAGAGAATTTTTACGCCCTTTTCTGAAGTGGACGCTTGCTCTGCGCTTGGAGCAGGTTTTGATTATATAATTCGTATTTTAAAAAGAGGTTAGCATTTTTGTTCCGGCCTCAAATATTTATCTTATTAATTATTAAATACTATCTGGTATAAAATTTATCCATCGAGTAGGACTCTGTCCGTTAGTCGGACAGAGGACCTCTCACACCACCGTACGTACGGTTCCGTATACGGCGGTTCAATATCTTAAATAGGCAGACTCCGCCAGGAGGGTTAATGATTTTAATCCCCACTGACGGAGTCTTTTTGTTGTCAGAGCGTAGTGCACCTCCGGTGTCTTGGATAGACGCCAATACTTCTTGCGTGAGAAAGCAATACGCTTCGCGCTTTCACTATCCAATCCCAACCGCATGAGGCGTATAATCTTCGTTCGACAGTTTTTCCATCGCTTCAAAATGAGTTGCCTTAGGCGATGGTTTAACCATTGTTCTATCTCTTCAATATAGGTTTTAATATAGCCTACTCCAAAATAGTTGATCCAACCTTGTGTGACTTGGTTGATCTCTTTTACAATGGTTTTAAAGGTACCTGGTCGCTTTCGACTTGTCAGACGTTTTAACTTTGCTTTGAATTTCTTCTTCGCTTCATTCGTCGGACGAAAACGACAACCCTTTCGGGTAGGCTTGATAAGGCAACCCAAGAATTTTAAACGGGTTGGCGAACCCACTTGACTTTTCTCATGGTTAACGGTTAATCGAAGATCTTTTTCAATGTAAGTAGTAATACTTTTTAGCACACGTTCTCCTGCTCGCTTAGATTTGACGAAAATCGCAAAGTCATCTGCGTAACGCACAAAACGATGTCCACGACGTTCTAATTCTCTATCCAATTCATTTAAATAAACATTACATAAAAGCGGTGAAATGACACCCCCTTGAGGGGTGCCCGTATGACTGTCAATAAATTGACCCATCAAATCAATAACACCTGCACTCATAAAACGTCTAAGAATACGTGATATCGCTGGATCTTTTACCATTTGTTCCAAGTAATGAATCATTTTATCTTGATTAAAATTATCGAAACAATTCTTTAGATCGCAATCAACCACAACTTTATAGCCTGTTTCGTAATAGTCGACACATTGTTTCAGTGCACTATGTGCACTCTTGCCTTTACGAAAGCCATGACTATAAGGTGATAGCTGAGGATCAATGATTGGTTCAATCACTTGTCGAATGGCTTGTTGAACAATGCGATCCCTGACCACAGGAATACCTAATCGACGAACTCCTCCATTGGCTTTGGGAATTTCTACCCGCTTGACCGGTTGAGGTTTATATGTTGCATTCATCAATTTCTGTTGTAAGGGTCTAAGATACTTTCTTACTTCAGCTTCCGCAGCTTCTGCGGAAACACCATCAATACCAGCTGCTCCTTTGTTCTTACGAACTAATTGAGCTGCTCGCATGAGGTTTTCTTCTCTGACAACGAGACTCATTAGAGACCCATCATGTCTTCTCATATATTCAATAGCTCTACCACTAAGCACATCTACATACTTTTCAGGTTCCACCTTATTCCTCTGTAGGCTGCGTTGCTTTCGCAACTTTTCTGCTTTTCCCATAATTGAGCTACCTCCCATCTAAATAAACATGGATATTGTTCAGTCCTTCGTTTCCTCTGGAAACTACTATGACTTCGGCTGACTTCTCACAGTAAACCTTTTTCGACCGGCTTCTTATAAGGGGACTCCTGCGCCGTCTGTGAGATCTCCCTGGGTAAGAACGACAACTTTCTACTCATGTCACTGCTTCATCTACTGTCTCAGATTCGTGCAGTATTGGACTTCACTTTGTATGGCAAGCTCATCCATCTTTTGACAGCCTTTCTTTATGAAGTTTCTGTACGTCAGTGCAAGTATTTGCCTCCAACTTCCTTCAGATTCCACCTCACGGTGGACACCCTTGTCATTGGCTAACAGTTCCTACTGCAAAGGCCTGTAGTGGACTTTCACCACCGAGTTGTCGCCCATGCCAGGCGCACCATTAAAAAAGCTCCATTGCTGGAGCTTCTTGCTAGTTTCTTATTTCAATTTTCATTGATTAAAATATTTTTCCAAGGCCTTATTGAAGACATGGTCAATAAGATAAGCTAGCAATAGCTTTCGTTGTTAAGCGAAAGAAATAATGGCAGTATATCTTTAGAGAGGGGGGATTTAAATGCCTAAGATTCAATCGAGTACTGATTTAAGAAATAACTACAATGATATTTCTAACTTTTGTAACGAAACAAATTCCCCAGTTTTTATCACTAAAAATGGTCGTGGCGATTTAGCTGTGATGAGTATTCAAGCCTACGAACAACTCGTTGGCAAGCATGAACTTTATGCCTTATTAAAAGCCGGAGAGCAGGATGTTGCCGCAGGACGAACAAAACCACTCAAAGATGTCATGAATGATTTAAGAAAAGAGCTAGAACATGAATGATTACTGGATTGAAGTCACTGACTCGGCTCAAGTTGAGAGGTTTTTAGATGATTCCGCCCTTAATAAGATGTCAAGTCTCTCCTCTCCTAAAAACCAAAAAGCAAGGTTTCCAAGAAATCAAAGCTTATTAAGGACCTTGCTGTTATGCTATTATAGCCACTTTTTCAATCCATACCATATGTGGTGTGGCTAATTTTTTGCAATCAAAAGACCCGACTTGGTCCTCTTGAATATAAGAGGCCTGTCGGGTCTATTTTATCTATACTTGTTAATCTATTTTTAGACTCGTACTTATTGTTTTTCCATCAATTGTTCTATATTTTTATTTAGCCTATCAAGTTGTCTCATGATGATATAATTTTGGACTAACAAAGCACTTAAGCCACCAGATGCTGCATCTGAGTTGTTCAATAGTACTTCTAAATCATCCTTATTAAGGTCTTCAAGATTAAAATCTTCTACAATTTGTTCATATTTCTTTTCATCTTTTTTATCAAATAGTGACATATTTCATATACCTTCCTTTTTTACTATATCAAAGAACTAAATTTTTCAAAACTATTCGCTAGTAGAGCTTTTTGCAGTCTTTTAGAGAGCTCGGCTTTCTTCCTTTTTTAGTCGGCTTATTGGAAATTTTTGACATGGGCTCTCTTTATTAATCACTCTTCGCTTAGGCTTGTGACATTAATACTACGCGTTCCCACATCATTCCGTCATTAGTTCCGCGTCAGTCCCACGATCGCTTCAACATGTGTCGGGTATAAGCTATGGATTGATTTCAGTATGTTGGGTAGCTAGTATGGCTGTGACATAGCCATCTATTTCTTTTCTTTTTTGACTTCCTGCTCCAAGGCTTTAATTGTTCGTAAGTAATCTTCTTCCACTGGAGACAAGGTATTCTTTTGATAGTCACGATACTCTTTCTTCGCTTTATCCATAGCTTGCTGGTGACTGATCTTACCAGCGGATTGTAAAACAGGTCGTCCAGTCACGCTGAGGACACGATCCAAATGTTCAACGTAATCGCTCATATACATGGGATTATGTTGTATGGCCTGAACTTCTGCAAAATCAAAATACCCTGAAACCAGGTTATTCAAGATTTTCAGCTCGTCTTCTGTTAAATAATTTTTAGCCACTTGGATATCTTTCAGAGTCGGCATCGCCCCTGAAAAAGTAGTTAACCCCATGAAGGGCTGGCTTGCATCTGCTCTTTGATAAATAACCTCGGCTGCTGTATGCCCATGAGCTGCATAATGCAATTTATTTTGAACCATCTTAAAGAAAGCGATAGATTCTTGGCTCTTGGAATCATAGTCAACACTGGTGGCATATAAATCTAGGACTTGTCGGTACATGACTTTTTCTGATGAGCGAATATCGCGGATGCGATCCAATAATTCTTTCCAATAATTGCCGCCCGCTTGCCCTTTAAGTCGTTCATCATCCATGGTGAATCCTTTGATGATATATTCTTTCAAACGTTCAGTGGCCCAACGACGGAAATGGGTGGCAACTTTAGATTGAATTCGATAACCAAGGGAGATGATCATATCGAGGTTGTAATGTTTAATATTACGAGTAACATCTCGTCTTCCTTCTCTACGAACTATTCGGAATTCCCGAACAGTTGAACTTTCCTCAAGTTCTCCTTCATCGAAGATGTTTTTTATATGTTCATTAACATTAGCTTTGCTAGACTGAAATAATTCAACGAGTTGTGCTTGGGTCAACCAAACCGTTTCATCTTCAAGTTTAACGTCTAATTTACTGGTTCCATCTTCACTTTGATAGATAATAATTTCTCCGTTGCTATTCTGATTTGTCATTCATACTCGCCTCCTCATCATATGATTTTCAATCGATTCGCTCACGATTACTCTCGATTTAAACCGCACTAAATCAACATTTTTATTTTAATTCGCACGTATTTCGCACGATTCACTCACGATTATTTCTTTCTAGGTTATTATACCAAAAAGAAAGAGCCAGAACTATGTCATCACTACGACATGTTTCTGGTATCTATTTATTTACTGACTTTATCCGCCATCTAATTTTCAAACTATTAGAAAGTTATCCAATACAATCATTGCTATGTTTAGCTCGTATAAGAGTCTACTGCTTGACAAGCAACAAGTGTATATGTACAATATAAACAGTTAATACGGATGTATATAGGGAGGTGTGGAGTTGAACATTCAAATCAGTAACGCAAGTGACCAACCGATTTATCTGCAAATAAAAAATCAAATAAAGGCAGCGATTATTTCAGGCGAAGTAAAAGCTGGAGACCAACTCCCATCCATTCGCTTTCTAGCTAAGGAACTCCGAGTTTCTGTAATCACAACTAAAAGAGCATTTGATGAGTTGGAAATGGATGGTTTTGTTGATTCTGTTCCTGGAAAGGGAAATTTTGTTTCCGATCAAAATAGTGAACTCATACGAGAAACTCTTTATCGTAAAGTAGAAGATCTTTTAAGAGAGGCCATTCAACAGGCAAGATTGGCTGGCTTAACCATTCAAGATTTGCAAGAATTACTTATCACGTTAGGAGGAGAATCTAATGACAGTGAATGCCATTGAAATACGTCATTTTGTAAAGACCTACCCCAATTTCAAACTCGGTCCTATTAACCTAAACATCCCAAGAGGCTACATTGTTGGCTACATTGGTGAAAATGGATCAGGCAAGTCAACAACAATTAAAGCCATTTTAGGTCTTATTAATTCAGATGAGGGAGACATTTCGATTTTTGGCAAAACCAATCCTAAAAGATCAAATTTGATGGACCGAATCGGAGTTGTTTTTGATGATATTCATCTACCTGAAGAATTAAAAATTAGAGAAGTCGCTACTTTTTGCAAGATGGTTTTCAATACCTGGGAAGCTGATTCATTTAATCGCTATTTATCCCTCTTTGAGCTTCCACTCAATCAAGATATTCGCTCCTTGTCACGAGGAATGAAAATGAAATTATCAATAGCCATTGCCTTATCCCATCAAGCTGAATTGCTGATATTAGATGAACCGACCAGTGGGTTAGACCCTGTCGTTCGGAATGAAATTTTGGACATTCTCCTGGACTTTGTTCAAAATGAAAATCACACTGTTCTTATTTCTTCTCATATTTTATCTGACTTGGAAAAAGCAGCTGATTATATTACTTTTTTACATGATGGTAAAATCTACTTTATGGAGGAAAAAGACCGCTTAATCGAAAGTTACGCTCTCTGCTCTGTGGATGAGGATACAGCCAAATCAATTGACCCTGCTGCAATCATTGGAAGGAGAAAACATAGCTTTGGCCAAGAGTTGTTGGTGAAACGAAATTTAATGCCGAGCGGTATTCCATTAACTAAGCCATCAATTGAAGATATCATGGTCTATACCATTAAGGAGGATCACAATGAGAGCGCTAATTTATAAAGACTTTATGTCTGCTAAGCTGTCTTATATGATCAGCTTTATGATCATTATCGCTATTTCGTGCTATGCCTTATACCAGGGAACGCCATTACTCATTCCCTTACTATTCATTTACATGCCTGTCATTTTCAGTGGACTGACTTTTGGATCTGATGACCAGGCTGACTTTCCGAAGTTTATATTTACCACACCGATTCCCCGATGGGTTTATGTGACAAGTAAGTATGTTCCCACATTCGTTTTTTCAATGCTAGGTCTTGCTTCTAGTTTCTATCTGTTCTATCAACAGGGGGCTGAGATTCCTATTGCTTTTGTTTTTTCACTATTAATCATCCTGGTTCCAGTATTATTAACTTCGATTCAAATTCCTTTCTTTCTAAAATATGGAACAGAAAATGGACGTATCATTATGATAGGTGCCTTCTTTATCTTATTCGCTATGACCTCCCTCTTTGGTAAACAGGTTGACCTGTTTAAGAGGTATATTCAAAATATTGAGCACTATTTGACCGCTACATTGATTGCTTTAGTTTTAGTAAATGTAATCATTTTAGTTCTATCAATTTTTATTTCAACTCATATTGTTAACCATAAAGAGTATTAAAATGCCTGTAACCTAAAAAAATATATAAAAGAGAGATCTAGAACTATGTCATCAGCTAAACATAGCTCTAGATCTCTCTTGTTTGTCTGTTTCTACAGTTTCTCTAATTGGATTATTTTAAAAATATATAAATAATTGTTAATAGTCGATCATTTTCCCCATACAGACACGTTCATTCTAGCAGAGTCCACCCAATTTCTCCTATTAAAACCAAACAGCGAGGTCCCCAAGAAGTCGCAACTTCTCAAGAATCCCGATGTTATGCGATTTATAACCCTCCTTTTTCAATCAATACTACGCACTCCACATGGTGAGTTTGCGGGAACATATCTACCGGTTGAACCTTACCTAGTTGATAGCCCTGGTCGACAAATTTGGCCAAATCACGGGCTAGGGTGGCGGGATTACAGGAGACATAGACAATTTTTTCTGGTTGGACCTCTAAAACAGACTGGATAAAGTCTTCCGCTAGCCCCTTACGTGGTGGGTCGACGACAACGACATCGGGTTTCAGTCCCGCTTGGACCCAGTTTTGGATGACTTCTTCGGCCTTTCCAGCCTTGAAAGTCACATTGTTCAGGCCATTGATTTGAGCATTTTCCCGGGCTTGGTCAATGGCATCGGGAACAATTTCAACTCCGTAAACCTCTTTGGCAGCTTGGGCTAGGCAAAGTGAAATGGTCCCAATCCCACAATAAGCATCCACCACCACTTCGTCCCCCTTGAGATCAGCGGCTTCCAGGGCTTGATGGTAGAGTTTTTCCGCTTGGCTGGTGTTGACCTGGAAGAAGGACTTAGAGGAAATCCGGAAGGTCAAGTCAAACATGCGGTCTTCATAAAGGTCCTCGCCATAGACCACCCGTTGGTCTTGGCCCATGATAACATTGGTATTTTTCTGGTTAGAATTAATCACAATAGAAACTAGGTCAGGAAGTTCATCTTTGAGTGTTGCGACGATTTTCTCTTCTTCAGGAAGCTTTTTCCCATTAATCACAATCACCAACATGACTTGGCCAGTATAGTAACCCTGGCGAACGATCAAGTGGCGGAGTAGGCCTTTGTGGGTCTCTTCATCATAAGCGGAAATGGGATACTGGTTAAGGATAGCCAGTACTTTTTGTAAGGTTTCATCAATACCTGGCAGCTGAATTTGATAATCGGTCATGGGAACCAACTTGTGGGACCCCTTGCGGTAAAAGCCGGTAAATAGCTGGCCATCAGCTTGGCCAATTGGAATTTGGGCCTTATTACGGTAGTGCCAAGGGTCTTCCATACCAATGGTGTCTAGGACCTCAGTTTGTTCAAGCAGGCCTTGTTTTTGGAGGCTATTAATCACCTGTTGGCGTTTGAAGGCCAATTGAGCGGGATAGGCCATGTGTTGCAGGGGCATGGTCCCGGTTCTTAGGCCATTTTCATCACGGAGGGGGACCCGGCTATCGGCGTCATTATAGCGTTCTAGGACAATCGCAAAGGCAAATTTCTTGAGTACCTTGACCACCTTGACCTGGCAGTCTTCCCCCACTAGGGCATTTTGAATAAATAGGGGGTAGCGGTCGATCTTGGCCACACCCATGCCTTCATAAGTCAGGTCAGTGATGGTGACATCGAGTATTTGGTTCTTTTTAACTGGCGCTTGCCATTTTTTCTTTGCCATATTGACATCCTCTCTCTTTAGTCCCTTCTATTATAGCATGGCAAAGGTTCGCCTGTTTCTCAATACCGCCTGGCGAAATATTTTTAACGGACAGGCGCTTTTTTATACTTTTCTTCCACTTTGTTTTATCCTTATTTAAAAGTCCCAAATCGAAATTTCTGATAGAAAGGCAGATGTTTTGTGTCCATCACTATCCGCCATCGTTGGCTGGGCACCATTCCTTTACTAGAGTGTGCCCCCAAAGACCAGCTGCATTCCGCCTTACCCTTAATTATTTACTACCACGGTTGGCGGTCGCACAAGGAACTCAACCTCACCGCTGCGCGCAGACTGGCCCGACTGGGGTGCCGGGTCATTGTTCCCGATGCCACTAACCATGGTGAGCGCCAAGTACCGGTTCAAGGCATCCCTTCCCAGACCTTCTGGCAAAGTATCCAGAGTAATCTCTTTGAATTTGCCTATATCGTCGAATTCTTTCAAAAGCGCCAGCTGGCCAATGATCAAGTGGCAGTTGCTGGGGTATCGATGGGTGGGATGACGACCTTTGCCCTCTTAACCCACCATCCCAATATCCAAGCAGCGGCGGCCCTGATGGGAACCCCTCAACCCCTGGCCTATGCTGAACGTTTATATCATCATGCCCAAGCGGCTCAGCGTTTCATGCCTGATGACTACTTTGACCTCATCGCTTGGCTAGAAAACTATGACCTGTCTAAACACAGCGAGCGTTTAGGTCAACGCCCCTTGTTTATCTGGCACGGCCGCCAAGATCAACGGGTCCCCTTCGCTCAGACGGCAGCCTTTGTTAAAGAGAACCCCGCTGCCCATATTCATTTCCTGGCTGAAGATGCTGGTCACCTAGTGGATATTGAAACGACCAAAGCTATGGTCAATTTCTTCGACCAGCATTTTATCAGCCGCTTTAGCTGATACTTCACGCTTGATCAGATCAAACTGTTATGTCTCTCATCTGATGCGTGTTACTATGAAGTCAAATTCAAGCAGTCTGACAAAAAAGAAAGGAAAGCTTCAATGAAAACATATAAGTTATCTAACAGTGTTGAAATTCCTGCCATCGGTTTTGGTACCTGGAAATTAGAAGGCGACATGGCGGTCAATGCGGTCTCCTACGCCTTGGAAGTGGGTTACCGCCATATTGATACTGCCCAGTACTACGGCAACGAACACGAAGTAGGCCAAGCCATCAAGCAGAGTCCTGTGCCTCGTGAAGACATCTTCCTAACCACAAAAGTTTGGAACGACAAGGTGGGCTATGAAGATACCCTAGCTTCCTTTGAAGAATCCTTAGAAAAACTGGGCACTGACTATGTCGACCTTCTCCTCATCCACTGGCCTAATCCCAAGCCTTACCGAGAAGAACCTGGCTATAAAGCACGGAACGCTGAAGTCTGGCGGGCTTTGGAAGCCATCTATGAAAAAGGCCAAGCCAAGGCCATTGGGGTCTCTAACTTCCTCCCCTACCACCTGGATGCCCTCTTAGAATCCGCTAAGGTCATTCCTATGGTTAACCAAATTAAGTTAACTCCTGGACTGGTCCAAGAAGACATCGTCAAGTATTGCAAGAAACATAATATTCTTCTGGAGGGCTACAGTCCATTAGGGTCAGGAGAAATCTTCGATAATGAAGAAGTCCAAGCCATTGCCGACCGCTTAGGCTACTCGGTGGCTCAAATCGCCCTAGCCTGGTCCTTGAAACATGGCTTTGTCCCACTCCCACGGTCCAAGACCCCAGAAAATATCAAGTCCAATTTAGATGTCTTTGATATCCAACTGACTGACCGCGATATAGAATTACTGGATACAGTAGCTGACGTAGAAGCGCCTGATCCTGATAGTAAACCCTTCTAAAGGCTAAGAAAAAAGCGTTAGGCCCGCAATTTGGGACTAACGCTTTTTCTTTTGCCTTTAACTTGACTAGTCTTCAGGGACTTCAACTACTTGGCGGTCAAAGGGATCTTTGGAGAAGCCTTGGTCAAGGATCTTCTTGGCCCACTCTTGAGCACCAAAGAGGGAATGGTCACGGTAATTCCCGCAGGACACCGCTTCAGTTCCTTGGACATCCGACCAGTCACTCTTGACAATGTCACGCAAAACCTTAGTATAGGCCACCGCAACTTCTTCTGGCTGGTGTTGGCCCCACATGATTAAATAGAAGCCCGTCCGGCAACCCATGGGTGAGAGGTCAATGACCCCATCCAAGTAGTCACGGATATAAGCCGCTGACATATGCTCAATGGTATGGAGGGCTGCAGTAGGAATCGCTTGTTCATTGGGTTGAACTAAACGGATATCAAACTTAGTGATTTGATCCCCATGTTCACCCTCTTCACGACCAGCCACCCGTACATAAGGGGGTTTTACTTTATTGTGGTCTAAATCAAAACTTTCAACTTTTGCCATATTTCCACGCTCCTTTATCACTTTCATTATTAATAATAACACAGGCAGTGATAATGAGCTATGGGTCTAGCTTGGTCTATTCAGATGGCTTTGCCGCAAGACCATTTGCGGTTGGATTAAGATTTTTTGGTAGGAGGATTGAGGTTCCTTCAAACGTTCTAATAATCTTTCCACTGCCACCTGACCAATTTCTTCAGTTTTCACATCAACACTAGTCAGCTGTGGGCTTGTAACTTCCCCGTAGGAATCCCCATTGATGGATAAGAGTGGCACATTGATTTTTAAATCTTGCATGACCCCTAAAAAGCCAAAAGCGATGGGATCATTGGAACAGATGATCACCTCAGGCAAGGACTCGCTTTGACTAAAGAATTTCTTGGCGGCTTGCGTGCCGGAATAGGAACTTTGTTTGATAGAAATAATTCCTTGGCACTCGATTGTCTGATACTTCGGCAAGATAGCCCGCAAGATTTGTTCCTTACTGCTGGTCAAATGAGCCTGGTCAATTTCTTCACCAGATACATAAACCAAGGAATGATAACCTTCATCAGCGACCTGGTCTAACAAAAGTTCCATCGTTTTTTCAATATCATAGGCCACCTGGTCCATGTGATCAGGAAAAAAATTCATTAAACAAACCGTAACAATGGGGCAATTGTGGTAGGAAGTTACAATCTCTTTTTGTTCTTCTCGAGTAAAATTGCCCAATAATAGGATGCCATCAAAAGTCCGTTTGAATTTCTTTAAGCGACTAATGGGGACAAAATAACAGCTGTAACCATATTCATGAACGATGGACTCGATGCCAAAACGCATATTAAAATAATAGGCATTGTCAATATGATCGCGGAAATGGTCATCTTTATGGATAACGAGAATATCATAGGCATAGCTACTGACTCCACGAATGGTATAGTTCATGGCCTGCGCCACAGCATTAATCTCTTGACGGGTAGAGCTCTTAACGGATAGGGTAGGATCTTCTCTCAATACTCTAGAAATTGTTGATACAGAATAACCTGTTGCCTTGGCAATATCCTTTAAAGTTGTCATCTACTCACCTTCAACACATTGCTTTAAATAGCGTCACTTATGTTTTGATAACCAATCACTTGATAATTATTGTTTTCTGGGACTTCAACGACATCATGGTTAGCAAAATAATTAATAATTAAGTTGGGAATATCAGTGTCCAGTTCTTCTAGGACCTTATCTCTAGAGAAATGCGGGAAGTTACCGCCCCCTGCCATTCGATATTGGTTAATGGCTAGGTATAATTCATCATCATCTTCAACCGCCTGTCCCTGGTAGTTCAGTTTAACAACCCGTTGACCTCGGTCTTTAGAGACATCAATGGTATAGTCAATCCCCGAATAAATATCATAGTTATAGACTTCTACTTTAGGATTGAGATAGTCCTCACTAACGACTAGCCTACCTTGGTCATCTAAGGCAAAATATTCGGCATTTTTTTCTAAGTTCTCTCTTAATTCTTTACCGGTGAGCTTAATCTTACACAAACCGTTCGAGAAGGGATAATTAATGACCAAATCACGCATGGTCACCTCTTGCTTTAAGCCGTAGACGTCCAAGTTAAAAACTGAAGAAGCTGAAATATCAGTCCCTGCGGCTTCCATCTGAATTTTATTGGTCAAGGCAAAATACGGATTACCCTCAACTTGAGCCTCAAAGAAATTATCAACTAAGGCGGGTCGATCCAAATGTCCAAGCGGTTGGTCAAGCCAGTCTTGAATCTTTGCATTATCCTCTGCCAAAAGTTCTTCTAGCTCTTGGTCAGCCGGCTGGTCAGCGAGTGAATGTAGTTGGCAGCTCTCCACCTTTTTGTTCAGCTTGCCATTCGCATCCTTATCAAGCTCAAAAACAACTTCTCCATATTTCTGAGCCCGAAAGCCCGGTTGAATGATAGGTATGCCCTGCCAGATTGTGGCAATCTCACGGTGTTGGTGGCCCGTAAAGAAGGCGTCAATCGGCAAGCCACTACTTAAAATCGCATAGCCCTCATTTTCCCCGGTTAAATCTTCTTCTGGTTCTCCGGTCTCCAGGTTGCATTCAAAGCCCCCATGGTAGGTAATGAAGATAAGATCACAGTGTTCGCTTTCTTTCATCAATGGGATATAGTATTGGGCCGTCTCCAGGGCGGACTTAAATTCTAAGCCCGCAATATTTTCTTCCTTCTCCCAATGAGGAATATACTGGGTAACCAATCCCAGGACACCAATTCGAATATCTTCACATTGAAAAATCCGATAGGGCTTATGGCAAAAAACCTCTCCATCTGAAATCACGTTAGCCAAAGCCAGGGAATCAGGCATATAGCTAATGGATTTCTTTAAATAATCTAAGCCAAAATTAAATTCATGGTTACCCAAGGTCCAGACATCAGGCTGCACATAATTATAGACCTGGCTGGATATCTTGGCATAGTCATGATGGCTTTCCTCATAATTGGTCAAGGGCGAGCCCTGAATCATATCCCCACTTTCCAGATACAGGAGATGCTCTTCCTGGCGACGCTTGGCCTTTAAAACACTGGCAAAACGGGATAGACCGTTAGTCGTCTTTTTATTTCTTGCTTGAAAACTTTGGATTGAAAAATGTCCATGAACATCACTCATGGCGAGTAAAGTTAATTTCATGCTTGTCCTTTCTAAAAGTGTCCATAGGCGAGGTATTGACGTAGGCGGGTAGAAATGGCTTCCACTAAGAAGACCAGTAAGATTAAAGCAATTAGAATGGCGCCCACTTGGTTCCAGCGATAAGAGTTAATCGCAAATAGTAGGGGAGCCCCAATCCCGCCAGCACCAACCAAACCTAAAGTCGTTGCATCTCGAATATTCATATCAAAACGATAGATTAAAGTCGATAAGAAACTCGCCGATAACTGCGGGATAATACCGAACATGATTTGATCCATGGTGGTCGTTCCCATAGCGCGAAAGGCTTCCAAGATGTCGGTATTTAAATCGGCAATAGTCTCTGAAAAGAGCTTAGTTAACATTCCAATTGAGGTAAAGGTCATGGTTAAGACCCCAGCAGCTGGCCCAGGACCAGTCACTCGGATAAACATCAGTCCGTAAACAATGGCTGGGACGGTCCGAAGCATCATAATCACCACCCGGAAGATTGCTGCTAGCCAAGCGGGAACCACATTACTGGATGATAAAAAAGCTAAAGGTAAAGAAATGATACCACCAATTAAGGTCCCAACAAAAGCAATACAGACGGTTTCAAATAATAAAAACCATAAACCACTGGAAGAAAAATCAGTCAGCATAGTCATATCGGGATGAAGCACCCCGGAGATGATTTCTCCAGCTACAGCCCAACCGTCCTGGCTATAATTGGAAAAATCAATCACACTGGATGACCAAAATAATACCAGCAGCACAAGGACAGTGATGACTCCCTGAATGGCACGGTAATTCGGCTCTTTGTCTAATACGGTTTGAATTGAATCTGTCACAGCTAGCCCTCCTAACTAATCTTACGCCGGATATAACGGCTTAAGTTCTCGATAATAAAAACAGTTATTAATAGAACAAAGAGAATGGTTCCTACTTTTTCATAATCGCGCCAACCAATATTTTCATTAATCAGTAACCCTAAACCTCCGGCACCCACATAACCTAGAATCGATGCATAACGCACATTCCCTTCAAAGTTAAAGAGGGCGGTAGAGAGATAGAAAGGCATAATATTAGGAATCACACCCTTTAAAAAGGCAAAAGGACGGGTATAACCCATGGCAATCATGGCCTCAAAGGCGCCTAAATTAGTGGTTTCAATCTCTTCATACAATAGCTTACCCACATAGGAAAATGAAAATAGGAAGATGGCTACCGTACCTGCTAGGGTTCCTAGACCAAACAAATAAGTCGCGATCAAGGCGGAAACTAGGGTGGGGATGGTACGAATAATGGTAAATAGCACCTTAACCAACCAGTTCACCGGCGCAAAATGGACCATATTGGATGAAGCTAAAAAGGCAAAGGGAAGGGCAACCGCTGCCCCAGCAAAAGAACCAAATAAAGACATCTTAATAGTATCCATCAAGGGTTGAATCACATCAGATAGGTAGGACCAATCCGGTTGGAAGAGTTGAGCAACGATAGTCGTTAATTGATGACCCCGTTTTATTACATCACCGAAATCAAACTCCGTCACTTGCAAAGCAACATATAAAGCAATGGCTAAAACTAATACAATCACTGGTGTCCACGAACGTTTTTCTTTAAATACCTTCCCAGAAGCCAGTTGATATTCTTTTCGTTTAAACACTTTAATCCCCCTAAGACTTCTTGTAGATCGTATCTAAAATCTCTTGATTAACCTCACTACTTGGGCCATAATAAACAATCTTTCCAGCATTAATTCCGATCACGCTATCGGCATAATCAAGGGCCATATCTACATCATGGATATTAATTAAGATAGTGATGTCTTGGTTTTGATTAATATTTTTAAAGTAATCCATCACTTGTTTAGAAGAAATTGGGTCCAGACTGGCCACCGGTTCATCGGCTAAAATGATGGAGGGCTCCTGAACCAGGGTCCGCGCTAAGGCTACCCTTTGTTTCTGCCCACCAGATAATTGGTCGACCCGGTCATAGGCCTTATCAAGGATATCCACACTTTCTAGGGCTTCCAAGGCTTTAACCTTTTGCTCCTCGGTAAACAGGGAAAAGAGTTTCTGATACCAGGCTAAGTCAGGTAAAAAGGCATTCAATACATTATTTAGTACGGTGGTCTTTTCCACGAGGTTAAAAGATTGAAAGACCATGCCAATATCTCTCCGGAATTTTCTTAATTGGCTACCTTCTAAAGCAGACACATCCCTATCGTTAACGGTCAATTGTCCTCCGTTAATATCATGCATCTTATTAATGGTACGAATTAAAGTCGATTTACCGGCACCTGATTTCCCCACAATGGCGACAAAACGTCCGTTGGGAATTTCTAAATTAATGTCATCTAAGGCTTTTAATCCACCTTCATAAACCTTATCCACATGTTCAAATCGAATCATTTTTTATTCCTTTCTCCAAAAACATGATCGCTCACTACCGCTCAAGCAAACTACTTCATTGCATAATTAGAAATAGGAAAAGTGCATTCAACCAATAGTTAATCATTGATTGAAGCACTTTTTTATCCTAATCACTTATTCTTAAACTCAAAATAACCATCGAGCGATTATCTCAACTAATTCATTTCTTGCACTAATTTTTGGGCTTCACGTTCGGTATCATAGTCAGAGGGTTCTGCCTTTTCATACCCTTCGTGGGTGTAGACCGCAATGATTTCTTTTCCTTCATCAGTTTGGGCAATATTAATGAAAGCCTCCTGTAAAGCTTCAGCTAATTCAGGAGTCATGTTTTCAGAGTTCTTAGACACGGAAATGGTGTCGTTCATCATGGGTTTAGTTACCCCAATCACTTGAACTTCTTGCCAAATTTCATCAGATCCACCAAGTTGTTCTTGCCATTTCTCTTCATTATCTAAACGGGCGTCAGCGTAAGTGACCATGACATCCACTTGACCAGAGGCTAAGCGCGCAAAAGCAGAAGCATAGGAGTCCGCTTGAACCACATTATCTAAATCGGTAATATTTTTGTCAAAGTGATCTTGCAACCAAAGGGATGGATAGATGTAACCCGCTGGAGAGGAAGTTCCCATCACTGACCAATTCGCTGAATTGAGGTCTTCCCAGTTAAGTTCTTCGCCATTATTCACCTTTTCGGCTAATTCTTGACCTTTTTCACTAGGTCCCGCTAGGATTAGGCCGTGATAGTAAGTGACTTGGTCGTCTACTTTAGTGACAGGTTCTTTATTCCAGTCTTGAGGATTTTCTCCAGTAACCGAAAGTCCACCACGAGTAGCAGTTAAAATTGGTTCGATACCTTCTTCATAAAGAACATAGGTTCCACCAGGGATAAAACCAACGTCAGTAGTTCCAGCCTCTAAAGCTTCTCCCGTCGCTTCATAACTGGTTCCCACGTTGATATCGACATTATCAACAGTAAAACCTTGTTTTTCTAATTCTTCCTTCAAAATGTCTTTCAAAGGATCAGTAACGGTAATAATTTCCTCGGGATCACGAGAAGGAACGAATTCTACTGATAAGGTATCGATATGATTACTTGAATCAGCTGAATCCCCACTGTCTCCACCTTCATTACCACAAGCTGCCAAACCAAAAGCAGTTAATACGCTTAAACCACTTAATAGCCATTTTTTGATACTCATTTTATCCTCCTTGTAGGCTTTTGATAGAATTACTCTTACACCTAAAGGATCTCATATTTATATAAAAATACCGTCAATTCAAAGTATAGTTTTTGTAAATTTTCACATGTTTTAGTAAAAATTTTTACCTCTTAATAAAATTTTCCAACAAAAAACGAGCTTTCGCTTGAAAGCTCGCTGGGAGAAAAATATAAAGAAATTTATTTGGACTATCTTTATCATAGAAGACATTTGTGAAAAAGCTATGAATTAATGTAAGCGTCAAATAGGAGAATAGAATTCAAAAAATCTTGATAAGCTAGCGAAGAGTTCTTAAGTACTCTGTATGCTAAACTTATCAAGATTTTTTGTTATTTAAGTAATTCTCTTTTTAATTTTTTTCGACAGATCGCTTGGATAGCGGGATGCCAGGGAAGATAATCTTCAAGCACTTTTTCACTTAGATGCTTTTCATTCGGCATGGCACTTAATAAGAAAGTGAGATATTTTTCAGGATCAAGGCCGTTGGCCTTAGCAGTTTCAATGATCGATAGAATAATTCCAGAATACTGAGCACCTTTAAAAGAGGTAGAAAATAACCAATTTTTTCTACCTATTACGAGTGCTTTTATGCCACGCTCTGCCCGGTTATTGCTCATTTCAACCGCACCATTTTCCAAAAATGCTTTAAAATAAGCTTCATATTTTAAGGCATAGGCGATGGCTGTTACTAATTTTCCTCCAGCAGTAGATGATTCCTCACGAAGGCGTTCGAAAAAGTGGTCAATTTTCACTTTTAAAATTTTCTGGCGTTTATCTAAACGTTCGGTTATCGATAAATCTTGCCATTTCTTTTCTAAAGTGAAAAATTGGTCACATTGTTTTACTGCCCATGAGCTGAGGAATTGACCTTGATATTTTTTAGGTGGTAAGGCATCATAAAACTTTCGTCTTAAATGCGCCCAACAGCCAGCAATAGTCACTCTATTTATTTTTGGATAGACATGCCACATATCGCAATGAATCACACCCTCATATTCAGCCATTCCCTTGGGAAGGTCATTAAAGCCTCGCCCAGGAGAATGGTGGTAGAGATAGATTTGTTGCTGAGTTTCTCGAGAAGAGCACGTTAACCAGTAATAGGTCTTTTCTTTCTCATGCTCAATGACCTTATAACTCGTTTCATCCATATGGATGACTGGCTGTTTGATTAGCTTTCCAGAAAGCAGTCGATAAAGAGGCTCAAAGTAATATTCTGCTGCTTTTTCATGCCAATTAATGAGCGTTTGACGAGAGAGCGGTAAGCCCATCTTTTCCCATTCACCTTCCTGGCGGTAAGCAGGAATTTTCAGCTCATATTTTTGTTGAAGTGAGTGAGAGACAAGACCTGCGGTCGCATAGCTCCCATTAAAGACAGGTTTTGGAACATCCGCACTGATCACCATTTCTTTCCCCGCTTTTTCTGAACAATTCGTACATTTATAGCTATGCTGAATAACATTCTCACAACGAATTTCCGCAGGAACGTAGCGTAACTGTTGGCGAATCTTCTTTTGGCCAATTTCTGCCATTTCTTGTTGACATCCAGAGCAATTGCGATCTTCACCTTCTAAGGTGTAATGAAGATCATAATCAGGAAAATTGTCAAGAATTACTTGTTTACGACCTTTTGGTCGTTTTTTGCGACGATAACTAATCGTTTCAAAAGTTTCATCCTCTTTTTCACTGATCAAATCACTAGCATCGACTTCGAAAAGACTTAGCTGATTATTATCCACTAAGTTTTCTTTCGAACGACCATAGAGCTTTTTCTTCAAATAGTGAATCAATTCATCTTGATGAGCAATCGTTACTTCTTTATTTTTTAGTAGTTTATTCTGATGATTTAATTCATTCTGTTTATTGTCGATGGATGACTGCTGACTGTCGATGACACGTTTTTGATGATTGATCATTTTCTTCAATACTTTAATTTCTTCAAGTAATTGCTGTTCTCTATTTGAAGCCATAGTCATCCTCCTTACTGTTTTTCCTATTTTACCAATTGTTTTGGAAAATGAAAATTTCAATAAAACTTTTTCTTTTGTGTTTTTCTTACAGAACTTTCGATAGAAAAACCATCGAGTAACCATTGCCACTGTTGCTTTGAAATCTGTTTCAATTCTCTATGAGTCTTAGGCCATTGCATTTTACCATCTTCAAATCGTTTGTAGAATAGCCAAAAGCCACTGCCATCCCAATAGAGTGCTTTAAAACGATCATTGCGGGTTCCACAAAATAAAAATAATGACTGACTGAACGGATCCATTTTAAATTCTTCCTGAACAATAGTTGTTAGCGAATCAATTCCTTTCCTTAAATCAGTTTTGCCGTAGGCAATGTAAATATGATGAAGGTCATCCATATTAATAATCATATAAAAACCCTCCTAACTATTAGAAGTATAGTTTGGAGGGCTTACATTTTATAGCCGTGTTTCTATTTGACGCTTACGAATTAATTAGGCAAATGTTTTTAACTTTTATGAATTTTCATCTCAATCAATAAAAAAAGCCGAAGCTTAACACTTCGGCTAAAAACCTATTCCAAAAGTTGACCCCGAACTCCACTCTAGGGCACTTTTTGACTTTTATCAAACTTCCTAAAAAGTTAACGGTTTTTTATATAAGGCTTATTTTTTCTTCTTACGGTCTAAGCCGAGACAGCCTAGTCCAGCAAGGAGTAGGGATAGACCAAGTCCGCTTACTGAGGCAACCGCACCGGTTTGTGGTAAGACTGAAGCCACTTGCACTTGTTTGCGGCTATCTGTAGAGCTAGTCTTATGACTAACTGGACTGAGGCTAGCGGATGAATCAGGGTCAATCTTTAGATCCTCACTTGCAGGTTTATCATTTATGACATTGCCATCTGGGTGTTTATCCGTTGAAACATTGTCTCCTGGTCTAGGATTTCCTGGCGTGTCTTCATCGGATGGATGTTTTCCTGGAACTCCCTCATTGGTCTTGGATCCGCCCGGTCTGTCCGAGTCAGAAGTGCCTTGACCTGGTTTCTTGTCATTTGGCTTAGGATCTTCTGATGTTTGACCACCTGGGATCTTATTGCCTGGCTTGTCAGCATTTGAACTAGGATCTTCCGGACTGCCATCTTCTGGGGTGTTTCCACCTGGTGTTGGCTGGTCTGGTTTTTCATCCTCTGAGCTATGTCCACCTGGTGTGTCATTGCCTGGTTTGTCTTCATTAGGCTTGTCAGGATTTGGTTTGTCTTGGCCGGGATGGGCAGATTGGACAATCTGGTCCCACTTCAATGATATGATCAACCGCAGCAATTTCATTGTGACTGTCAGCTTGGAGTGAACCGTCCGCTTGGCCATTCTTAATCTTTTGGGTAAAGGTGACATCATAGGAGCCCTTTACGCCTTCTTGAACGGTCTTCACTTGACCTGGTTTGAGGGCATCGTTACGACGCACGATCACCTTAAAGGCGGTCTCGAAGTGTTCGGTATGGCTGACTTGACCAGTAAAGTCTTTATCGCCTACCTTAATGACTTCTGTTACCGGTTCTTTGGTCACTTCGACCTTTGGTGTGCCGACAACTTGAGAGTTTTCAACCGTCACCGTAGTGGTCTTATGCCCCACTTGACCTGGGGTTTCAACCTTGTATTCGCCCTTGTTAAGGCTTGGATCAACTTCCACTTTCACCTTAAATGGAATTTCTTCCGTATGGGTGTAGCTACCATCAGTCTTAGCACCAATGCGGACACTCTTCTTGACTGGCGCTTTAGTTTGCTTGGTCTCACCTGGCTTAGATTGGGTGACTTGACCGTTGACAATGGTATGGGTGGTTGGAGTTTCTTCTTCGCCTAAGACGCCTTCTTGGTCAACAACTTCTTTGCCGGTTTCCAAGGTCGGATCCAGTTTGTACTCGACTTCAAATGGCACTGGATTCTTGTCGACCGTAGTGAAGCTGCCAGTATAGTCCTTGGTGCCCACCTTAACAATATGTTTGGCTGGGGTCACTACTGGGACTTCTTCTGTTACAACCTTGCCGTCAACCACCTTGTTGACAATTTGGGTCGTCACATGACCCGGCACAACTTGGACGGTTTCCACCTTGCCCTTGTCAAGACTCGGGTCATATTCAAAGATGGTTTCGACTGGCACATCCTTGTTGACTTCATGGGTATTGCCTGCAACTGGCTTGGTTCCCACTTCAATGATGTGGGCTTTTGGTGCGGTGTAGGCGCCGTCTTGGCTGACCGGTGCACCTTCAGCCTGGCCATTCTTAATGGTTTGGGTGTAGTCCGTGGTCTTAGAACCAGGCACTCCCTCTTGAACCGTCTTGGTTGTTCCAATTGCTAAATCAGGATTTTCTCTGATTTCAACTGGGAATGGGACAGGACAAGTATTGGAGAACTTGTATTCACCGGTAAAGTCCTTAGACCCCACGCGGACGATTTGTTTAGCAGGGGTTACTACCGTCTCTTCCGTATTAACTACTTGGCCGTCCACTACTTTAGAAACGACTCTAGTTTCTGTCTTGCCTGGGGTCAATTGACCGGTTTCCACTTGACCTTTTTCAAGGCTGTCATCAAAGACGTATTCAATTTCAACTGGAATTTCCTTGTTGATAGCTGTTTCTGTGCCTGCAACAGGCTTAGTCCCGACTTCAACAATATGAGCTTTTGGTTCGACTGGGTTGGTAATTGTACGCCCTAAGTCACCTTCAGCTTGGCCATTCTTAATGACTTGAGTGTAAGTCACGTCATAAGACCCTGGTTGACCCTCTTGGACGAGCTTGGTTTCGCCAGCCTTGAGATTTGGATTCTCGCGCACTTCCACCTTGTAAGGCACTTCGAAGCGTTCAGTGTGGCTCACTTGACCGGTAAAGTCTTGGTTGCCGACCTTGATCACTTGAGTCACCGGTTCCTTGGTCACTTTAGATACTGGTTGGCCAACAATTTGAGAGTTCTCAATGGTGACGGTCGTTTCCTTAGTCCCTGGTTGACCTGGAGTCACCACTTTATACTCACCCTTAGGCAAGCTTGGATCGACTTCAACCTTAACATCAAATGGAATTTCTTCTGTAGAGGTATGGCTGCCATTGGTCTTGGCACCGATGCGAACGATCCGATTTTCAGGAGCAATCACTTCTCGGGTTTCACCAAAGACCTTATCAGACATGGTTCCATTGACGTATTTCTGACTGACATCACGTTCGATTAAACCGAGTTTACCTTCTTGTTCAACCACTTCTTGGCCTGGCTTCAAGCTTGGGTCAAGTTTGTATTCGGTCTTGAATGGTGCCAGGCTTTGTTCGGTGTGCTTGAATTCACCGGTGTAGTCCTTGGTACCCACCACAATCACTTGTTTGGCTGGGGTCACCACTTCTTCCGTTGTGGTTTCAATTTGACCAGTTTGTGGGTTGAAGACATTCTTAATCTTCGTTTCAACCTTACCTGGGGTGTAGGCACCTTTTTCAACGGTTCCCTTGTCCTTGGTATTATCGTAAACGTATTCAATCTCGGCTGGCACTTCTTTGACTCTGCTTTCAACATTTTCTGGTGCCTTAGTACCGACCTTGATGATATGGGTCTTCGGTTCTGTACGAGCGATTTCTTCCGTCTTCAGCTGGCCATCAGCCGCCCCATTCTTAATGGCTTGACTGTACTTGGTGGTCTTAGATCCGTTCTCACCCTTTTGAACTTCTTGGATTTCAAAGAGTGGGAGGTTTGGATCTTCTTGGATGTCCACCTTGAATGGAAGAGTTTCAGTGACATTATGGGAGACTTCGCCGGTAAAGTCTTGGTCGCCCACTTCGATAATGTGTTTGACAGGTTGCTTGCTTGTCGTAGTCCTTGGTGTACCGACAACTTGGGAGTTTTCGATAGTTACGGTAGTGGTTTGTTCACCTGGTTGACCTTCTTGAGCGACTCTGGATTCGCCCTTCTTGAGGTCGTTAACCTTCCGCACTTCTACTTCAAACGGAATAGCTTCCTTATGGGTGTAAGTACCATCTGTCTTGGCCCCAACGCGAACAACCTTATTGACTGGCGCCTTGGTTTGCTTGGTCTCACCTGGTGTCGATTCGGTCACTTGGCCATTGACAATCTTATGGTTGGTTGGTGTTTCTTCTTCTCCGAGGACACCTTCTTGGTCCACAACTTCCGTTCCGGGAGCCAGACTTGGGTCAACCTTGACTTCCACTTGGAATGGAATTGGGTTCTTGTCGACGGTGGTAAAGCTACCTTCAAAGTCCTTATTGCCAACCTTGATGACAGCATCTACAGGAGCTGTTTCAGTGACTTCTGCTTGGCCAACGATCTTGGAATTTTCAATGGTCCATGTCGTTGTTCTTTGGCCTGGCGTACCAGGAACTTCTATCTTGTATTCGCCTGCTTTAATGCTTGGGTCATACTCAACCGTGTATTTAAACGGAATCTCTTCGGTGTGAGAATGTTGGCCATTGGTCTTGGCGCCTACCTTGATCTTGCGGTTAACTGGTGCCTTAGTTTGAACAGGGTCAGAAACCACTTTCTCACCAGGAACACCGTTAGTAATGCTTTGGCTGACCTTGGTGATGGTTTCACCTAATTGGCCTTTTTGAACTTCAACCACTGCATTTGGAGCCAGACTTGGGTCGACTTCAACTTCGGTTTCAAAAGGAACCACATTGGTGTATTCATGGCTGAATTCACCGTTATAGCCCTGGGTCCCGACAACAATCACCTTGTTGACAGGAGCCTTGGTTTCGGTTGTTGTGGTAGATCCTGGTGTCACTGTCCCATCTTCAGCAGTAACTGGAGTGGTCTGGGTCTCTTCACCTGGAATCCCTGTATTTGGCAGGACTTCGACCGTGCCAGCTGGCTTGGTGTTGTCGTATTTAATTTCTACGTCGAATGGTTTTTGGTTAGTGGTCGTCACATTGGTTGAACCCGCTAAAGGCTTGGTGCCAACACGGATGATGTGTTCGGTTGGTGCCGTTTCCGACTTGACGGTTGAGGTCAATGCCCCATCCGCAGCCCCATTCTTGATGGCTTGGGTGTAAGTGGTGGTCTTAGTTCCTGGAACCCCTTCTTGGTCCACATGGTAAGTGCCCTTATCTAGGCTTGGATCTTCAATGACCTTGACAGGGAATGGAACTTTTTCAGTCACATCGTGGCTGACTTCGCCGGTAAAGTCTTGGTCGCCCACTAAAACAACCGCATTGGTTGCTTGTTCATTAATGGTTGGCTCAGAAGTAGCGATCACTTGAGAATTTTCGATGGTCAGAGTCTTGGTTTGGCTGCCTGCCTTACCAGGATTTGCGACCTTGTATTCGCCCTTCTTAAGTGATGGGTCGGTCTTCACTTCCACTTGGAATGGAATCGGTTCCGTCACTTGGTGACTGCCATTGGTCTTCGCCCCAATGCGTACAACGCGTTTAACGGGATCCTTGGTCTGAACAGTTTGTCCTGGGGTTGAGCCAGTCACTTGACCATTTTGGATGGTATGGGTGGTTGTGGTGGTCTTCTCACCGAGAGCACCTGGGTTTTCAACCACTTCTGTACCTGGTGCCAAAGTATTATCGACAATATATTCGGTTTCGTAAGGAACTGGGTCCTTGTCCACGGTTTCAAAGGAGCCATTGTAATCTTTTTGGCCGACCTTGATGACCGCGTTGACTGGCGCCACGGTTTCCACAACAGGCTCACCCACGACCTTGGAGTTCTCAATAGTCCAGGTCTTCTTGTTGGACCCAGCTTGTCCTGGGGTCACGACCTTGTAGTTTTCAGTCGCGTCAGGATAGTTGGTGTAGAAGTTAGGGTCGAATTCCACGGTGTAGGCGAATGGGATCTCGTCGGTATCGACAACGGTCCCTGTGGTCTTGGTGCCGACTTTGACCTTCTTAGGCTGGGCTGGTGTCGTGGTGGTCTTAGTGATGTTAACCGCGCCCGTTTGTGGGTCTCTGGTCGTCTTCACAGTTACCACGCCGTCTTGGCCTTCTTCAACCACAACCGGCTCAGCAGTTGCTTCCATGTTGGGATCCACTTCGACTTCGACGGTCCGAGGGATAGTTACCGTTTCTTCGACCGGTTTAACCCCCACTTTGACTAAACGGTCTTGTTTTTCTTCGATAGTTTCAGTCCGTTTACGGAAAAGTTGGTCGCCAGCTGTAAATTGGCCAGTGGCAGGGTCAATCAAACCTTTTTGGCCATTGATGACATCTTGTTCGAAGATGGTCCGTTCCTTACCAGGCTTACCTGGGGTCACCACTTGGATGGTCCCTGCAGGTAGAGTGTCGTCATATTCTTCCTTAGTTTCATAAGGGATCAGCTTGTCATCGGTATCGGTAACGGTGGTCTTGTATTTGGAACGGGCGATGAATTGGGCTCTGACTTCTTCGGTTATTGGTTTGTTAGTAACGGAATCAGTTCCATAGTTAACCCTTACTGGTATGTAAAGATTTTCCCCACCTATAATCTCTGCATCTTCTGGAACGATTGCTGTTACTACACCTGTGTTAGGGTCAATCTTAACATCTGACCAAACATTGCCTCGATCGTCCTTGTAGCCACCCTCTTGTGGTATAAGTTCATAAGATTGTGGTTCCCTCTTTTTATCATTAGGATTTTCAGGAAGGTTTGGTTTATTGACAAGCTTGTCCCCTTGGAAACCAACTTCAGCATGGTATTCTGGCTTGTTATTGTCAGAATCTTGAACAACAAAGTGGAACCAATGGGTATCTGTTGAACCATTTGTATAAGTATACTCAACAGGGATTGCTACAAAGTCTCCTGCCCTGGCATTGGTTGGAGCTTTAACAGAAAGGCTTGTAATATCTCCTATTATCTTACCCTCATCTTTTTCTGGATTCCCCTGACTATCTTTTTTACTATTAAAACTTACGGTCCACTTTTGATCATCAGTTAACTTATCAACAGTTGTACCTAATCGCTCGGCTATTTTTTGATTTGCAATATCTATAAATTGCTTATCAAGCTTACCCCTTGACAAACCTGCCTGATCGGCTGCCTTCATTTCATCAGCTGTTTTTTGATTTTCCTCAGGAGTCTTAGGCACATACATTTCTACCTTAAACTCTTGACCAGGTTTTACTTCCGAGTGAGTATGCTTTTCTGTATCTTTCTGGTTTTGATCTAGGAATGATTGATCATAGAATCGTGTGTCGTCTAGATTGATGGTGATGGAACCTAGGTCGTTGTAGTTATCGTAGCGGGCGATACCTTGCTTGTCAGCAATAACCGTCTCACCGTTGTGGTTGAGAGCTTGGGTGCCGGCGCCAGTTTCGACGTAAGTATGAACATAACCAGTAGTATCCACACCCGTAGATGCTACAGATTCAAATTCTTCCTTAGTACGTGGACGTGCAAAGAACTGAGCTTTAAGAGTTTGGATGCCCTTAAATTTTTCAGTGTTGAAGATAGAATTAGGGTCTTCCAAAGCTCCCTTAGGCATTGCAAAGATGATTTGCCCAAGTTTAATATCATTACCTAACTTAGTTTTGAATTCTTCAATGTTAGAAGGTGTTACGATAAAGGCATTGGCTTCTTTCACCACAGATCCATCTGGATGGTAGACTTGGCCCACTACTCGGTCATAATCAGCCGGATCGAGATTTTCAATATGGGCCCCAGTCTTAATATAACCTTCCTTGACAGCTACCCGATTAACATTGGTATCCCCAGCTACCTTGATCAGAGATAAGTTAGCATTCTCATTTGGATAGGGATTAACACCAAAAGTAAGGTTAAAATTTCCTCCACTTAATAAATGATCGGCAGTAATTGTATTATTTTTTGTATAATTATCCCTAAATGAAATAGTAGTACTCTTATTATTAAAATTGTTTATATGTTTGAGATCTTCTTCATTTAGCTCTGAATTGATGTTCTTTTGTTGGCCAGCCCTAGCAATTACTACTTCAGCTGTTGGCTTATAATCTACAACCTTATTATTAATTATCGTAGGATTTCCTACTTCTTCATAGTCTTTAGTCCCAAATCTAACAGGAGCTGTTCTACTTGAATCAGTAATCGCTACAAGGTTATAAGTCCTTTCAGAGTCATTACGATCAATTGAAATATCAATTCCGTAAGCTTTCTTATCAGGTGATGAGTTCGAAGGGTTAAGTACTTGATGACTTACCCCTTCCGTCTTCCCTGCTTGTTCACTAGTTGTATAACCTATCCCATTATTGGCCATTTCTGACTGCCGGTAGGTTCCAACATTCTTCTCATTATCTGAATAGTCCGGATTGGATGCATTGGCTGGCACAATTGGCCCGTTGACAGTATCGGCAGGTAGACCGGATGTGTTAGCGGCTTCACCAGATGTGGGCTGGTCAGTGTTGACCGGCGCCCCTTCTGAGGCATAGTAGCCGGCTTGGTCAGCAGGGTTGACTGCATCAACTGCTAGAGCCGAACTTGGCTGAGCGGGCTGTTCCGCCGCTTGCACTTCTTGGCCTTGGCCAGCTAAGAAGGCAGCAATGGCGACACTCCCCACCCCCAAGGTGGTTTTTCTTATGGCATATCTATAATTCTTCTCCATTGTTCTCCTCCATGCAATCGAAGACTTTAACTTATACAATATTACACTAATGATATAAGTTAATTTAGTTAAACTATATATTAACATCTTAAAAGCATAATTAAATTCTTTTTTTATTTATATTAAAGCTACAGTGATCGCACTGTATAATTAGCCCTAATAATACCCCAAACAATACCAATAAACCAACTTTTTAGCTTAAGTTGACAGTAAATAAACAATATTTGTTCTAGTCTGTCTCTTTTTGCATCTTCTCGAGAAACAAAGGCAAAGAATCCAAGAAAAAATCCACACCCAAACGGATGTGACATTTTTTTATATACTGAGAAAGTACATTAACGTTTATCTAATTCTTGTTTTAAGAGTTTGTTCAAGACTTGTGGGTTGGCTTGACCCTTGGTTTGTTTCATCAATTGACCAACCAAGTAGCCCATAGCTTTCTTCTTACCAGCCCGGTAGTCTTCTAGGGATTGTGGGTTATTGTCAATGACTTCGTTAATCATTGGTAGCAAGGTTTCTGGGTCAGAAATTTGAACCAAACCTTCTTTTTCCACATATTCCTTAGCAGAACCGCCGTTTTCAGCCAGGTGCTTGAAGACTTTCTTACCAATTTTTGAAGAAATGGTCCCGTTAGCGATCAAGTCGATCATTTCGGTCAAGTTTTCTGGCGTTAGACCGATTTCGTCTAAGGTCTTTTCATTGTCATTCATGTAAGCGGAGACTTCACCCATCAACCAGTTGGAGACTTGCTTAGGGTCGCCACCCAGTTTAACGGCTTGGTCGAAGAAGTCAGACATCACTAAGGTTTGGGTCAAGACCATAGCGTCATAGTCAGGCAGGTCGTATTCTTCGACATAGCGTTTCCGACGTTCAGCTGGCATTTCTGGAATCGATTTTCTGATTTCGTCCAACCATTCTTCACTGACGGTAAATTCAGGCAGGTCAGGTTCTGGGAAGTAACGGTAATCAGCTTCCCCTTCTTTAACCCGCATGAGGATGGTCTTTTGATTATCCTTGTCCCAACGGAGGGTAGATTGAACCACCCGGTCACCCCGGTTTAAGACTTGGGCTTGACGTTTTTCTTCGTAAGCCAAACCGCGACGGACGTTGGAGAAGGAGTTCAAGTTCTTGATTTCGGTCTTGGTCCCGAATTCTTCTTGGCCATAAGGGCGCAAGGAGATGTTGGCGTCACAACGCATGGAGCCTTCTTCCATCTTCACGTCAGAAACATCGATAAACATCATGGTTTCGCGGATTTTTTCTAGGTAAGCGTAAGCTTCTTCTGGTGAACGCATGTCGGCTTCAGAAACGATTTCCACCAAAGGCGTCCCTTGACGGTTTAAGTCGACTAAGGTGTCACCTTCAGCGTGGATACTCTTCCCAGCGTCTTCTTCTAAGTGGATTCGTTCGATGCGGATACGTTTAGTTTCCCCATTTTCCAGTTCAATATCCACATAACCGTGTTCCCCTAAAGGACGGTCTAATTGGGTAATTTGGTAGGCCTTAGGGTTGTCTGGATAGAAGTAGTTCTTGCGGTCAAAGCTTTGAACCGGGTTAACTTCACAATTCAAGGCTAAGGCTGCCCGTAAACCAAATTCAACGGCGTGGTGGTTGGTGACTGGTAGGACACCAGGGTAACCCCAGTCAATAACGTTAGTTTGGGTATTAGGATCGGCACCAAAACTGGTAGGTGTTGGGGAGAAAACTTTGGATTGCGTTTTTAACTCAACGTGGATCTCTAAGCCAATAACTGATTCATAATTCATGTAATAATCTCCCTTCTACTCTGGATGTTTGGTATGGTGGTCGGTAGCTTGTTCGTAGGCATAAGCGGTCTTGTACAAGGTCGCTTCGTCGAAATAGTTACCAATTAATTGTAAACCGATTGGTAAGTTATCGCTGTCGAAGCCACAAGGTACCGAAATACTTGGTAGGCCGGCCAAGTTCACAGGAACGGTTAAGAGGTCGGCTAAGTACATTTCAATTGGGTCATCGGATTTTTCACCGAATTTGAAGGCGGTTGAGGTGGTGACTGGACCAGCAACAACATCATATTTTTCAAAGAGTTCTTCAAATTCTTGACGGATCATGGTACGGACCTTACCGGCTTTCTTGAAGTAAGCGTCATAGTAGCCTGATGATAGGGAGAAGGTCCCTAACATAATCCGCATTTTGACTTCGTCACCGAAACCTTCTGAACGGCTGCGGACATAGAGGTCTTCCAGGTCTTGGATGTCGTCTGCCCGGTAGCCGTAACGAACCCCGTCAAAACGTTGCAAGTTGGAAGAAGCTTCTGAGGAAGCCACAATGTAATAAACTGGAATCCCGTATTTTAAGAGTGGGAAGTGGACTTTTTCCACGATGGCTCCCATGGATTCAAGTTTGTCAATGGCTTTTTCGACCCGGTCTTGGACATCGGCTTCGATCCCGTTGGTGAAGAATTCTTCAGGAACGGCGATCCGTAGACCTTCGATGCTTTCCCCTAATTGGGCGGTGAAGTCAGGAACTTCAATATCAGCAGTAGTAGAATCACGGTGGTCATGGCCAGCAATGGCGTTAAGCACCAAGGCGTTGTCTTCAACGGTTCTAGTCATAGGACCAATTTGGTCTAGGGAAGAGCCAAAGGCAATTAAGCCCCAGCGTGATACCCGGCCATAAGTAGGTTTCATCCCCACAATCCCGTTATAGGCGGCTGGTTGACGGATAGAACCACCGGTATCAGAACCTAGGGAAGCGACAACTTCACCAGAGGCAACAGCGGCGGCAGAACCACCGGAAGAACCACCTGGTACCCGGCTGGTGTCCCAAGGGTTTTTACTTGGTCCAAAGTAGGAGGTTTCGGTAGAAGACCCCATAGCGAATTCGTCCAAGTTTAATTTACCAATAGTAATGGCGCCAGCGGCTTCTAAGGCTTCCACCACGGCGGATTGGTAAACTGGCACAAAGCCTTCCAAGATATGGGAAGAAGCAGTCGTTTCAATGCCTTCTGTAATGATGTTGTCCTTAATTCCGACTGGAATCCCTTGTAGGGGACGGTCGGTAGAATAACCTTTTTCATCACTGGCTTTTGCGGCTGCAAGAGCGCCTTCTTCATCTAGGGTGAGAAAGGCCTTGTAAGTTTCATCGAGTTCCTTAATACGATCAATGGTAGACTGTACCAATTCAACGGCAGTGATTTTTCCATCGACCAATTGTTGGTTTAAGCCTTTAATGCTTTCATCAAATCGACTCATATGGATTAATCCTCACTTTCATCAAAACTGGCTGGTACGACAATAAAGCCATCCCGTTTGGTTGGCGCATTTTTTAACATTAGGTCACGATCGGTACCTGCTTCAGGTTTATCATCGCGCATAATATTTTTTAGGTTAATACCGTGAGTCATGACTTCGACTCCTTCGGTATCCACTTCAGAGAGTTGTTCAACCATATCGAGGATTTCAGTAAAGCGGTCGTTCATGGGACCTACCTCTTCGTCAGAAAAGGATAGTTTTGCAAGTTGTGCCACGTGTTTAAAGTCTTGTTCGCTGATAGACATAATGGCCTCCTTTTTTCTTTTTCAAAATATTTACTGTTCTATTTTAACATAAGTTCTTAGGGCATTTTTACTGACTTACTTATTCTTGTAAAAAAATCTCACAAATTAAGAGTTGGACGTGACTGTCGCACTCTTTCCAAACCTGCTCCAAGCGCGAGGTGAGCTCCATTTCAGAAGTCCTTGCAAATCCTCTTTGAGGATTTACTGCGTACTTCTTCCAATGGTCTCCCCTCTTTTTGCGCTTGTCGCACTCTCTATTAATAAACTGTATATTGGAATTTACCTTGGCCGGAGAGGCGGGTGATGTTGGCGGTCATTCGGCTTGGGCCTTCGACGGTCACCTGCATTTGTACGTCTTTAGGATAGATGGCGTCCAGACTGGCAATGACGTGTTGGACCAGAGCGATATTTTCAGTATAGCCGTCAAAGGGAGTATTGATATGGAAGTCAATCCCATTTAACTTGCCGTTATCGTACTGGCCGACGCCGACAATCCCACTTAATTCAGGGAAGAAGGACTCAATTTCGCCACGGAAGCGGCTGAATGAGGTATTGTCTTCCTCACGGGGAGCTTGGTCGACCCCGTAAACGACGTATTGGCGGTTGTATTCCTTCCACTTCCCTAGGCCTGCTCCTGGTTCAGCAATGGCTTCAGCCATGTAAGCCCCGCCACCTAGACTGTTTTGCTTATCATTATAGAAAAGGGCGATTTGGATCGGGGTTTGACCGTATTTCCCTTCTTGGCGGATGCGTTCAACAACGGTTTGGGCCATGGCCTTGCCTTCTTGGAGGGCCTGGTCGCGGCTAATTTCCACCGTTTCTTCGGTATCCTTGTTTTGGAAGCGGTCTTCGGCGTTCATGGCCAGGCCGAGACTGATGACTTTCAAGTCATAGTCATCCCCATTTTCTTGCATTAAATTGTATTCCAAGATGGAATTCAAATAACGGTGTTGGAATTGATCGCGGTCGCTCGCGGCGCTGGCTTCGGGGTTAAGCCCTTCAGGATTGTCCTGAGACTTGGGCTTGAGCCAGGAAGTGATCTTGTCTTTGGAGAGGACCTGGCCTTCCGCCAAGGAATACTCATCGGTGGGATAGGCATTCTTCATTAATTCATAGAGACCACGTTCCATATTTTCCAGGTTGGCCTGGCTAGTCCGACTAGACAGGGTCCCCCGGCTGTTACTTAAGGGATAGCTGCCATCTTTGATAGCGGCAGGATAGTAAGCCTCGGTAAGGGTGTTCTTCTTACCACTTTCTTCCTCTTCACTACTTGATTCTTCCGTGGTTTGGGTTTGCCCAGCGGTTGATTTAGGTTGGGCGTCCCTCCCACAAGCTACTAACAGGCTCAGTGACGCTAAGCCAATCACGATCATATGTTGGATGCGTTTTTTCACGGTATGCTCTCCTTTATCACGATATCTGTAGAGTCCATACTATTCTAACACGAAATCAAGTGACTAGGCATCTTCTAGGTGACTCAACATCTCTTCTTCATCAAAAATTAAAATATCTAAGTCTTGGGCCTTGGTCAATTTACTGCCGGCATCCTCACCAGCCACGACCACATCGGTATTCTTGGAAACGGAACCGGTGACTTTTCCGCCTTGGCCTTCAATGAGGGCCTTGGCTTCTTGGCGGCTATAGTGAGTTAGCTTGCCAGTTAAGACCACGGTCTTGCCCTGCCAGAAGGAATCCACATTGGCTAAAGTTTGCGGGCTAGCGCCGAGGTAGGTCATATTAACCCCCCGCTCACTCAGGCGGTTGACTAAGGCAGTCACCTCATCGTTAGCAAAGTATTCCTCCACACTGTCGGCGATGATTTCACCAATCCCGTCAATAGCGGAAATGGCCTCCCGTTCAGCGTCCTGGATGGCTTTCATAGAGCCAAAGGTCATGGCAATATCGCGGGCTGCCTTAACGCCCACATGGCGGATCCCTAAGCCAAAGAGGAGCCGTTCCAAGGAATTTTTCCGGCTCTGGTCGATGGCTTGGAGGATGTTTTGGGCCGATTTTTCCTTGACCTTGTCTAGGGTCAGGAGGGTGCCTTCATCTAATTGATAGAGGTCACTAGGGTCTTTGACATAACCCTTCTCGTACAATTGGGTAATGACCGCTGGCCCCACCCCGGTAATATCCATGGCATTCCGAGAAACAAAGTGGAAGAGTTTCTCCTTAGCCTGGGCCGGACAGGCGGGGTTAACGCAACGGAGGGCGACTTCATCTTCTAAGTGGACGAGGTCGCTCTGACAGATGGGACAATTTTCAGGTTCTGGATAGGGTTCACTATCAGCATCCCGGTCTTCCGTCACCACGCTAACCACTTCAGGGATAATATCCCCAGCTTTATGGATCATCACGGTGTCATGAAGGCGGATATCCTTGGCTTGGATCAAGTCCATATTATGTAGGGAAGCCCTTTGCACGGTCGACCCTGCCACTAGGACCGGATCCATGACGGCAGTAGGAGTCACTACCCCAGTCCGCCCCACGGTCCATTCAATATCCCGAATAGTGGTTTTCGCCTGTTCAGCGGGGAACTTATAGGCAATGGCCCAGCGTGGCGCCTTGACGGTGTAGCCTAATTCTTCCTGTTGGTCGAAGTCATTGACCTTGATCACAATGCCGTCAATATCATAGGCCAGGTCATGGCGAACCTGACTCACATGTTCGACATAGTCCCAAATTTCTTCCTTACTATGGGTCAACTTAAATTCTGGGTTCACCCTGAGCCCCCATTGAGGATAGCTGGTCAACAGTTCTGCTTGACTATTGACCCCCGCATCGGCAGGTAAGACACCAGTATAGAGAAAGACATTCAGATTTCTCTTGGCGGTCACTTTGGGGTCTAATTGACGGACCGAGCCTGCCGCTGAGTTACGCGGATTGGCAAAAGCCGCCAGACCGGCTGCTTCCCGTTCTTCATTCAATTTAGCAAAGGAAGCCTTGGGCATATAAATTTCTCCCCGAACTTCTACACTTAAGGGTTCTTGTAAGCGGAGGGGAATGGAGGAGATAGTTTTAATGTTGTTGGTAATGTTTTCTCCCGTATTACCGTCACCCCGGGTGGCCCCTCTGACCAAGCGTCCGTCTTGGTAGAGCAGGGAGACAGACAGGCCGTCAATTTTCATTTCACAGACAAATTCGGTATCTGTTCCAAATTCCTTTTGAACCCCGTCTACCCAGGCCATCAATTCTTCCTGGCTAAAGACGTCGCCCAAGGACAACATGGGATGGTCAAAGTGAACCTTGTCAAACTTTTCATTTAAAACATCCCCAACCCTTTGTGTGGGGGAGTCGCTTTGAATTAATTCGGGATGGCTGGCTTCCAGTTCTTCCAATTGACGGTAGGTCTTGTCATAGAGGTCATCACTGACACTGGGTTGGTCTAAGACATAGTACTCATGGGCATAGTGGTTTAACTGGTCAACCAATTCTACCATTCTTTCCTGGACCCCTTGGCTATTTTCCTGCGCTTGCTCTTCTTTTGTCACAGCAAAACCTCCTAATCTTCTTTACTAATGGGTGCAAAGGCCGCTAACAAGCGCTTAATCCCCTGCCCCTTAAAGGCGATATCTAATTCTTGGTCATTGTCCGTTCCGGTTACCTTGACCACGGTGCCTACTCCCCAAACCTTATGGCGGGCCTTATCGCCAACCTGCCATTCCACCGCTTCACTGCTCTTGGCTTGGGATTGGCTAGAACCCTTAGCAAAGATCGACCGTTTTTCTTGGGCTTTGGCCGCAGACTTGGAGACCCGGCTTCTGCGATTATAGTAGGCCGGTCGGCTGGAAGAGAAGCTCCCCATTGAGAGCGGGCTATGGTCTTCCTTGGCTAAGAGTTCATCGTCAATCTCCGTGATAAAACGTGATTCTGGATGGCTCTTATGTTGGCCGTAGAGCATGCGGGAGTAACTGTTGGTGAGATAGAGCTCCTCTTCTGCCCGGGTAATCCCCACATAGGCCAGACGGCGCTCTTCTTCTAATTCCTCATCGTCTTCGCTAGCCCGGGAAAGAGGGAAGATGCCCTCTTCCATACCAATGATAAAGACGATGGGAAACTCCAGCCCCTTAGCGGCATGGAGGGTCATGAGGTTGACTTGTCCTGCTTCTTCATTAGTCTCACTCTCATCCAGGTCAGAAACTAGGGATAGGTCGGTAATAAAGGCCAAGAGAGCATCATCACTAGCATCCGCACCCGGATCTAAGCCAAGTAAGGCTGCTTGACCCAGTCCGGCATCTAATTCTTCGGGGCTCAAGAGCGACACTTCCCCTGCTTGGTCATCTTGACTGGAATCATCCATGATATTCACCGGTTCAACCGCATTCCCGGCTTGGTCAGTCTGGGTAATTTCGGCTAGGGCTTGGCGTTGGTCAGCTTCCTTCTCCCAACGTTCGTCAAAGGCCCGGGTCACGGAAAGAAATTCTTCAATATTTTCAATTCGGGCCGTCGCTTCCAAGGTCTTTTGGGCCTTGAGGTCGGCTAAATAACCCGACTTATCTATGACCTCTTCGGTGAGGTCGGTGATGGTAAGAAATTCTCTTTGTTTTTGCAGCTTGGTCATCATGTCCGCAAATTTCTTGAGCGACTTAGCGCCTTTCCCTGAAATAGGCGCATAATCTACCTTTTGAGCGGCCTGTAAGAGGGTTAAGCCATGTTCACTAGCAAAGAGACGCAGCTTATCCAGGGTGCCTGGTCCTATCCCCCGCTTAGGCACGTTAATAATCCGGGTGAAAGACAGGTTATCTTGGGGATTGGTTAGGAGACGCAAGTAAGCCAGGACGTCTTTAATTTCCTTACGATCGTAGAACTTGAGCCCGCCGACAATCCGGTAAGGAATATTGGCCTTGACCAGGGCTTCTTCCATGGTCCGGGACTGGGCATTGGTCCGGTAGAGGATGGCGATGTCCTTGTATTGATAGTCCTTGTCAGTGGTGGCTTGGCGGATCTTATCCAAGACATAGTGACTCTCATCTTGTTCGTTTTGAGCCCGGTAATAGTTAATCTTCCCACCAGCCTGGTTATCAGTCCAGAGCTTCTTAGCTTGGCGGTGGACATTGTTTTGAATGACTTCATTGGCCGCTTTGAGAATAGTCTTGGTGGACCGGTAGTTTTGTTCGAGGAGAATCACCTTAGCTTGAGGATAATCCTTTTCAAAGTTAAGGATATTCTCCATATTGGCTCCCCGCCAGCCGTAGATACTTTGGTCAGCGTCCCCAACCACACAGATATTCTTGAAGTAATCGGCTAAGAGCTTGACCAGGCGGTATTGGGCTTCATTGGTATCTTGGTATTCGTCCACGTGAATATAATGGAATTTTTGTTGGTAATAAGAAAGAATCTCGGGTTGTTCCTTAAATAGGCGGACCGTCAACATAATCAAATCATCAAAGTCCAAGGATTGGGCGGCTTGGAGGCCAGCTTGGTAGTCTTCATAGAGGTCGGCTACTATATTTTCGATAAAGCCAGAGTACTCTTCCCGGTATTCCTTGGGGCCAAGCAAGTTATTCTTGGCATCAGAAATCTTGCCTAAGATCATCTTGGGTTTGAATTGGGTGGTATCCAAATTATGATCCTTCATGATCCGCTTAATTAAACTTTGTTGTTCGGCCGGATCAGCAATGGTAAAGGACCGAGAGAGACCGATGGCTTCCGCTTCCCGGCGCAAAATCCGCACACACATGGAGTGGAAGGTACTTACCCACATGGTATCTGCGGCTTCGCCAACTAAGTTTTTCACCCGTTCTTTCATTTCATTGGCGGCCTTATTGGTAAAGGTAATGGCCAGGATATTCCAAGGCCGGACCGCTTTTTCTTCTAATAAATAGGCCATGCGGTGGGTGAGGACTCGGGTTTTCCCCGATCCCGCCCCAGCCATAATTAAGAGGGGACCTTCTGTATATTGGACTGCTGCTTTTTGTTGTGGATTGAGACCGTCGATTAATTGATTAATATGGGTCATACCAAACCTCCGTTCTGATATTCTTTAATAGTCTATCACTTCTATATCCCGCCATCAAACAGTTTAGATATAGAGTGTGAAGGGTGCGCCAAAGATCGGTAGAGCTACGCATACTATATCTGTAACTCGCTTCACTTCTGAGATAGAGCTCACCTCGAGCTTGAAGTACCTTTAGGCTAAATGCATTGAAATGGAAAAAGGCTGGATTTGAGTCCAACCTCTTTGGTATTTTGTTTAACTTGTTTACTAAATCGTCTTGGTGATCATTAAAAGAGATGACGAGACGAAAGTCTCTTTTCAAAATACGAATTATCTAATCAAAATGTGCTCCAGTCACACTCAATCAAAACCTGCTCCAAGCGCAAGGCAAGCATCCACTTCACGGAAAGTCGACGAATTCTCTACGTGAATTCTTCCGCCTTTCCGTTCCAGTGGTCTTGCCTTTTGACGCGCTTGTCGCACTCTTCTTTTAATAATTTATTTGTTGCAGGATCAGTTTATTGATCCACATGCGGATATATTTGTTAGCCTGTGGGTAGTCGCCGTCTTTGAGGGCCTGAATGAAGGGTGGATAGATATTTTGCATGTCTTCTAACTCTGCTAAGAAGCGCTCTTCCCGTTTTTTGGCTTCATTGATATAGAGTTCATGCAGGTTTAAGACTGTATCCAGAGTCACCCGGCGGAAGTAAGCATTGGAATGATAAGAAACCAAGAGCTGGAAGAGCTTGGCCTCAGCATCATAATAGTCATTAATCTGGTCAATGGTCTTATCCCACTTTAAATGGTGGGCGATTTCGTCTAACTGCTTGGTATTGACCGTGATGCCCTTATTTTCCATTTGCTTAAAGAGGGCCGTCACCAAGAGCTCAATAAATTGGAGCCGTTCCACAATCGCCTTGGAATTAAGGGTATTCTTACAAACCACGGCCCCCTTATAGGGCTCAATCCGGACATATTTTTCCTTGGCCAGTTGGTCCAAGGCCTTGCGAATGGGGGTACGCGACATATCCAATTGTTTAGCTAAATCATTTTCTTTTAAATGAGTGCCTGCTAACAACACGTTATTATCAATTTGTTCTTTCAAATAGCGATAAGCTTTCTCCTTATAACTCATAGACTTAGCCATTCTTGCTTCCTCCCTCGCAAACGTTAAATTTCCTTTTAATGATACCAAAAATTATTAGCTAAATATATTCCTTTTTTGGTCTAGGGATCAAATTGCATGAGACCGTAACTTTCAATTAAGTGGTTCAATTTGTCCGCATAGCCGGGATCTGTCGCATAACCCGCCTCAGCCAGGGCCTTGGTCGCCTGACGGTAATGACGCGCTTGTCTGACACCTAGGTAGAGATCGGGGTTCCAATCGGTGCCATTAACCATTAAATTGCCATGGTCAATCACCGCGCTCTGCCAGTCGGGATAAACCTTAAAGTGATCGGTAATGGTTACCCAGCCCCCTGGACCATGTTCTTGAGTCGACAGGGCCACACTCGGTTCCCCCGCCCCTGCCTTACGCCCGAAAAGATTCCCATACTGGCTAGCCAACTGGCTCTTGCCAAAGTCCGATTCCAAAATGGCTTGGGCAATGACGACACTGGGTAAGACTTGGGATTGGGAATAATTAAGCGTGGCATAGTTACCAATTTGATTGATGAAGGCAGCCTCTTGGTCACTCATTTCCTTATCCTTCCATTGGTAGGCAGAAAAATTAAAATAAGGCAAGAAGTGATTGGCACAGTAGGTCAAGCCCAGTAAAGAGAGGGCCATCAAGATCATCACAGCGAATCGTCGCTTTCTTTGTTTGGGCCAAAAGTACTTTTTAAGTTTTACCTTAGGAGCTTTCTTTCTTTTACGCGCCACCGGGCCTCCCCTTTCACCTCTTAAGTCTTAATAGATGATCACTTCTACCAAAACTTATTGTTCTATCTTTAATTGTATCATTTTCCCCAGCCTAAGCCCATTAATTTCCCAAGAAGATCAAAATCATCAAGAAAAAGAGCTTTTACGTCCTATTAAGTGAAGCTAGTTTTCTCACTTGGATGAAATTCTCAACTATGTTAATTTACAGATAGAGACGACATTTACTTAATTTTAGGAGTGAGAAAATATGAAAAATTTTATAATCGATGTTGTCATCTTTGCTATATCTTTTATTATTCAGAGTATCATAGGCAACTGGATCAACTTAGATAATCTTTTCATCGACTTCCTGTCTTTCGTTATTATCTTTATCATTATCCGTAGCCTCTTCGCTAGAGCTAAAGAATAAAAACATTGCTAAAAAAGGGACTGTGCTCGACAACAGTCCCTTTTGTTAGTTATTGTGTTAAAATCTTCATTTCTATTCTTAAAGATGTTCAATAATTTCGGCGCCACTCTCTTCAATGGACTTGTACTCAATATCAATGACATGGGCCCCTAATTCCCGGTATAAGTCGTTAGCCATCACCAATTCATATTTAATCCGTTCTAACTGGCTATACTTAGCGTCTGATGTGAGTCCCAAATATTTCAAGCGGTTGGTTCGGATATTCATAATGTATTGGGGCGAAGCCATGAGTCCAAAGATTTTCTTAGGGTCAACTTGGTAGAGTTCTTCGGGATAGCGGACTTCTGGAATCAAGGGGTAGTTAGCCACCCGGTAGCCCCGGTTAGCCAAATAGAGAGACAGCGGAGTTTTGGAAGACCGTGACACGCCCAGGATAACAATATCCGCCTGGGAGAAAGCTTTCTTGGAGTAGTTACCATCATCATACTTGATAGCAAATTCCACTGCTGACATCCGAGCCAGGTAGGCGTCATCCACCTTACGTAAGCCTCCAGCCTGTTCCTTAGGACTTAGACCAGTGGCTTGACCAATCCCCTGGATCAGCTCATGGAGGAAGTTAATATAGGTGAGTTGATGTTCCTTGGCATATTGGCGGGCAAAGCGGTCCAAGTCGTCATTGACAAAGGTGGCTGCCACAATTGCTCCTTCTGCCTGGGCATCACGAAGGATTTCGCCTAATTCCTCCTGGGTCTTCACAAAGGGAAAGCGGCGTAAGTCGCTCTTCAAGTCGGGAGCGAATTGGGCTAAAGCCGCCCGGGTAACCTGCCGGGCCGTTTCGCCGACAGCGTCAGATATGATAAAAAATACTTGCTTGGCTTCTGTCATAACTCTCCCTCACTCGCTAAGGTATTGACAAAAAATTCGACTAAATGGCTTTTGGTAATCTTACCTAGAACTTGATAGTCTTTGCGGTTATTAACGACCGGTAAGGAATCCACCTTATGGTCAACCAGGAGCTTTCCCGCTTCCAAGACTAGGGTCTCTTTTTCCACCACCACAATATTGGGCATCCGGGTCATAATCAAGGCTACAGCAGGGGATTCTGTTTGGCTCTTAGTAGCCAAAAACCGCAATAAGTCTTTACGAGAAACCAGCCCTTGCAGGTGTTGGTCCTCATCGGTCACATATAAAGAGCCGTTATCATAGAGGAACATGGTGGTAATGGCCTCGTAAACCGTAGTCTTGGCTGAAATATTGACCGGACTGGCCATGAGTTCCGCCACCTTGACTTCGCTCAGTTTCTGACCTAATAAGGGATCAAAACCCAGTCCGGTATAAAAGTAGCCCACTTTAGGACGGGCATCTAAGATCCCAGTCATGGTCAGTAAGGCCAAGTCACTTCTTAGGGTCGATTTAGACAGGCCAAATTGCTTGGCAATGGCCTCCCCACTAATGGGTTCTTGGTCTTTGACAATAGCAATGATTTGTTTTTGTCGGTCAGTGAATTGCATAGCTTACCTCTATTCTGCCAGTGGACTTGGCCCCTCATCCTGGTTTTACCTAGTGACTTCCTTTTGCTTGCCGGATGGCGGATTGGGCGGCGGCTAATTGAGCCAGGGGCACCCGGTAAGGCGAGCAGGAGACATAGTCCAAGCCCACTTGGTCAAAGAACTGAATCGAGGCTGGATCGCCACCGAGTTCCCCACAGACCCCAATCTTGAGCCCTGCTTTGGTCTGGCGGGCCTTGTCGACTGCGATTTTGACCAGGGCACCTACCCCTTCTGGATCGATGGTTTGGAAGGGGTCTTGTTTTAGGGTACCGTCTTCTAGGTACTGGTTAATGAATTTCCCGGCATCATCCCGTGAAAAGCCATAGGTCATTTGGGTCAGGTCATTGGTCCCAAAACTGAAGAAGTCCGCCTCTTGAGCCAATTGATCGGCAATGAAACAGGCTCTTGGAATCTCTATCATTGTACCAATTGTGTAAGCGATTGTCACATTTTCCTGGGCTAAGAGTCGGTCAATGACTTGGCTGAGGCGCTCACGCAGCCTATTTAATTCTGGCTCCACACTCACCAAAGGAATCATAATCTCTACTTGAGGATCAAGGCCTTCTTGTCTTGCAGCAATGGCCCCATAAATAATGGCTTCCACTTGGCGGTCATAGAGCTCGGGATAGGTCATAGCTAAGCGGCAGCCTCGGTGACCCAACATGGGGTTGACTTCAGCCAGTTGCACCATCCGACTGCGTAATTCTGCTTCACTGATGCCTTGGTCAGTCGCCACTTCATCTACTTCAGCATCACTCTTGGGCATAAATTCATGGAGGGGTGGGTCCAATAAACGGATTACCGCGGGAGCCTCTTGTGAGAGTTGGAAAATCCTGGTAAAGTCTTCCACCTGGTAGTCACGGATCTTCTCCAGGGCAGCCTGGCGTTGGTCTTCATCAACTGAGAGGATAAAACGGCGGATCTCCCGCAGGCGCTCGGCCTTAAAGAACATGTGCTCGGTCCGGACTAAACCAATCCCATCCGCTCCAAAGCTAAAGCCGGTTTGGATATCTTCAGGGGTTTCAGCATTCATCCGCACCTTGAGTCGGCTATATTTTCTAGCCCATGCCATCATTTTCTGATAGTTTTCGTCAGTGTTCGACAGGGCGGTAGGAATTTCTCCCAGGTAGAGTTTCCCCTGACTGCCGTCAACTGAAATAGTGTCCCCTTCTTGCAATTGACCACCTGGGTAGTGGACTACTTTCTCTGCTTCATCAATGGTCAAGTCGCTACAGCCACTGACGCAGCATTTCCCCATCCCCCGGGCCACCACCGCGGCATGAGAGGTCATCCCACCATGGGCAGTGACAATGGCTTCTGATGCAGACATGCCTTCGATATCTTCTGGGGAGGTTTCATTACGCATGAGGATAACTTTTTTACCCGCTGCTTGCCATTCTTTAGCCTTTTGGGCACTGAAGACAATTTGTCCTGACCCAGCTCCCGGACTAGCTGCCAAACCGAGACTTGAGAAGACCTCTGCCTGGTCCAGGGCTTGGGGATCAAAGGAAGGATGGAGTAATTGGTCAATCATGGCCGGTTTAATCCGCAAAAGGGCCTCTTTTTCATCGATCAGGCCTTCTTCTACCATGTCTACGGCAATTTTAACAGCAGCCTTAGCCGTCCGTTTACCGTTCCGGGTTTGTAGGAAGTAGAGTTTGCCTTTTTCAACGGTAAATTCAATATCCTGCATGTCGTGGTAGTAACCTTCCAATTGCTTGGCCAGGTCATGGATCTCTTGGTAAATTTCTGGCATATCTGCTTTTAGGTCTTCAATAACTGCTGGGGTACGAATGCCGGCAACCACATCTTCCCCTTGGGCATTGACCAAGTATTCACCGAAGAGCTTGCTTTCCCCGGTGGCGGGATTACGGGTGAAGAGAACCCCTGTCCCACTATTTTGGCCACTATTACCAAAGACCATTTCTTGAATATTGACCGCAGTTCCCAAGTCATGTGGGATGTGATTCATCTCTCGGTAGACCCGGGCTCGGTGGTTGTTCCAGGACTTAAAGACCGCTTTAACGGCTTCATAGATCTGGGTCTTAACCTCTTGGGGGAAGTCAAAGTCTAGTTGGTCTTGGTAAACCTTTTTGTAGGCGGCCACTAATGCTTTCAATTGATCCACCTTTAATTCATGGTCAAAGCGAACTTGGGCCTTAGTTTTTTCTTGGGCCAAGTGCTCCTCAAAAAGTTGACTGTCCAAGCCATAGACCACATTGCCATACATTTGTAAAAGCCGGCGGTAGCAGTCATAGGCGAAGCGCTCATCTTGGGTGATTTGGGCCAGGCTTTCCACATTGCGGTCGTTCAGTCCCACATTGAGAATGGTATCCATCATCCCCGGCATAGATTCTCTAGCCCCGGACCGTACCGACACCAATAGTAATTTTTCAGGATCATTAAAGGCCTTCTCAGTAGCGCTTTCCAAGTCAGCTAGCGCTTGGTCAATAGACGCTATGACTGGATCACTTAATTCTTCACTATCTTCCTGGGCTAAGTAATCTAGGCAGGCCTCAGTGGTCAGGGTAAAACCCTTAGGAACAGGAAAACCCAGCCGGGTCATTTCCGCCAGGTTAGCCCCCTTGCCTCCCAAGAGATCACGCATCTTGGCAGACCCCTGGTTAAAAGCATAAATCACTTGTTTCATTGGACTTCCTCCTTTTATAAGATGGCATATTAAAGTATATAATGTGTACTATTAGATTATATAGTGCATCACATATAAATAGCAAGCGCTTTCTTATTAAGAAATCCTTAATTTGAGGTCTGGAAACATAGGTTTCTATTTTCATTGTTGACTAGCTATTAAAATTTATTATGAGAAATAGCTTTGAGCAGGAGTGACGCTTTGAATTGGTCATTAGCCATGAACAAGCAAGCGATGCGAATTATGCTGAAGCCGTTCGAAGCAAAGCGAGTTACGGATTCAGTATGCGTAGCTGTATCGTAGGCGTTAAGCCGTACTAGTCCAAACCTGTTCCAAAAGTAGCCCTGACGTCCACTTCATAAACGATGTCCGAGCCTTTGGTAAGGCTCTACCTTCGTTTATTCCAGTTGCTATAGCTGTTCGAAGCGCTAGCGAGTTACAGATATAGTATGCGTAGCTCTTCAGGGCTTTTGTACTTTTGTCACACTCTGGCTTTGAGTCTCGCTAGGCGAGAGACCTTGTGCTCGAGCCGGTGCTGCTTTAGCCGTTGGAGCTTTAGCGACTTACGGATAAAGTACAAAACGGCGATAGCCGTTATTGACCCACTATATTTCAATGACCAAATTCAAAAGCAGAACGTAAGCGTCAAATAGAAACACGGCTATAAAATGTAAGCCCTCCAAACTATACTTCTAATAGTTAGGAGGGTTTTTATATGATTATTAATATGGATGACCTTCATCATATTTACATTGCCTACGGCAAAACTGATTTAAGGAAAGGAATTGATTCGCTAACAACTATTGTTCAGGAAGAATTTAAAATGGATCCGTTCAGTCAGTCATTATTTTTATTTTGTGGAACCCGCAATGATCGTTTTAAAGCACTCTATTGGGATGGCAGTGGCTTTTGGCTATTCTACAAACGATTTGAAGATGGTAAAATGCAATGGCCTAAGACTCATAGAGAATTGAAACAGATTTCAAAGCAACAGTGGCAATGGTTACTCGATGGTTTTTCTATCGAAAGTTCTGTAAGAAAAACACAAAAGAAAAAGTTTTATTGAAATTTTCATTTTCCAAAACAATTGGTAAAATAGGAAAAACAGTAAGGAGGATGACTATGGCTTCAAATAGAGAACAGCAATTACTTGAAGAAATTAAAGTATTGAAGAAAATGATCAATCATCAAAAACGTGTCATCGACAGTCAGCAGTCATCCATCGACAATAAACAGAATGAATTAAATCATCAGAATAAACTACTAAAAAATAAAGAAGTAACGATTGCTCATCAAGATGAATTGATTCACTATTTGAAGAAAAAGCTCTATGGTCGTTCGAAAGAAAACTTAGTGGATAATAATCAGCTAAGTCTTTTCGAAGTCGATGCTAGTGATTTGATCAGTGAAAAAGAGGATGAAACTTTTGAAACGATTAGTTATCGTCGCAAAAAACGACCAAAAGGTCGTAAACAAGTAATTCTTGACAATTTTCCTGATTATGATCTTCATTACACCTTAGAAGGTGAAGATCGCAATTGCTCTGGATGTCAACAAGAAATGGCAGAAATTGGCCAAAAGAAGATTCGCCAACAGTTACGCTACGTTCCTGCGGAAATTCGTTGTGAGAATGTTATTCAGCATAGCTATAAATGTACGAATTGTTCAGAAAAAGCGGGGAAAGAAATGGTGATCAGTGCGGATGTTCCAAAACCTGTCTTTAATGGGAGCTATGCGACCGCAGGTCTTGTCTCTCACTCACTTCAACAAAAATATGAGCTGAAAATTCCTGCTTACCGCCAGGAAGGTGAATGGGAAAAGATGGGCTTACCGCTCTCTCGTCAAACGCTCATTAATTGGCATGAAAAAGCAGCAGAATATTACTTTGAGCCTCTTTATCGACTGCTTTCTGGAAAGCTAATCAAACAGCCAGTCATCCATATGGATGAAACGAGTTATAAGGTCATTGAGCATGAGAAAGAAAAGACCTATTACTGGTTAACGTGCTCTTCTCGAGAAACTCAGCAACAAATCTATCTCTACCACCATTCTCCTGGGCGAGACTTTAATGACCTTCCCAAGGGAATGGCTGAATATGAGGGTGTGATTCATTGCGATATGTGGCATGTCTATCCAAAAATAAATAGAGTGACTATTGCTGGCTGTTGGGCGCATTTAAGACGAAAGTTTTATGATGCCTTACCACCTAAAAAATATCAAGGTCAATTCCTCAGCTCATGGGCAGTAAAACAATGTGACCAATTTTTCACTTTAGAAAAGAAATGGCAAGATTTATCGATAACCGAACGTTTAGATAAACGCCAGAAAATTTTAAAAGTGAAAATTGACCACTTTTTCGAACGCCTTCGTGAGGAATCATCTACTGCTGGAGGAAAATTAGTAACAGCCATCGCCTATGCCTTAAAATATGAAGCTTATTTTAAAGCATTTTTGGAAAATGGTGCGGTTGAAATGAGCAATAACCGGGCAGAGCGTGGCATAAAAGCACTCGTAATAGGTAGAAAAAATTGGTTATTTTCTACCTCTTTTAAAGGTGCTCAGTATTCTGGAATTATTCTATCGATCATTGAAACTGCTAAGGCCAACGGCCTTGATCCTGAAAAATATCTCACTTTCTTATTAAGTGCCATGCCGAATGAAAAGCATCTAAGTGAAAAAGTGCTTGAAGATTATCTTCCCTGGCATCCCGCTATCCAAGCGATCTGTCGAAAAAAATTAAAAAGAGAATTACTTAAATAACAAAAAATCTTGATAAGTTTAGCATACAGAGTACTTAAGAACTCTTCGCTAGCTTATCAAGATTTTTTGAATTCTATTCTCCTATTTGACGCTTACAGCAGAACGCATGCTCATCAAGGCTATTTGTCAAAAACAAAACCCTTAGTCACTGTGACGGTTGCCACAGCGGCTAAGGGTTTTACTAGGTCATTATTATTTTATTTAAGGAAGGTTTTAAGCTCCCAGGTATGCTTTTTGGACCACTTCAGAAGACAGGAGTTCTTTCCCAGTTCCGGAAGCGGTAATTTTACCTACTTCGAGGACGTGGGCGTGGTCAGAGATTTCTAGGGCCGCCTTAGCGTTTTGTTCAATCAGTAAGACGGTGGTATTCAACTCACTATTAATGGTTTGAATAATTTCAAAAATTTGTTGGATGTAAATCGGCGCTAGACCCATAGACGGTTCATCTAAGAGCAAGAGCTTGGGACGTGCCATCAGGGCCCGAGCCATAGCCAGCATCTGTTGCTCCCCACCGGATAAAGTCGCCGCGTCCTGGTTGAAACGTTCCTTAAGAATCGGGAAATAATCAAAGTAACGTTCCATATCGCTGGCTAAGTTGTCGCGGTCCTTACGGGTATAGGCTCCCATCAGTAAATTTTCCTTAACGGACATACCGCTAAAGACATGACGGCCTTCAGGAACTTGGGAAACCCCGGCTTGGACGATTTGGGCACAGGACTTAGTTTGTAGGGGTTCATGGTTGTAGAGAATCTCCCCTTGGCTGGGTTTTAAGAGTCCAGAAATCGTCTTGAGAATGGTTGACTTTCCGGCCCCATTGGCCCCAATCAGAGAAACAATTTCCCCTTCATTAACGGTAAAGGAAATGCCCTTGATAGCTTGGATCATCCCATAGGCAACCTTGATATTTTTGATTTCTAACATGAACTAGGCACCTCCTAGGTAGGCTTCGATAACTTTCGGATTGCTTTGGATTTCGCTTGGTGTACCTTCAGCGATCACTTTTCCATATTCCAAAACATAGATCCGTTCACAAATATCCATCACCAAAGACATGTCGTGTTCGATCAGAACAACAGAAATTCCAAATTCTTTTTGGATCTTACGAATAGTCTGTTTCAAGTCCGTGGTTTCATTAGGGTTCATCCCGGCGGCTGGTTCATCTAAGAAAAGGATCTTGGGTTCAGTCGCCAAGGCCCGAACGATTTCCAAAGCCCGTTGTTGGCCATAAGGCAGGTTCTTGGCTTTTTCATTGGCGTAGCCTTCCAGGCCAAAGATGGCTAATAACTCCATCCCCTTAGCATGGAGGGCATCACGGTTTTGGTAGTACTTGGGCGTTCTTAGGAGACTGTGCCAAAGCCCGACTCCGCGTTTGTTGTGCATGGCAATGAGGACATTGTCCAAGACCGAACGGTTGGCGAAGAGACGTATATTTTGGAAGGTCCGGGCCACCCCCATTTCATTAATCTTGTCTGGGCGTTGACCAGCTAGGGACTGGCTGCCTTGGTCGGTTTCTAATTCAATGGACCCAGAAGTCGGTGCATAAACCCCAGTAATCAAGTTAAATAGGGTGGTTTTCCCGGCCCCGTTCGGACCAATCAAACCAATCAATTCATCCGCTTCCACATGAATACTGACATCGGAAACGGCGGTTAGGCCCCCAAAGGACTTGCTGAGATGGCTTAAGCTTAAGATACTCATACTATTGGTCCTCACTTTCTTCTTTGGCTACGGCTTGTGATTGCCCTCGTTTGCGATTAAAGAGCTTGGAGAATTGGAATTCATATTCACCCATTAATCCTGACGGCTTGAAGATCATAATTAAGATCAAAGCGGCCGCATAGAGGATGGGACGCACTTGACCAAAAGGCGCTAGGAAGGTATTCAATAGCCCCAATAAGATCGAAGCCACGAAGCTCCCGGAAATAGACCCAATCCCACCGAAAACCACGATCACTAAGATGTCGATGGATTTTTGGAAGGTAAACTGACTGGGGTTAATCACGCCAAAGTAGGAGGCATAGAGGGTCCCAGCAATACTTGCGGTTACCGCCCCGATCACAAAGGCCAGGGTCTTATAGGTGGTGGTGTGGATCCCTACTGATTCGGCCGCAATCTCATCTTCACGGACAGCAATGGTGGCCCGACCAGGACTGGAATAAATGTAGTTAACCACTAATAAGGTAGTAATCACCACAAAGACATACATGGTAATCCAGGTCACATGACGGGGAACCCCAGAAATTCCGGCGGCCCCATTGGTAATCTCTAAGTTCATAATGGTAATCCGGATAATTTCAGAAACTCCTAGCGTAGCAATGGCTAAGTAGTCGCCCCGTAAACGCAGGGTAGGAATCCCTACGATTAAGGCCACGACTGCAGTCACTACCATACCTGCTAGTAAACCAGCTAAGAAGCCAGCTTGGCCAGGGATTTCTTGGGAAACGATGGCTCCCACATAAGCCCCAATCGCCATAAAACCAGCATGGCCTAGGGAGAACTGGCCAGCGTAACCAACCACTAAGTTGAGCCCCACAGAAAGAATAATATTAATGGCAATATTCATAATAATGTTTTGGGTGTAGGCCGAAACTAAACCAGCAATGTAGGAGGCTGCCATTAAGACAAAGCCGAGCACGATGACACCAATCCAAGCTAAAGTAGTCTTGGTGAAAAACTGATTGAACCAAGAAGTTTTCTTTTCTTTCATCTTTGCCACCTACACTTTCTCTACTTGCGGTTTACCGAGCAAGCCGGTTGGTTTGACCAGTAAAATAATAATCAAAATAATATAAACTGCAGCGTCTTTCCAGGTGGAAAGACCGATCATGGAGACAAAGGTTTCCACAATACCGATAATCAAGCCCCCGAGAACGGCGCCAGGAATGGATCCAATCCCGCCGACCACAGCTGCAACAAAGGTCTTAGTCCCAATATTGACACCCATTAATGGTGAAATGGAATTATAGTAAATCCCTACTAACACCCCTGCTGCACCTGCTAAGGCTGAACCAATTAAGAAGGTAAAGGAAATAATGGTGTTGGCATTAATCCCCATCAATTGAGCCGCATCTGGGTCAACCGAAACCGCCCGCATGGCTTGGCCTAACTTGGTCTTTTGTACGATCACTTGTAAGGCAATCATTAAAACAATAGTTACCGCTAAGATCAGAATTTGTTGGGAGTTAATGGTAAAGGCTCCCAATTGTAAGGACCAGTCAGGCAGATCTGCTGGAAAAGCCCGTACTTCAGGCCCTCTGAGGAAGATCATCACATTTTGTAGGAGCATGGATACCCCAATCGCGGTGATCAAAGCAGCAATCCGGGTTGCCCCACGCAAGGGTTTATAAGCCACCCGCTCAATAATAACCCCTAATACAGCAGTAAATAACATAGCTAAAATAAGTGCTGGGAAGACACCCATTCCCACATTGGTAATCAAGGTGAAACCGACAAAGGCCCCCACCATATAAATATCCCCATGGGCAAAGTTAATCAAACCAATAATCCCATAAACCATGGTATAACCCAAGGCCATCAAGGCATAGATGCTTCCTAGCGCCACGCCATTGATTAATTGTTGAATGACATTATTCACACTTCTCACTCCATCCTATTTCAATAATTTTTAGACCTAGATATAAAAAATTCACTTTAAAGCCCTTACATCCTATTAACAAACAGTAAGCAGAGTCATCCCTTGGACAACTCTGCTTGCTTTAATTTTTAAATATTAAACTTTTTCACTATTTAACCGCTTCGATGGCTTGAGAACCAACCACTTGGCCGTCTTTTACCTCTTGGATAAAGACAGTCTTAGAAGGATTGTGTTTTTCATCCATAGAGAAGTTCCCAGTGACTCCGGTAAAGTCCTTGGTTTCAGCCAGAGCTTTTTGGACCGCTTCACCATCTGTAGTGCCTGCACGCTCGATGGCGTCAAAGGCCAGGTTAGCCGCATCATATGCTAAAGCTGCGAACATATCTGGTTCAGATTGGTAGGTCTCCCGGTACTTCGCTAAGAAGTCTTTGACTTCTTGAGGAGAATCTTCGTTTTCAACGAAGTGGGCCGCATAGTAAATGTTATCCCAGTTTTCTTCCCCTGCTAAGTTAATAATTTCCTTATTCCCAAAGCCGTCTGGACCAAGAATTGGCAGGTCAATGCCCATTTCGCGCGCTTGTTTAATAATTGGACCAGCTTCTTCATAATAACCAGCAACGAAGATCACTTGGGCATCTGAATTCTTAATATTGCTCAAAATACTGTTAAAGTCAGATTCCTTAGCCACATAGGATTCTTCCCGAACCACTTCACCATCAAAGTGCTTGTGGAATTCGTCAGATAGGTTTTGACCGTAGTCAGAAGAATTATCCTTGATGATCGCTGCCTTAGTATAGCCTTCCTTGTTAGAGAATTCCGCCAAGGAGCCCCCTTGCAAGGAATCTTGGAAGCAGATTCTAAAGATATAATCCAAGACATTGCCCTCTTGGTCAAGGGTAATATTATCAGCAGTGGCAGTTGCTGAAATCAAAGGGGTCTTGGCCCGGGTTACCGTTGAAATCGTCGCTTCAGTATTATTGGTGGTAGAAGGTCCAATAATTACTGCCGCATTTTCATCAACGAGTTTTTCCGCACCAGAAACCGCTTCCTCAGTCGTGGACTTATTATCATATTCTAAGTAGTTGATCTTCTTATCGAGAAGGCCGCCAGCTTGATTTTTTTCATCTACGGCGAGCTTGATCGCATTGTTCTGTACAACACCATAAGCAGAAACGTTGCCCGATAACTCCCAGTTCCCCCCAATACGAATTTCATCTGCATTTTCAGCGGATTGATTAGTCGTTTCAGTCAAGGAACCCGAACCGCAGCCGGCTAAGGCCATGACACTCCCCAATGTCACAAAGGCTTTCAACCATTTCTTATTCATGCTAACTCCTCCTCATTAAAATTTGACAAAAGAATAAGTATTCAATTGCTGATACTCAATATTCTAAAATAGTCTGACAATTCTGTCAAACACTTTTTAATTTTTTTGAAATTATTTATCAAACTTTTGTGGAGATCAAGAAACTTAGCGATATAACAAAGACTCTTTAGGTCTAATTTTCAATGAACAAAGTCTAATTTAAAAATTCTCGGATTAAAAGGATTATTTAACCACTTCAGTATCGACCACTTGGCCACCTTGAAGTTCTTGGACAAAGACTTCTTTGACTGGGTTATGGTTTTTATCAAAGGAGAATTTACCAGTCACCCCTTGGAAGTCCTTGGTTTCAGCTAAGGCTTTTTGAACCGCTTCGCTATCTGTTGAACCAGCTTTTTCCATAGCTTGGGCGATGAGGTTGGTTGCATCATAAGCTAGAGCAGCAAAGTGGTCAGGTGAAGTGCCGTAAGCATCTTCGTATTTCTTGATGAATTCTTTGACGTTTTCAGGTGAGTCTTCATTATGGGAGAAGTGGGTCACGAAGAAGACATCGTGGGCATTTTCTGTGCCAGCTAAGTCGATGAGTTTTTGGTTACCGAAGCCATCAGGTCCTAAGACTGCTGCATTCACACCCATTTCCCGTAATTGTTTGATGATTAATCCACCTTCTTGGTAGTAACCAGCGATAAAGACAACATCAGGTGAATTTTGTTTTAAGTTGGTTAAGAGGGCCTTAAAGTCGGTATCTCCACTAGTGTAAGACTCTTCGCCAACCACTTGACCGCCATGTTCTTCAAAGGAAGCCTTGAAGTCATTGGCCACGTTTTGACCGTAGTCAGAGGAATTGTCTTTTAAGACGGCAACCTTCTTCCAACCCTTTTGAGCGGCATACTTCCCTAATTCCTTACTTTGGTAAGCATCTTCGAAACAAGTTCTAAAGACGTAGTCGTAGAGGTTACCGTTATCGTCGAGGGTCAAGCCATTCCCTGTAGCTGCAGGAGCGACCATAGGCACCTTAAATTGTTGGGCCACAGGAATTTGCGCTTCACAGTTCCCTGTGGTGTCTGAACCTACCAGAACATTAACACCTTCTTGTTCCACTAAGCGGGTGGCTTGGGAAGTCGATTCAGCGTTGTCGGATTTGTTATCGGCACTGACGTATTCAACCTTCTTACCCAGTACCCCACCATTATCGTTAAGGTTTTGAACGGCAACTTTGACCCCGTTGTCGTGAGGGGTTCCATAGGCAGAATATTGCCCAGACAAGGACCAGTTCCCACCAATCTTCACCACATCACTGTTAGCAGAATCATTCTTAGCGGTTTCGGTCATCGATCCACAGGCCCCTAGCATCATAGCAGTTCCAAATAAGGCGGCTAATTTCTTCATTTTTTTCTTCATCTTTAAAACCCTTTCTCAAGTATTGCTCACGGCAATTTCCTTAGAATCATCAAACGCTGATTTGTTGGCCAACAGAGAAGCGTTACATAACAATTATTTCAAGTCAGCAGCCATAGAAAAAGCCACCCATCTTAGAATGAATGGGTGGCTTTATTGTTTATCCAAGTCCCATTCATTTTAACAAGCACGAATAGGACTTAGTCTGTTTTTTATTGAAACAGCGTTAAGCCCTAGTATTAATAATAATAATAATTGCTTGATGGGAGCTAAACATGGATAAACTTCCTTTCGAAATAATCTTGAACTTATTCTAGCAGGGCTTTCCATAGAAAGCAAGCCCTTTTGTGATAATTGTCTGAATTTTTGAAATATTGGATAATTAAAAGATATAAAGAATATTTAAAATAGACTGCGACCAGCTCGCTCAAGCCCCCTTAGTCAATAGAACGGCGCTTTCCTTTTGTGATTAAATTTAGAAATAAAAAAGCCACGACAAAAGTCATGGCTTCAACTTGCTAACCCTTTAGGGTTCAATTGGTGTGGTGTCAACAATTTCTCCCTGGTCCACCTTTTGCACATAGGCGGTCTTAATCGGGTTATGTTGGTCGTTGATGGTAAAGTTCCCAGTAATCCCTGAAAAGTCCTTGGTTTCTGCTAGGGCTTGGTTGACGGCCTTGTTATCAAGCGATTGGGCCCGTTCAATGGCGTCAAAGGCTAAACGCGCCCCATCGTAGGCCAAGGCAGCAAACATATCAGGGGCATGGCCAAATTTTTCTTGGTAGGCCTCCATGAATTTCTTGAGTTCTGGACTAGGGTCATTGGTGGTGTAATGGGCCGTGTAATAGACATTGGTCATGTTTTGCTTGCCGGCGAGATCAATAATCTCTTGGTTACCAAAACCATCTGGCCCTAGAATCGCTGCCTTAACCCCTTGTTCACGAGCTTGCTTAATCAAGGGTCCAGCTTCCTCGTAGTAACCGGCCACAAAAATCACATCGGGTTCCTTAGCCTTCAAACGGGTAACCAGGGAGTTGAAGTCGGTATCCTTAGCATTATAAGCTAATTCATCGACAACCTCACCTTGGAAATACTTCTTAAATTCATTGGTCAAGTTTTGCCCATAGTCGGTCGAATTGTCCCGGATTAAAACAGCTTTCTTGAACTGGTTATCATTAGAAAACTTAGCCAAGGCTTGCCCTTGGAAGGCATCTTGGAAGCAAACCCGGAAGACATTGTTTAAGACCTTGCCGTAACTATCGGTAGTCAAGCTGTCGCCGGTTGCCATAGGCGCAATCACAGGCAGGGAGGAGGCGCTAGAGATCTGCGCTTCCATTAAGCCAGTGGTAGCTGGACCAATGATTAAGGATACTTGGTCATTAGAGATTAACCGCGAAGTATTGGCCGTGGTTTCTTCACTGGTAGACTTATTGTCCAAAGACACGTATTCCACTTGTTTGCCAAGTATTCCGCCCGCCTGGTTGACCTGGTCGACGGCTAATTCCACCCCTTCATTTCCTGGGCTACCATAGCCTGCTGTGGCACCGGAGAGTTCCCAGTTACCGCCAATCTTAATCACATCTGCTTGGTCATTAGCCTTTTCCTGAGTTTGGGTTAAAGACCCGCAAGCAGTCATCATTAAGCAGCTGACGGCTAAGGCCAACCCCTTTAAATTGCGCTTGATCTTCATAGCTCATCCTCCTTTTCTCTACTAATTGATTATTAAATATCAGACAATTCTGTCTTTAATTTATTTTTTATTGTATTTTATTTATCTATCCCTGTCAATAATATTTTATAACTTGAAAATTAGCCAAAAAAAGAGCTGAGACAAAAATCTCAGCTCAAAAGGTATTACTGTCACACTTTCCTCTTCTACTCGACCCCTTTCAGTGCTTCTACCATGTCGACGTGTTTGAGTTTGACATGCATGATCCCCATGACTATCAGGGTAAAGAGATAGGTTAGGGCAATGGAATAGAGGTAGGAGGTCCAGTGGATGGTGTGGGGGAAGATTAAATTATCTACTTCCACGGTTTTTAGGATATAACCTGTCAGACCATAGCCCATCAAGAGACCAAAGAGAATTCCTGCTGTGGTTAAGAGTAAGGTTTCCCTAAAGATATACATAGTCACTTCATTAGGATAGGCACCAAGGACCTTGATGGTAGATAGTTCCCGAATCCGTTCCGACACATTAATATTGGTTAAACTATAGAGCACAATAAAGGCGAGTAAGGCGGCGGCAATAATAAGAATTAAAGTCACCACATTTAAGCTTTCAATGGTGTCATTAAAGGCATCACGGAGACTTTGACTAGCGTAAGCAGCCAGGACATGGTCGGTGTTTTGTAAGTCTTCCAAGACCTGCCCTTGGCTGGCTGACTGGCTTAATTGGATTTGCCCCATATTCGGTGCCGGTAAATCTTTAGCAATCAGGTTCTTATAGGTCTTCTCATTGATAAAACAATCATGGAAGATATAAGATTCTACAATGCCACCAACCGGCAGGCTAATGGTTTGCCCGGATTCATTGGCCAGTTCAATCGTATCTCCCTTAGATACTCCGAGTAAACGGGCTAATTTTTGACTTATTAGGGCTTCATTATCTTTTAAGTCATAAGATTCCGCTGGGTCATCTACCGCATTGAAAGCGTAAAAGTCATGGTAAGGACTATCGTTATTAAAGACCCGGAGGCGAACAGTTTGGGTATTAACATTAGGATCAGTAGTTTCCAGGTTAGTGGTATAGGAATGGAGGACTTGGTCGACGCCATCAGTCGCTTCCACCGCTTCTCGGACAGCTTGGTTGTCTTCCGCATTTAAATCATTGGCGTATTGGGCCACGATATCATAGGACTCAATCACGGTATATTGGCGGTCAGCCAGACCTGAAATGGAGTCAGAAATCCCAAAGCCAGTCAAGACCAAGGCGGTACTACCGGCCACCCCAATGACGGTCATCAAGTTCCGGCCCTTATAACGGAACAAGTTACGGAGAGTAATTTTCATCGAGAAGTTGAGATGACTCCAGAACCAGCGCCATTTCTCTAAGAGGATATGTTCCCCTTGCTTAGGTGGTTTGGGCCGCATCAATTGGGCGGCATTCTCTTGGAGCAAGTAGCTGGTGGTAAAGATGGCCGGTCCCACTGTAGTTAAGAGGGCTATGCCCAGGGCTAGGAGGATATCTTTCAGGTAGAAACCGTACTGGATATCCGGCAGGGTATACATCATCCGGTAAGCGTTGTAGATAATATTAGGGAAGAGGAAGTTCCCAATCCCTACCCCGATCACGGTTCCTAAGAGGCTGGCTAGGCTGGCATAGAGAAGGAACTGCATGGCAATATCGCCTGACCCATAGCCAATCGCCTTCATGGTTCCTACTTGGCTACGTTGCTCGTCTACCATCCTTGACATGGAGGTGTAGGACACGAGGGCGGCCACCAAGAAGAAGATCCAAGGAAAGACTTGGGCGATGGCAGAAATCCGTTCAGCATTATCCCCGTATTCACTAATCCCCGATAAGGCGCTCCGGTCATTGACCAGGTAAGTGGGTGCTTGGAGTTCTTCTAGCTGTTTGGCTTGCTCGTCTAAGTCTTTGTTTTTTTGGTCGAGCTCTTCCTTAGCTGAATTCATTTGCGCCTGACCTTTTGAAAGCTTATCCTTTTCCTGGTTGAGCCGGTCTTGGTTGGCTTGGAATTGGCCAGCAACTTGGCCTAAACCAGCTTCCTCTAGACTCATTCCCTCAGGCAGCTGACTCTTGACCCCTTGGACTTCTTGGTCCAAACGCCCTTGGGCTTGGTCTAAAGCCGACTTGGCCTGGTCAAGTTCACTCTTTTTCGTGTTTAAGTCATCCTGGGCCTGATTAAGCTGGTCTCGGCCCTGGTCAATGGCTTCTTGCCCATCACTTTTTGCTTGTTCCAGTAGACTTTGAGGCCGGTCTTCAACCGCCGCTTCAACCTCAGCTTTTTTATCAGCAACCAGATGGTCGTAGTCCTCACTATAAGCCTGATAGGGACGGGCTTTAGGGATGCGGATAGAAATGGCTGAGTCGTATTCACCTTCAAAGGCATCCGGACTTACCACCGCAAAGGCATCCAAAGCGCCATCTCCAATGCTAGTTTGTCCCCGGATTAACTTATCAATATACATGGGGGAATCGACAAAGCCAACCACCGTGAAGCTATCCTGCTTAAGGTGGGGGGCCTTGTCATTATCAGACTTACCCACTTGGTTGAAAGTGATGGTATCCCCAATACCAATGTCGACCTGGTTTTCAGCGACCAACATATGGTCAAGGGCAATCTCTTGGTCATTTTCAGGCAGGCGGCCTTCCTTCACCCTGAAATGGTTAACTTCTGCGTCTAAGGCATTGAAATTTGGGAAGATCCGATAAAGCAGTTCCGAGTCTTCGGACTGACGGTCGACCGTCTTATAAGATAAGCTATCGATCCCATCCACCCTTTCCAAAGCTTCCTTATCTTCAGAACGAATCCCCCAGGTTGACTGGAGGGAAAGGTCTTCTAAGTAATAATCGTCATAATATTGGCTGGAAGTGTTTAACATGTTTGGCGCTGCGGCCCGGATTCCCACAAAGAAACCCGTCCCCAATAAAATAATGCCAAAGAGGGCTAGGAAGCGTGCCCAGGAATTTCTAATCTCCCGCCAAGCGTTCTTCCATAAAGCTGTTTTCTTCATGCCTACCACTCAATCTCTTCTACTTGCTTAGGGTCGTCCTGGGTGACATTGGATTCCACCTGGCCGTTCTTAATCCGGATTACCCGGTCTGCCATGTGGGCAATATTTTGGTTGTGGGTAATGACCACGACCGTAGTGCCATTTTCCACCGACTGTTTTTGTAGGAGCTTGAGCACTTGTTGGCCGGTGTCATTATCCAAGGCCCCGGTAGGTTCATCACAAAGTAAGAGTTTGGGGTTCTTGGCAATAGCCCGAGCAATCGATACCCGTTGCTGTTCCCCACCAGAAAGTTGGGCGGGGAAGTTATTTTCCCGGTCTGCCAAGTTCACTTCCTTTAAAACCTCGCTAGCGGTAAAGGACTGGTCGGCAATCTGCTCTGCCATTTCCACATTTTCCTTAGCGGTTAGATTAGGAATTAAATTATAAAACTGAAAAACAAAACCCACATTATCGCGGCGATAAGCGGTGAGCTCACGTTCATTAAAGTTGGCAATATTTTTACCGGCTACCCAGATTTCACCACTGGTGGCCTGGTCCATACCACCTAAAATATTTAAAACTGTTGACTTTCCGGCACCAGAAGGTCCTAAAATCACCACAAATTCACCTTCTTCAATGGTGAAGGAGACATTATCGTTAGCAATCACTTGGCTATTGCCTTGGCCATAGCTCTTGCAAACATCTTTTAGTTCAATATAAGACAAGTTGACCACCCTTTTTGTACAAAATACTTCTTATTAATATAATTATACTAATTTCTCATGAAAGAAACAGAAAAGCAACCGATATCGTTCGCTGAAAATAGCCTCCCTACAAAGAATATGATAGAGTAAAACTAAATTAATCGAATAAAGAAGAGGAGATTTTTACATGCCCAACTTAGAAAATGTCCGCCTCATTGCTATCGATATGGATAAGACCCTGATTACCGATAGTGGCGAGCTTCCCGACCGCTTTACCAGCCTGGTGAAAGAGCTCGCCCAAGTCGGTGTCTTGGTCGCTATTGCTAGTGGACGCCCCAATTATACCTTAAGAGCTATGTTTCCTCACTTAGAGGACCAAGTGGCCTTTATCTCTGATAACGGCGGTTATGTCAGCTACCAAGGTCAAGCCCTTTACCAAGAATTAATCGACCCTAAGAACTACCAAGCCATGGCCCGCTTTACCGAAACCATCCCCCATAACATTGGGGTCCTGTGTGGCTTAGACGGAGCCTATGTGACTAAGGAAGCCAAGCGCTATGATGAAGCCTTGCGCTATTACTACTACCAACTGAATTATGTGGATGACTTGACCCAACTGGACCTTCCAGCCAACAAATTCACCATTTACCTACCTAATAATAATAGTAAGGCCCACCATGACCAAGACTATGCCCCAAAATTTGGGGATGACTTCTCAGTGGCTGTCTCAGGCTTAGACTGGATTGATATCACTGCTCCCGGTGTTGACAAGGGCCAAGGCATTAGCCATCTGGGCCAAGCCGAGGGAATCGCTCCCCATCAAATGCTAGCCATCGGTGATAATTATAACGATATCCCCATGCTAGAAGTCGCCGCATATAGCTATGCCGTTGCTAATGCCCATGACGATATTAAAGCGGTCGCTAAATATTTGGCTCCTTCTAACAATGACCACGGAGTGATCCAGGTCATGGACCAAGTCCTCCAAGCTAAACAAGCTTAAGCCATCAAAAAATGCCCAGCTCATTCTGTAGCGGTCAACAAGCCGTTGAAGAAATATCAACTAGCTTGCTTTGACCTGCTTCCACAGAATAGGTTTGGGCATTTTTTATTTTTAGTCATCGGCTAATTTGGCAAAGATCATCTTCCCAGCATTGGTTTGAATGGCACTAGTCACTTCAACTTCGAGTTCTTCATCCATATGCAAGCGTCCTTCTTCCACCACAATCATGGTGCCATCATCCAAGTAACCAACCCCTTGTTGGCGTTCAGTTCCCTTTTTAATGATATGGACTTGCATGCGGTCGCCAGGAATAACCACGGTCTTCATGGCATTGGCTAATTCATTTAAGTTGAGGACCTTAATTTGATGGAAATGGCTGACCTTGTTGAGATTATAGTCGTTGGTCACTACCACCCCATTGACTTCCTTAGCCAGTAGCAGCAACTTCAAATCCACTTCTTCCTCTTCTTCAAAGTCGCCCGCATAAAATTCCACCGGCAAGTCATCTAAGGCTTGGATAGCATTTAAGACATCCAACCCCCGCCGTCCTCGAACCCGCTTAGAGGCATCGGAAGAATCGGCAATGTATTGAAGTTCCTTGAGAACAAAGTTGGGCACTAAAATTGTCCCTTCGATAATCCCAGTCTTTAAGACGTCCAGAATCCGACCATCAATAATGACACTGGTATCCAATATCTTATAAGGCTTGAAGTTTTCCCATGCTGCGCTCTCTTGACCCGACTCCTTATCGGACTTGGCTGGACTAGGCTCACTTTCAGCCTCCTCTTCATCACTAGCGGTCTCCTTGTCTTGGACACGGTCCCTTAAATTACTGATACGGATATTACGGAAGAAGGCCAGTATTTCATCACTCTTCACCCAGAGGACAAAATACCCTAAAAAAGCAAAGAGAATAGTTAGAACAACCGGCAAGACATTACTGATAAAGTAAATATCCAAGGCAATCAAAGGAATATTAATCAACCAAGCCAGAATCAGCCCCATAACAATCCCTAAGAGGGCGATGAGGATATTGCTGATCGGTAGATCGCGAATCTCCTTCTCTAAACGTCTGACCAGTTTCTTTTCAAGCGGTTCTAATAATTTAATAAGAATTAGAAAAATAAGTGCTCCAATGATGATATTAATCCACGCTTGATTAATAAAGGTGTGGGACAAATTGGTCCACCGCCATAAGATGGGGAGGAGATAGTAACCAAAGCCTGCGCCCACTAATAACCACAGAAAATCAATAATCTTGGCCCATACATCTAATCGTTTCATCTTGTCACCTCCTTTCAATAACTATTATTTTATTTTCTATTACATTATACACAATATATCTTTTAAGTGTTAGTTAATTATACTCCCTATCGCCCCTGAGGGGGAAAGACTTCTTTGAGAACTTGAGTCAGGGTCTTGGCGCCAATAATTTCAATATCTTGACTATCAGTCGCCAGGCCCTGGAGATTCCCATAGGGGATAAAAATCCGTTTAAATCCTAATTTTTCCGCTTCTTGGATTCGTTCATTAATCCGGGAAATCCGGCGAATTTCACCGGTTAGGCCAATCTCACCCACAAAGCAATCGCTGGCCTGGGTCTCCTTCTCCCAGTAACTGGAAGCCACAGCTATAGCAATAGCTAGGTCAATGGCTGGTTCATCCAGTTTAACCCCACCGGTTGACTTGAGATAGGCGTCTTGGTTTTGCAACATGAGATGGGCCCGCTTCTCTAAGACCGCCATAATGAGAGTCACCCGGGAATAGTCCAAACCACTGGCCGTACGACGGGCATTACCAAAGGCCGTGGCCGACAAGAGGGCTTGGATTTCGGTTAGGATCGGACGGGTTCCTTCCATGGAAGCGACCACCGCCGACCCATTGGCTCCCATGAGCCGTTCTTCTAAAAAGAGCTGGCTGGGATTGGTGACCTCTTCCAGTCCCTGGCTCTTCATGTCAAAAACGCCGATTTCATTGGTCGACCCAAAACGGTTTTTGACCGCTCTGAGGATCCGGAAGGTGTTGTGTTTCTCCCCTTCCAAGTATAAGACCGTGTCCACCATATGTTCGAGAATCCGCGGTCCGGCAATATTACCTTCCTTGGTCACATGGCCGACGACAAAGATGGCGATCCCAGAACTTTTGGCGATATGCATGAGTTCTCCGGTCGCTTCTCTGACCTGGCTGACACTACCGGCTAAAGATTCATTATTGGGATGGACCATGGTTTGGATGGAGTCAATCACCACAAAATCCGCCTGGGTATCAGAAATAGCCGCTTCAATGGCTAAGAGGTCGGTTTCGGCATAAACAAAGAAGTCCGCATCCTGGTAGCCCAAGCGGTCGGCCCGCATCTTGATTTGATGCAAACTTTCTTCCCCAGAAACATAGAGAACTCGGCCACCATTATCACTTAATTGCTTAGCTACCTGGAGGAGCAGGGTCGACTTCCCAATACCAGGATCCCCACCAATCAGGACCAAAGACCCAGGGACTACCCCGCCACCGAGGACCCGGTTGAACTCGCCTAAGCCAGTCTTTACCCGTTTTTCTTCCGCCTGGCTGACTTCCTTGAGACGTTCAGGCTTGGCTTTTTTCTGATTGACTTCTGTCCCAGCTTGGCGGATGGGCTTACCCGCAATCACTTCCTCTTCCAGGGTATTCCAAGCTCCACATTGGGGGCATTTCCCATACCACTGAGGCGATTCATAGCCACAGGCCTGGCAGGTGTAGACAGTTTTTCGCTTCTTTTTAGCCATTCCTTCCCTCTACTTTCTCTTATTGTCCGGAACTTCCAAAACCACCACTCCGCTCCTTCAGACCCCCACTATCTTGGTCAGTCTTCAGGTAGGGGGTAAAAATTCCCTGGGCAATCCGCTCACCCTTCTCAATCACCACATCTTCCAATCCAAAGTTGAGCAGTTGGACATAGATGTGACCTTCATTGTTGGCATTATTATAGTAGTCACTATCAATAATCCCAACTCCATTAGGTAGGGTGAGGTTACGTTTCCAAGGGTTACTGGACCGAGAAATAATCTGCAGGTATTCATCACTAGGCATATAGGCCTTAAGCCCAGTGGGAACCAGAGTAGGTTGGGTAATCTTAGCCAGGTCGCCTTCCCCTTGACCACTAGCCGCTTTGACCGCCGCCGACCAAAAGGAGGGTAAAAGCACCCGTTCAGCGGCTTCAATGTCATAGCCAGCCGCTGAAGTGGTTTGCCTTTGGGGCAGATGAATCCCTTGATCTTGGTAGGAACTGACAATTTCAAATCCTCTTTTTGCCATTACTTTCTTCACGCTCCGCTTCTTTTATTCATTATATAATGGAAGGACCACTTCCCAAAACAAAAGCCAAAGCCTTAAACAAATTTTATCCTTCTTTGCCTAGGAGATTTTTTCCCTTACAATGATTAAGAAATACAACGACTAAAACCACTAATAAAGGAGTTTATTATGAATCGTTATACCGTTGCCTTCATTTTTGGCTTAATTGCCTTCGCTATTGCTCTCTATCGTCTCTTCAAGACCCGGGTCCCTGGTAAGGAACAGCTCGACCATTATTTAAAAATTTCCTTTTGGGTCTTTATCGGTCTGGCCATTATTGCTGCTTCCTTCGGCCAATACCTGGGGTTGAATTAGAAAATCATATTGATGAATCTAATTTTATAGCTAGTTATCGGTCATAAATAATAAAAGACAAAAAGCGAGCCTAGTTTTTTGAAAGCTAAGCTCACTTGGGAATACTCCCTTCTCTTTATCCGTGGATTAATCCCGTTTTAACTCTCTTAATTGGTCAAAGAGCTCTTGGTTGGCTTGCAGCTTATCGCGGTTACCATAAACTACAATCTTAGCATCATCCATCACTTGACTGACGCTATCATTGAGTGACAATAAGTCTTCTTGCTGGGTATGAATGAGGTCAGAGAATTCCTGGTCTAGGTCGGACTTGCTTTGCTTACAGAAGTAACGCTTTAATTTGAGAGCATTGACTTCTTTAGGGGTCAGTGGATACTGATAATGGGTAAGGGAACCAATAATCCGCTGCTCAACAAAGTCTGGGTTTAAATCTAAGTCCCTGAAGGATTGGTCCATATTTTGGTAGACTGCTAGACTTTGTTTCAGATGGGGATCACGGTAGGAATAAGCTAAGACTCCACCGGCAGGACTCATAGTCAGTCCCGCCCCATAGGCTCCCGCTTGGGCGCGGATTTTTTCATGGAGGATTTCATTACTCATAATATTAGTAAAGACGGGAAGTTGACCTCTTTGGCCAGCCTTTAAGTCATTTAGGGGACCGCCTTGGACCACATATTGAACATTACTATTGGATATCAAGCCAATATTACCCGCTTCATGTAAGGGAGCGGGGTTTTTCATATGGTCCAGTCCGGCTTGGGCGCTTTGCGGCAAGTCAGCTAAAAAGTCGTGAACTTGGTCGACTAAAAGGTCTTTATCATTTGGACTGGCTGTCACCGCTACTGTTGCTGTATTGGAAAAGAGCACTTGCTCTTGGAAATGGGCTAAGTCTTCAAGGAGATCGGGTAGGGCCCGGTCAAAGTCAGCCAAGAAATCAGCTAATTGGTCATAGTAATCTAAGCCAGATAGGGCCTGACTAGTGGCTTGAGCCGACGAATATTGGGCCTTGAGCAACCCCATAGCTAATTGATGGCCGGCTTGGTCAAATTGTTGCTCCATTTGGTATTTGACCCGGTCAAGGATATTTCTAATCCGTTTGCGATCTTCAAAGCGGGTACTGGTTAAGATCTCTTTGACTAAGTCCAAAGCAGCTTGGCTCTTATCTGCCATAGCCGCAAAGCTGGCTTGGACCTGCAAGTTAAACTGGCCCGGCTCTTGGCTATTCAGATAAATTTTTGGTCGAGTGGTTAAGCCAGCCGTTAACTGGATTAATTGGACTTCAATTTGATCATAAGTATAGGAAGCCGTTCCCAAGGCCCCTAGGAGAATGGTCCAGGTCTTTAATAAAAAGAGCTGGTCACTGGTTAAATGATTGGCTGAAAAAGAAAAATTAAAGTAGGCAATCCCTTGGCTAGCAGCTTGCGGATGGTAGAGCACCTTACCTAAGGTCGGGTGATTGATCTCTTCTTCACTAGCATCGGTAATTTCTGCTTCAATATCAGCTAAGGTCAGTTTTGGTAGACTAGCTTGGGCTGCTGGACTATCGGGAGCTTCTTGGTAAGCCTTCAAATCGGCATTTTCTTGAATTAAAGCCTCAAGCTCATTGTCACTGGCTTGGGCCTTTTCTTGGGCCAGACTTTCAGCCAGATCTTGATCTTTGGCTTGGTGGTAACCCTGCTTAGGCAAGTGGACAATGACTAAGCGCGAGTTGAAGTCAACGAGACGGTCTCGGATTAAGTCTTCAAGTTGAGCGGATGAGAGAACTTGGTCCAAGTGACTGAGAATCTCTTCATAGGACAAGACTTCAAGCGGGCGGTCTAGATAGCGCCAAGCCGACATTAATTGGATAAAGGTCTTGACTCCTCGTGAAGATCCGCCCTTTTCCCGGAGTTGAAGCTCGGTTTGGTTGAGGCAGGCCTTGACCAAGTCGCGGTCTAAGCCCTGGTCGGCAATTTTCTTTAAGGTCCTTTCAATCACTTCAATAATGGTATCAACCTGGTCAGGATCAACCTTTTCTAAAACTAGGGAAAAGTCATTGTAATAAGTCCCTGAGCTATAGACTGACACATCTTGGCAGTAGCCGCCCTCAACTAGAGCCTTATGGAGGGGGCTGGACTCGCCGTTGGCTAGAGCGTTCATGATAATCCCATATAAAAAGCCATCTTCAACCCTCTGATTTTTTGAAAAAGGAATATTATAGGACAGGTAAGCCAGCCCTTCAGCCTCCTGCTTGTCATCAGCATCAAAATAAAGGGTCATCCGCCGGTCGCCAGCAGGAAGGTCAGCTAATTCTAATTGGATCTGGTCATCACTAGGCTCGAAATGTGAGAAATACTCCCCATCAATCTGATCCAGGACCCGATCGATGTTGACATCCCCATAGACAACCACTAAGGCATTATCAGGCCGGTAATGTTTCTTATGGAAGGCAAGAAAATCTTGGTAGGAGAGCTTAGGGATGTCATAGGGATAACCACCCGATTCATAAGCCACGCTCGTCTTGAGATGGAAGTTGGCGTCAATTTGCTGGCAGACCTCCGCGTCCGCATCGGAATAAACGCCCCGCATTTCATTGTAGACCACCCCGGTAATGGTGATAGGATCTTCCAGATGGTGGAGTTCCTTATGATAGCCTTCTTGGCGGAAGATATTTTCTTCTTCATACATCCGCGGGAAAAAGACCGCATCCAAATAAATCGACATTAAGTTCTCAAAGTCGGTCTCATTCATGGACGAAATCGGAAAGAGAGTCATGTCCTTATAAGTCATGGCATTTAAAAAAGTATTCATGGAGCTTTTGAGCATGTACATGAAGGGGTCTTTGACGGGATACTTCCGCGAGCCAGATAGGACCGTATGTTCAACAATATGGGCCACCCCCGTAGAATCCTTAGCTGGGGTTAAAAAACCGATTCCAAAGGCCCGGTGGGGGTCATCATTTGCAATCCAAATCACCTGGCCCCCTGAAGCCGGATGGCGAAATTGGTGGATGACCGCTCCTTGCTCTTTTGAAACGATTTTTTCACTTTCAACAAAACCATGGTTTTCCTTATTCACAACAAGCACTCCTCTTAAAGAATCTTTCCCTAGTATAACAAATTTTCCCTAGAGTCACTATCCAGGAAATCAGATCGCTTGCGACTGTCTAAAATGAGACTTTTATTTTTTTTACTGTTGGTGAGCATTAATTAAGCAAGATTTCTCTTGATAAGAAGCTATGAGCATGAGTGGCGCTTTGAATTGGGTCGTTAGCCATGAACAAGCAAGCGATGTGAATTAGGGATAGTTGGCTTTAGCCTTACTAGCCCTTTGAAGCTCGCTAGGTGAGGGACCTTGGCCCGAACCGATGCCATGGCTTTTCAACGACCAAAATTCAAAAGCAGAACGAATGCTCACCAACATCATTTAATAAAAAAAGCCTAAAGATTGCGGGTGGGAAAAAATCCGCTTATAATAAGCAAGATACTTTGCCATTATTATATAGAAGGAAGTGTTCCTGATGAGTATTCACTACTATCAAAATAATCCCCACTTACAAATGGGAATTACCCTAAGAGATCCCGAATTACCCGAGGAGGGCAATATGGGGATCCATTCCTACCAGAACTTCAATGCGGTCTTATCTAACCGCCGGGCTTTTTTCCAAGCAACCCATATAAGTCCCGACCACTTTGTCCAAGCCCATCAAAGTCACTCCAAACGGGCAGTGGAAGTTTCCCTGGCTGACGGCGGTAAGGGCGCCCTAACTAATGACACAGCCATCCCCCAAACCGACGCCCTCTACAGCTTTGATGATGACCTCATGTTAGGGATTTTCACGGCTGACTGCGTCCCTATTCTCTTCTACGACCAAAAGACTCCCCTGATCGGCGTCATCCATTCCGGTTGGCGGGGAACGGTCCAAAACATTACCCATGTAACCTTTGAGCAAATCTTTGCCGACCATCCTGAGGTCAAAGCAGAAAATATCCAGGTCCAAATTGGCCCAGCCCTATCCCAAAAACACTTTGAAGTCGATGAGGATGTTTATCTTCAATTCAAGAACTTGGAGGGTTCAGAGGGAAATATCTCCTACCAAGCCGACACGAGTAAGTGGCACATTGATAACCAAGCCGTTGTTAGAAATCAATGCCTCAGTCTAGGTATCCGCCCCGAAAACATCCAAGTGGACTCCATGGACACCTATGCCAGCCCCCAAGGCTTCTCCTATCGTCAAAACCAAACTAAAGGCCGCCACATGGGCTTCATCTGGCAAAAGAACCGTGTGAATTAATAAAATATGATAAGAGACGAAAAAAGTGAGCTGCTGGGGCTCACTTTTTTTCTATCTATACAAGAGGAATTTCTTACTTATTCTTAATTGGCTCTGGAGCCTTTCCATAACCTTGGTAAGCAGCCCGCATCATGGCCATCATATCAGGAACTAATGGCAGACGAGGGTTTAATGGGGTACATTGGTCTTCATAAGCATCATAAGCCAGTTGTTCTAAGGCCTTTTCCCATTCTTTCTTGTCAAGACCTTGGACTTGGTAGCTCATTGGGAGACCGACTTTTTCACCGAGTTCATAGCAGGCTTGAGCCAAGGAAGCAACGGCTTCTTCAACAGTATTAGCCTTTAAGCCTAACATACGGGCAATGTCTTGGTAACGTTCGCCGGCCTTGTAGTAGTTGTATTTTGGCCAGGTAGAAAGCTTACCTGGTTTTTCCCCATTGTAGCGGATCACATAAGGTAGGAGGATGGCATTGTTTTCCCCGTGAACGGTATGGAAGACCCCACCGATCTTATGGGACATGGAGTGAACAATTCCCAAGAAGGCGTTACCGAAGGCCATCCCCGCCATGGTTGCCGCATTATGCATCTTCTCTCTAGCTAGCGGGTCAAAGTCTTTGACTGATTTTTCCAAGTAGTCAAAGACAATCTTAATGACTTGGAGGGAGAGTCCATCGGTATAGTCCGAGGCAAAGATAGATACATAAGCTTCAATAGCGTGGGTTAAGACGTCCATCCCGGTAGCGGCGGTCACCCGACTTGGTACCTTTTCGACAAAGCTGGAATCCACGATAGCTACCTTAGGTAAGAGGGCGTAGTCAGCAAGCGGGTACTTCTTATTGTTCTTCTTATCGGAAATGACCGCAAAAGGCGTTACTTCGGAACCTGTCCCTGAGGTGGTTGGGATAGCCACTAATTGGGCTTTGTCACCGAGGGCTGGGAAACGGAAGGCCCGTTTTCTAATATCCATGAATTTTTGAACCAGGTCGCGGAAGTCAACGTCAGGACGTTCATAGAAGAGCCACATGATCTTAGCGGAGTCCATAACCGATCCCCCACCAATAGCAATAATGGTATCCGGTTGGAAGGCCCGGATAGCGTCAGCACCCGCTTGAACCGTGGAAATATCTGGATCCGGTTCAATGTTATCAAAGACATCATAGACCACCTTATTTTGCCGTTGTTGAAGTTGGTCAATGACTTTTTGAACAAAGCCGAGTTTGGCGATGCCTTTATCAGAAATAATCGATACCCTTTCCACATGGTCTAATTCTTGTAAGTATTTAATGGAATTCTTTTCGAAGTAAACCCGAGGGACTTTAAACCATTGCATGTTATTTTGCCGCTCCCCTACTCGTTTAATATTAATCAAATCTAAAGGTCCCACGTTACCAGCTACGGAGTTATGTCCATAAGACCCACAGCCTAGGGTTAAGGAAGGAATAAAGTAGTTATAAACATCCCCAATTCCCCCAAAGGTTGACGGCGCATTGACAATGACCCGGGCCACTTTCACCCGTTTGGCGTATTCGATTTCTAAGTCGTGGTTATTGGTATGGATGGCGGCGGAGTGACCTAGGCCATTAAATTCAACCATGGCTTCGGCCTTAGCCATCCCATCTTCGGTTGTTTCAGCCTTTAAGATGGCAAGCACTGGGGATAATTTTTCTCGGGTAAGGGGTTGGGCAGGACCCACTTCAGGAACTTCTGCTGCTAGGATGACGGTTTCTTCTGGCACTTCAAAGCCGGCTTCTTTAGCAATCCAAACCGCTGATTTCCCGACAATATCGGCATTGAGTTTGGCTTGGTCAACCGCATCACTATTGGCTTTAGCTCCAAAGCAGAATTCTTCTAAGAGAGCTTTTTCCTTTTGGTTGACAAAGTAAACATGGTAGGACTTCATTTCTTTAATGAAGTCGGGGTAGATTTCTTTGTCAACAATGGCAGCTTGTTCTGAAGCACAAACCATCCCATTATCGAAGGCCTTACTCATGACAATATCATTCACGGCTTGCTTGAGGTTGGCCGTTTTTTCAACATAGGCAGGCACATTCCCTGGTCCCACACCCAAGGCTGGTTTCCCACAAGAATAGGCAGCCTTAACCATGGCAGATCCCCCAGTAGCTAAAATCGTAGCGACATCAGGGTGGTTCATCAGTAAATTGGTGGCTTCCATAGAAGCGTGTTTGGGATCGATCCATTGGATACAGTTTTCAGGAGCCCCTGCCGCAATGGCCGCGTCCCGCACCACTTTGGCCGCATGGATAGAAGATTCCAGGGCTTGGGGGTGGAAGGAGAAGACAATCGGGTTACGGGTCTTCAAGGAAATCAAGGACTTAAAGATTGCTGTCGATGTTGGGTTGGTAGTAGGGACAATCCCACAAATTACTCCGACCGGTTCAGCAATATAGGTCAATCCCTTGGCCTCATCACGATCAATAATACCTACTGTTTTCAAGTGGCGCATGTGGTTGGTCACATGTTCACAGGCAAATAAGTTCTTGGTGGCCTTATCTTCAAAGACACCCCGTCCAGTATCTTCAACGGCATGTTTAGCTAAGACCCCATGTTGGTCTAAGGCAGCAATCGACGCCTTAGTAACAATATGGTCGATTTGCTCTTGGTCTAAGGCCATAAAATCTTCTAAGGCCTGTTTAGCCTTAGCCACTGTCTCATCGATAAATTGTGGAATATCTACTTTTTGTTCTTTTCCTTTAGCCATTGTTCTTCCTAACCTTTCTTTGATTTTTAATGACTTTCATCTTTATGGCTATTATGTTAAATTATTCACAATTAAAAAGCAAGTTCTTTTTTGTTTTTCTTTTTACCCACAACCGCTTACAATCACTTAAACATTAGTAATTTAGCCTTGTAATCGCTTACAGCTTTTAAAAGAATATTTTTATATTTTAATTAAAAAGAGAAAATATGTGTTTGTTTTCACAATGTTAGGAATAAACACTCTTTTTAAAAACAGATAGACCCTTTTCTAAATATAGAAAAAAGGCCATGACAAGCTATCATGACCCTTATCGGTGTACAGATACTCTTCCCCTAGCAGGTCTAGCCTCGTAGAAGGGTTGAAAGACTAGGAACTATGTGCCAAGGGAAGTTAAGGCAATTAATGGTCACTGGGGTAATAAGTCAATAGTCCAAAGCCATGGTTCAAAGGCCCACTCCCCTGGCCAAGGTCTAATTGATCTTTAAGGGCCAGGCTGAGATAGGTCTTAGCCCGAGCAATGGCAGTAACTAAGTCATCCCCCTTGGCTAAGTTGCTGGCAATGGCACTGGATAGCGTACAGCCGGTGCCATGGGTATTGGGGTTATCAACCCGCTCGCCCTTAAACCAGTGGACCTGGCCCTCAGGAGTCACCAGGACATCGTTAGCATCATTAACTCGATGGCCGCCCTTACAGAGGACTGCGACTTGGTAGGTCTGACTAATTTTCTTAGCGGCGGCTTCCATATCGGCTGCCGAATGGATATCTTGTCCTGCTAAGACCTGGCTTTCAGGAATATTGGGAGTAATTAAGCAAGCGAGCGGGAATACCTGGTCAGCCAAGACCTGTACCGCTTGGTCTTGGATCAAGTTGGACCCGCTCGTTGCGACCATGACCGGGTCTACTACGACATATTTAGCCTGATAGTTTTTAAGGGCTTTGGCGATTTCCTCTACTAATTCCACTTGGGAGACCATGCCAATCTTGACACTAGCCGGAGGGATATCCTCAAAAACAGCCTGGAGTTGGCTAGCCAAGGCCTCGGGACTGAGGTCATAGACCCCGGTCACACCCCTAGTATTTTGGGCGGTCACTGAAGTAATAGCACTCATGCCAAAGACTCCATTGGCCTGCATGGTCTTGAGGTCCGCTTGAATACCCGCTCCCCCACTGGAATCTGAGCCGGCAATGGTAAGGACGGCTTGGAGTTTAAAAAGCTTTTCAGCAGCTTTACGGATTTCTTGAGTCGCTTGGTAGGGGTTTTCCGCCTTAAACAAAGCAGAAATCAGAGCCACCCCGGCCAGCCCCTGGTCCCGTAAATTGGCCATATTATCTAAGTTAATCCCACCAATGCCTACAATGGGAATATTCACCCCTTGGGCAATAGCTCGCAAGGTGGTCAGACTAGTGCCTTGGGCATTGGCCTTAGACTGGGTCGGATAGAGGGCGCCAACTCCCAAGTAGTCTGCACCAGCCGCCTGGGCTTTTAGAGCGGCATCCAAACTTTTAGCCGAAGCCCCGATAATTTTTTCCGGGCCGAGCAGTTGTCTAGCCTGGTCGACTGGCAGGTCATCTTCTCCAACATGGAGGCCGTCAGCATCTACCGCCAGGGCCAGTTCATAATCATCATCAATAATAAAGGGGACACCTGCTTCTTGGCAGAGGGCTTTAATTTTTTTAGTTAGATCCAGCTTCTCCTCTTGGTCTTTAAAGGGATGGTCCTTTAAACGTAACTGTAAAATCGTCGCCCCACCTGCTAAGACCTCTTTGACTTGCTGGATTAATTCGTCATGATCAAAACGGTCGGGCGTAATGGCATAGACCAATAAATCATTTTTATTGAATGTCATACTTGGCTCTCCTTTCTAATTCTTTGGCCTCTAATAAGAAGACCTGGTCAATCACCCGGTTGGAATAAGTGGCATTGCCCTCATAAGGCTGGAGCACTTGAGCAGCGATTTCTCCCGCCACCCCATAGCTAATCATAGCTGCTGTAGCTAGGTAAAAAGAATCCTCATCCGGATTACCGGCTAAAAAACTGGCTAAGACGCCGCTTAACTGGCAACCTGATCCCGTATAAGAAGCCATCCAGGGGTGACCATTTTCAATGACTGCCAGCCGTTCGCCATCAGTCACTAAGTCAATCGGACCTGACATGGCTAGGATAATTCCTTTTTCTAGGGCATAAGCTTTAAAGGCCGGGGCAAAATCAGCCAGGTTAGCCAAGGTCACCTCGTCTCCAGGACCCAGGTCAACCCCAGATCCTTGGCTTTTTTCAAAGAGGAGGCTTCGAATTTCCGAAGCATTCCCCTTTACCGCGCTTACTAGATCCCGGTCAATCAGATCTTGACAGAGCTTTAATTTAGACGGCATAGCTGAAACCCCCACTGGATCTAAGACCACGGGATGGTAGTCATTTTTCGCTATGGCGGCGAGGTCCAACAATTCCTGATTAGGTCTGGGACTAGCGGCATTCAATAGCAAAAGGTCAGCTGTCTTGACCACATCCTGACTATTAGGTAAGTTATCGGTCATCACGGGACGCCCGCCACTGGCCAAAATCACATTGGCCACATCATGGATAGTGACATAATTATTTAAAACTTGGATCAGCGGGGCTTTCTCCTTGACCTGCTGACTATATTTCGCAAAGGGAATGCTTGTTTTTTTAGACATTGACTCATCTCTCTTATTCTGTTTAGATTACACATTTTCTCTGCAGGTCTTTTACTTCTAGACAGAAAAAAAGCCCTGCAAAGTATACTCCACTTCGTGTACTTTGCAGGACTTCTTATCGTTAGGCTTTAGCAAAAGCTTGGCTGTGCCTTATAACGATATTTGAATTCTCACATCCCTACGCAAGTCTTAACTTTCTCAGGTTCAAAGAGTCCAGGTTTCCACCTATCTCAGCAAAAGCACCTCTTGTGAGTACTTTCTAACTATAGCAGAAACCGCTTACCTATTCAAGGCGAAGCGCTTAAACTCCTTATGAAAGCTGAGATAAATAAAAAAACTCCAGCCCAGTGAGCCGGAGTTAATGGTTTCGTCCTTTGGTGTGACTGTTACACTCTTTTTATCTTAGTACCAACCGTTAGCGTTCCAGAATGCTAAAGCGTTGTCCCATGAACCGTAACGACCGGCTACGTATTGGTCAGCCACACGTTCTTGGTTAGCTGGGGAGTAGTCACCGTTTAAGTAAGAAGCGCTTAATTGGTAACGTCCGATGTATTGGCCGTTAGTTGCTGAGTATGAACCACCAGATTCACGTTGAGCAATGATTTCTTTAGCGGATGAAGAAGAACCAGTGTAAGCGCTTTGTGCTGGAGCTGGAGCTGGTGCAGGTGCTGGAGCAGCAGCTGGTGCAGCTTGAACAGTTGCTGGTGCTTGGTAAGTTTGACCAGCAGTTTCATCAACGGTGTAAACTTGAGCTGCTTGACCTTGTTTTTCTACTTCAACTTCATTAACCTTACCTGATTGGTCAGATTTGAAGGTTAATTTAGTTCCTGGAAAGATTAAGTTAGCATTTTCGATGTTGTTGATTTCAGCTAATTCTTTGGTGTTCACATCTGCTGCTTGAGCAATAGCGTTTAAGGTGTCACCAGATTTAATGACATAAACTTTTTCGTTGTCATCTAATTTTTGGAAGTCAGCTTTGATTTCTTCAACTGAACGTGCTTGCCATTCAGCTGCGTGTGCTTCAGTCGTTTCCCCAGCAGCAAAACTTACTAAGGCTGATAAAGCGATTGAGGTACCTACTAAAACTTTCTTCATATTCATGTGTAATAAAAATCCTTTCTTCTATGCAAAGTTCATTCTTTTTTCTATTTAATATGATTAAGCATCTTAATCATTCAGATTCATTTTTATCTCTCAACGAGGTCTTTCCCTCGTCGACATGAAATATACTATCATGGCTTCCAGACGAAGAAAAGGGATTTTCTGACTTGTTAAGGCCCTTTAATTACTTTGACATTTTAAAAGGATTTTCTGAAACATTTCTGTCGCCTTGTAACCTTGCTGTAACAAAAGTCAGGGCAAAACTTGAGCTATGAGTAGTAGAAATCAAAGATTTCTGCCTCAGGAGGCCCAGACCTACTTCCTCACTTTCAAATGTTTGAGGGACAAATCTAAGATTCCGGCCGAATGGGTAATGGCCCCACTAGAGATATAGTCAATGGCTAGGTCCTTATAATCTGTGACATTGTCCCAGGTAAAGTTGCCTGAAGCTTCTATAATCGCTTGGCCGTTAATGATCGCAATGGCTTCCCCCATGGTGTCATGGTCCATATTATCGAGCATAATAATATCAGCTCCAGCCTCCACTGCCGCTCTGACCATGTCCAAGTCCTCGACTTCAATTTCAATCTTCTTCACAAAAGGGGCATAGGCCTTAGCCGCTTGGATGGCTTCTTTGACCCCACCGGCAGCAGCAACATGGTTATCCTTGAGCATAATTTGGTCAGATAGAGAGTAACGGTGGTTATAGCCGCCCCCTACCCGGACTGCATATTTTTCCAAGGGGCGGTAGGCTGGGGTAGTTTTACGGGTATCCAGTAACTTTATCCCACTGCCTTCTAAGGCATCTACAAAACGACGGGTAGCCGTAGCAATCCCACTCATTCTTTGAAGGAAGTTAAGGGCAATCCGTTCGCCACTTAAGAGGGTATTGACGGAGGCCTTGATCACCATCAGGGTCTCTTGCTTAGCTACGCGGTCACCATCTCGGACCAGACTCTCAAATTGAACTTCAGGGTCCAAATGTAAGAAAACCCGCTTGAAGAGATCCAAACCACAAATCACTCCCGCTTGCTTAGCTAAGAGCTCTACCTGGGCTGCTTGCCCCTGGTAAATAGCATTGGTCGACAGGTCTTCATAAGGAATATCTTCCTTAAAAGCGAGGGTAATTAATTCATCAATAATATCTTGGTTCAGATTTATAAAATTAGACACTTGTTTTGGATTAGCCATCACTAAACCGCCTCCTCATTTTTTCTATTCTGATTCTCTGACTAGCCGCTTTCAGCCAGCCAAAGGGACTGACTTTCCTGATCTTAAAAAGCCCAAGAAAGCTGATACTGTTTTTACTATCATACCATAAGCCAAGGCAGCAAAACCCTAGCCTTATGCGAAAAGTGATCAATTTAGACAGACTTGACAAAAATAAAGGCTAAGCTTATGATAATTTTAAATTTTTATCATTATTTGGTTTTATATCGATTATATTAGGACTCATTCTTCAAGGAGGATTACAATGAAAGAAAGTATTTCAGTTAGCAAAAAAAATACGGGCAAAATGACTACCGTAGCCTTACTAACAGCCATCGGTATCATTATCCCTATGATTAGTCCCATTAAAATCGCTTTTGGTCCCTTTTCCTGGACCCTGGGCTCTCATATCGCCATTGATATGGCACTCTTTATTTCACCAGCCTCAGCCGCATTTGTGGCCCTAGCGACCTCATTTGGTTTCTTGATGGCAGGTTTTCCCTTACCAGTGGTCTTCCGGGCGGTTTCCCACCTCTTATTTACCCTAGTGGGTGCCTATACTCTGCAACGGTCCAATGAATTTGTCTTGAACCCTTGGAAAAGAACCCTCTTTAACGCTGGGATTAACAGCTTACACGGTCTGGGGGAAATGATCGTTATCCATTGCTTTGTAACCGCCGGATTAACCAGTTTGGATGGCCAATACGGTTACTGGGCCTCCCTCTTCATTCTCTTCGGTGTATCGTCACTCTTCCATGGGATGATGGACTTTGAATTGGGTTACCTCTTCCTCAAGTACCTCAACAAGCACCTACCTTATAAATTCCCCCGTTTTCCAATCAAATAACACAAAAACTCCCTCAGTTCTTTCTGGTATGCTCCCCTTAAAGTAGACACTTGAAAAAGTAAAACTACTTTAGGGGGAGTTTTTTGTGCTTATTCAGGAATTACTATCGCTGAGCATGCCTTCTCTCCGTCAACTGAAAGTCAAAAAAAAAAGAGACTGCACGTACTCGTACAGTCTCACTTAACTGGGGTAGCTGGATTCGAACCAACGCATGACAGAGTCAAAGTCTGTTGCCTTACCGCTTGGCGATACCCCAATATGATTAGAAATGGAGGGAAGAGGATTCGAACCTCTGAACCCGAAGGAACGGATTTACAGTCCGCTGCGTTTGGCCGCTTCGCTATCCCTCCAAATCAGTACTCAATTAATATACCACTATTTCCCTATAAAATGCAAGGGTTATTGGCGATTTTTTTCATTTATCATAAATTTTTCGCGCTTTTGCTAGCTTTTAAGGCAGAAGGCCTCACTCTATTCTCTCCCCACTATCCATAATTTAAGAAAGACCTAAAGCCTGGTCAGACAGTGTCTATGGTATACTTATTAATGAATTTAAAACATCACTAATAGGAGGGAAAACGATGGATTGGGAATCAATTTTCAGCTGGTCACATGCCTTTGACCTGATCGATATCTTGATTGTTTGGCTCATCATCTATCAGTTGCTCAAGTTAATCCGGGGCACGCGGGCGGTCAATATCTTTAATGGCATCATTATCTTTTTACTTTTTAAAATGGTTTCGACCGTCTTTCAATTAGAAACCATCGACTGGATCATGAATAGTATTATCCAGTGGTCAGTCATCGGGATTATCATTATTTTCCAACCGGAAATTAGAAACGGCCTCGACCATCTCGGCCAAAGCTTACGAATGAGAAATTTACGAAATACCCAAAATGACCCCGTTGAGCAAATGATTGAAGAAATTATCCGGGCTTGCCAGTACATGGCTAAGCGGCGGATCGGGGCTTTAATCTCCATTGAAGATACCCAATCGCTTACCGAATATGCCAACACGGGAATCAAATTGGATGCGGATATTACTGAACAACTCCTCATTAATATCTTCATTCCCAACACCCCGCTCCATGACGGGTCGGTGGTGATCCAAGATATGAAGATTAGCTCAGCAGCCAGTTTCCTCCCCCTCTCAGAAAACCCCGAAATTCCTAAGGAACTAGGCACCCGCCACCGGGCTGCGGTTGGCCTCAGTGAAGTCACCGATGCGGTAGTGGTGGTGGTTTCTGAAGAGACCGGTGACATTTCCCTCACCTATAAAGGAAAAGTTATGCGCGACCTTTCTGAAGAAGAAATCCGCGAGACTCTCCGCCAACATTTTGCTGAGAGCGAAGACGGCGATTCCATCATCGAAGGCAACCATTTCTTGAAGAATATCTTCCAAAAGAAAAATGGAGGTGACAAAGATGAATAAGCTCTATGAAAATAAAGCCGCTATGATTTTTTTCTCACTCTTATTAGCGCTTTTCCTCTTTATCTTTGTCAAGGCGGAACGTTATAATAATAACCCGGTCAGTTTCTTCACTAATATCAGTGAAACCAAGTCAGAAACCATCTCCGACGTCCCCGTTTATGTGAGTGGCGACGTGGATGACTACTATATTACTGGCCTACCTGAAACCGTCTCTGTGGAAATTTCAGGCCCAAGTAATATCATCGACCAAACCCTTCAAGCCCGAGAATTTAAGGTCGTGACTGAGAACCTGGAAGAACTCGGCGAAGGGTCACACTATGTGCAACTCACCATGACTAATATTTCTAAAGACCTCAATTATCGAATCTCACCTTCCAGTGTGGAAATCAATATTGCTCAACTGCAAAGTCAAAAATACCCGGTAGAAATCCATGTTAATCCGACCAACTTGGCCCCGGGTTATGAAATTCATGCCACCAAGGCCACTCCGGCAGAAGTCACCTTGACAGGTTCAGCTGAAAGCCTCAGCAAGATTTCCTCAGTGAGCGTCGATGTCAGCCTCCCTAACAATACCAATTCCGACTACCACGGCAGTGGCCGGGTCATTGTCAAGGATCGCGAAGGTAATATCTTAAACATTACCGCCAACCCAAGTCAAGTCGGCGTCGATATTGCCATCGGTAAGCAGGGGAGCTCAGTCCCTATCCAAATCGACCTCGATAATCCCAATGATGACTACACTTATGACTTAAGTAACTGGTCCACCCGGCAAGTAACCCTCTTTGGCGATGAGAAAGCCCTTGCCGCTATCCAAGCGGTAGTCGGTCATATTGACGTTAGCGGAATCACCCAGAGTCAACGGGTCCAAGTGGCTCTAGAACGCCCCGATAATGTTGAAGCTATGGAGCCTGAGTCCATCACTCTTACCGTTACCGCCCGACCCAAAAACAGCGGCCAAAGAAGTGAAGCCTCTAGTGATTCTTCTAGCCAGGCAAGGCAGGAGACTAGCAAGGATGAGAGCCAGCCAGCCACTAACCGACAAAGGGAATCGAGCAGTCAAGCAGAGGCTAAATCTAGTTCACCCTAATTTGGCAAAGGCTTGAAATCGTGGTAGTATATTGAATTGTTAATAAGATTGGTAAATCAAAGGAGTATATCATGTTAAAATATTTTGGAACTGACGGTGTTCGCGGAGAAGCCAATAAGGAACTTACCCCTGAACTGGCCTTTAAATTAGGTCGCTTTGGTGGCTATGTCTTGCTCCAACACGCCAAGGAAGAACAAAAACATCCCCGTGTCCTCGTTGCACGCGATACACGGATTTCTGGTCAGTTATTAGAACACGCCTTAATTTCAGGGCTGTTATCTGTCGGCATTGAAGTGTTACAACTAGGCGTCATCACCACACCAGCTGTCGCTTATCTCACCCGGACTACTGGGGTAACTGCTGGGGTAATGATCTCAGCCAGCCACAATCCTGCCAAGGATAACGGCATCAAATTCTTTGGTAGTGACGGCTTTAAATTATCGGATGACCAAGAAGAAGAAATTGAATACTACTTAGACCAAGAAGAGGACAGCTTACCTCGTCCTAGTGCCCAAGGCTTAGGGACGGTCAGTGAGTATCCAGAAGGGGTAGCCAAGTACCTCGAATTTCTCCAAACCACCATTTCTAATGATTTATCCGGCTTAAAACTCTGTATTGACGCCGCTAATGGTTCCGCTGCACCTTTAGTCAACCGTCTCTTTGCTGATTTAAATGCAGACTTCTTTGCCCGGGCGACCCGTCCTGATGGCCTAAACATTAACGATGACTGCGGGTCTACCCACCCTGGTGAACTCCAAAAACTAGTTCTCGAACAAGGGGCTGATGCTGGGGTTGCCTTTGACGGGGACGCTGACCGCTGCATCGCTGTTGATGACAAGGGCCGTTTAGTGGATGGCGACCATATTATGTACATCTGTGGGAAGTACCTCAAAGACCATGGCAAGTTAAAAGACGACACCATCGTTGCTACCGTCATGTCTAATCTAGGTTTCCATAAGGCTGTTGAAGCTGCAGGGATGAATGATAAGGTCACCAAGGTAGGCGACCGTTATGTGGTTGAAGAAATGCGTAAGGGCGACTACACCCTGGGAGGAGAACAATCGGGTCACGTTATCTTTATGAACCATAACACGACCGGTGACGGCCTCTTAACTGCCATTCAATTGCTCTTCGTCCTCAAACAATCCGGGAAGAAACTCAGCGAATTAGCTGATGAAATGCCAACCTATCCTCAAGAGCTCATCAATGTCAAAGTGACCCGCGCCGGCAAGGAAGAAGCCATGAACAATGCGGACGTCAAAGCAGAAATTGATGCGGTTGAAAGTGAATTAGGGGAAGAAGGTCGGGTCTTAGTCCGTCCTAGCGGTACCGAAAACTTACTCCGGGTCATGGTCGAAGCCCAAAGTGATGACCTCGCCTTGACCTATGCCCAACGCATCGCTGACAAAGTCGCTGACATTTACGGGGTAGAAGAATAAAAGATTTCATTATAAAAGGAGTCCTCAATTAGGGGACTCCTTTTTTGATTGCTACTATTTGATTAAAAGATGTTTCAAGCGTCAGCTGTGACCGTCGCACTCTATCCAAACCTGCTCCAGTCACAGGACGAACGTCCACTTCAAAAACTGGTAACGCTCAGCTTTGCTGAGCTTATCCCAGTTTTCTCCAGTGGTTTCGTCCTTTAGTGTGACTGTCGCACTCTGTTATTTCTTACTTAATCTGGCTAAGGCTTGGCGTTCTTTAGGGTTGACTTCTTGGTCATTGCGTTTGAGGCTAAAATGATCGGGAACTGGGTCGACTCCGCCGCGGGCATAGGGATGGCAGCGTAGGATTCGGGCCAGTCCCATCAGCGTCCCCTTGAAAAAGCCATGCTTTTCTAGAGCTCTAAGCATATAAGTCGAGCAAGTGGGATAGTAACGGCAAGACGGCGGTAAGGCAGGCGAAATAAAACGCTGGTAAAATCTTACCAGCGCTTTTAGTAAATAAGTAAACATTAAGCCTTAACCGCAGCTTCAACATTAGGAATTAAGAGCGCCTTAGCCACTTGGTCATGGACCTCTTGGCCCTTCAATTGCCGCACAATTTCAAGAGCAAAGTAATAAGCCGTTGCGGGTCCTTGTGACGTGATTACTTGGTGGTCTGTGTCATTAACAACAAGCTCGTCGGCCACATATTCCTTAAAGGTCACTTGGTCACTAAGGGCTGGGAAGATAGTTCCACGAATTTCTTGAGAAATCCCCGCCTTATCTAAGACTCTTGGTGACGCACAGATGCTGGCAATATAGCCAGAGTCTGATTGGTATTGTTCCTTGAGGAGGTCGATCACTTTATCGTTTTCTCTAAGGGCATTGGTCCCTCCGACTCCACCAGGGGTGATCACGATATCATAGTCCGCACCATTAATATCTTCTAAGAGATAATCAGCTCGAATGGTGATATTGTGGTCCCCGACAGTATCTAAGTCACCCTCAGTAGCTACTGCGTCAATGTCAATTTCAGCCCGACGTAAAATGTCAATCACTGCGACTGCTTCAGTTTCTTCATAATTCTTACTTAATAAGATCATTGCTTTCATCCGCTATACCCCTCCATTTGTTGGTTTATCAAAGGTTACTATCCCTATTGTAGGCTCATTCTCATAAAGTGTAAAGAAAGTAGTGATTAATCCTAACTGAATTAGTCTTTATCTTGGCCTTGTTTTTGGTAGTTAATAAAGTCGTATTTTTGGGGTTGGCGTTTAAATTTTTCTACCACATAAGGACAGCTAGCTAAGATGTATTTACCTTCCTCTTTCATGTAGTCCACCAAGTGGTCGAGTAACTGACCAGCCACTCCCTTTCCTCTAAGAGAAGGATGGGTCCAAGTGTGGTCAGCAATCACAAATTGGTCTGCCGGACTCCACGTAATTTCGCCAATTCTTTGGCCATCTTCACCTTCAATAATAAAAGCATTACCGTCTTTTTTTATTTCGTAAGCCATAATTATTCCTCGTTTCCTAGTTCATTCATCTCGGCAAGTAAAATAAGTTCTTACTAGCCACTCACTAAGATCAGAATATCATGAATTCACCATATTTTCTAATAAGGCGATGTAGCGTTTAGCGAAAGGTGAAGTTTTCCGGTAGCGGGCTTCGATGTAACCAATTTTATTGGCCTTATCATCATGTCCTTCAATAGGAATAATGCGTTCTAAATCAGCGAAAGGTGAAGTCACTAGGCCAGACCCGATCAAATAAGCCTGGGTATTGGCTAAAACATTAATCACGGTTGCCCGGTCAGAAGCATAAACAACCTCTTGCCCTTCAAAATCAGGCTCCAGAGATTCTTCTGTAAATTGCATGGAAGAGCCCCGACTTTGCTCAAATTTAATCACGGGGTACTGGCTCAATTCTTCTAAAGATACCTGGTCACGGTCAGCCAAGGGATGCTTAGTCCCCACGAAAGCATGGGGGTAGAAATTCCCCAATTTATGAAAGACCAACTCATAGCGGTTAAGATATTGCTCGATGACTCGCTGGTTTTTATCATTCATGTATAAGAGCCCTAACTCAGAATAAGACCGTTTGACATCTTCTAAGACTTGGCTAGTTGAAGTTTCTAAAAAACGAAAATCCCAACCATTACCGCTCTCTTCAGCAATTAATTGACTAAATGCCTCACAAGCAAAGTCATAATGCTGACCTGAGACAGAAAACAAGCGCCGTTCATTATCTTCCAAATAGCGGTTCTCTAATGTTTCAACCTGTGAGAGAATATCCTCAGCGTAGGAAAGAAATTCGCTTCCTTCATTGGTAATGAATACTCCGCGCTTAGTACGCTCAAAAATTTGAATTTGGTACTCTTCCTCTAATTCCTTAATCGCGGTAGACAAACTAGATTGTGCCATATACAAGCGGCGGCTAGCTTCACGAAAGGAACCACTGTTGGCAACTACCACGGCATATTTTAATTTTTGAAAATTCATATGGATTCCTCTTTTATCAATAATTAATTAACGTATCTGATCAAATGCATTCCTTAGGTCCTTGACTAAGTCTTGGCCATTTTCAATGCCGACTGACAAGCGGACAATCCCATCGTTGAGACCATATTTAAGCCGTAATTCTTCTGGAATATCGGCATGGGTCTGGGTTTTTGGATAAGTGACCAAACTCTCTACCCCACCCAAACTTTCTGCGAAGGTAAATATTTTAACCGCATGTAACCAGTCATTGATTTTACTTTGGTCGGCCATTTCAAAGGTTACCATACCGCCTTTTCCTGTATAAAAGACTTGGGAAACTAATGACTCAGTTTTTAGGTAGTCAACAATGGCTTGGGCATTAGACTGGTGTTGGTTCATCCGTAAGGCCAAAGTTTTGAGCCCACGAATGGTTAACCAACAATCGATTGGACCTAAAGTTGCCCCTGTAGTATTTAACTGGAAGGCTAGGGCTTCACCAATGGCTTCGCCCCTACAGGCTACCAAGCCAGCTAAAACATCATTATGCCCGGCGAGATACTTGGTGGCCGAATGAACCACAACATCTGCCCCCTGGCGAAGAGGTTGCTGTAAGACGGGGGTATAGAAGGTGTTATCAACAACAACCAAGGCCCCCACGGCATGCGCCTTATCAGCGATAGCTTGGATATCGAATTCCGTCATCATTGGATTGGTTGGCGTTTCAATGAAGACTAATTTAACATCATCATTTAAGGCCTGGTCAATTTCTTCTGCGCTTAGACAGTAAGTAAAGCGATATTGACCCCGTTCTTCTACGGCATGGAAGTAGCGGTAGGTGCCCCCATATAAGTCTTGCAAGGTGACGACATGGTCGCCAGCTTCTAAAAGCCCTTCAATGACTAGTTGGATGGCTGCCATCCCTGAGCTCGTGGCAAAACCATAGTCGCCCGCTTCTAAATTTTTAATCCCCTCTTGTAGGATATTTCGAGTCGGGTTGGCTGTCCGAGAATAATCGAATCCAGTGGACTCGCCCAAACCAGGGTGAGCGTAGGCAGTACTTAAATAAATTGGTGTGTTAACGGCTCCAGTACGTTGATCGCTGCGGTTACCAAGCTGAGCAAGGTAGGTTTCAATATGTTCCATATATACAGACTCCTTCACATCTTTCCTATCATCATACCATGCTAGAGACGGTTTTTGCCTAAGAATAACAGAACACAGCTGTTCGCCATAAGCGATCATATCTAATTACTCAATTTACTCAATAAAAAAAGAGAATGTCAACGATAACATTCTCCCTTACTGAGTTATTTAAAACGATTATGAAAGCAATAAAAAAAGCTACTGACGGGATTCGAACCCGTGACCTCCGCCTTACCAAGGCGACGCTCTACCAACTGAGCTACAGCAGCAAAAATATTCCTAAAAAATAACTCCGCAAGTAGGACTCGAACCTACGACATCTTGATTAACAGTCAAGCGCTACTACCAACTGAGCTATTGCGGAATAAAATAAGATTGCACGGCAACGTCCTAGTCTCACAGGGGGCAACCCCCAACTACATTCGGCGCTAAGAAGCTTAACTGCTGTGTTCGGGATGGATACAGGTGGGTCCTTCTTGCCATCGTCACCGTACAATTTATTTTTTGAGCTTGTTCGCTCAAAACTGAATCTATCATGCCTTCCTTAAACCTCATACAACCTTATCCTTTGGATAAGTCCTCGACCGATTAGTATTTGTCCGCTCCACTTATTGCTAAGCTTCCACTCCAAACCTATCAACCTGATCGTCTTTCAGGGGTCTTACTACTTTCAAAGTATGGGAAATCTCATCTTGAGGGGGGCTTCACGCTTAGATGCTTTCAGCGCTTATCCCGTCCACACATAGCTACCCAGCCATGCTCCTGGTGGAACAACTGGTACACCAGCGGTGTGTCCATCCCGGTCCTCTCGTACTAAGGACAGCTCCTCTCAAATTTCCAACGCCCGCGACGGATAGGGACCGAACTGTCTCACGACGTTCTGAACCCAGCTCGCGTACCGCTTTAATGGGCGAACAGCCCAACCCTTGGGACCGACTTCAGCCCCAGGATGCGATGAGCCGACATCGAGGTGCCAAACCTCCCCGTCGATGTGAACTCTTGGGGGAGATAAGCCTGTTATCCCCAGGGTAGCTTTTATCCGTTGAGCGATGGCCCTTCCATGCGGAACCACCGGATCACTAAGCCCGACTTTCGTCCCTGCTCGACTTGTAGGTCTCGCAGTCAAGCTCCCTTCTGCCTTTACACTCTGCGAATGATTTCCAACCATTCTGAGGGAACCTTTGGGCGCCTCCGTTACACTTTAGGAGGCGACCGCCCCAGTCAAACTGCCTGACTGACACTGTCTCCCGACCAGCTAATGGTCGCGGGTTAGAATGGTCATCCCACAAGGGTAGTATCCCACCAGTGCCTCCATCGAGACTAGCGTCCCGACTTCGATGGCTCCTACCTATCCTGTACATGTGGCACAAACATTCAATATCAACCTACAGTAAAGCTCCATGGGGTCTTTCCGTCCTGTCGCGGGTAACCAGCATCTTCACTGGTACTACAATTTCACCGAGCCTCTCGTTGAGACAGTGCCCAAATCGTTACGCCTTTCGTGCGGGTCAGAACTTACCTGACAAGGAATTTCGCTACCTTAGGACCGTTATAGTTACGGCCGCCGTTTACTGGGGCTTCAATTCAGAGCTTCGCTTATGCTAACCCTTCCTCTTAACCTTCCAGCACCGGGCAGGCGTCAGCCTCTATACATCATCTTTCGATTTGGCAGAGACCTATGTTTTTGATAAACAGTCGCTTGGGCCTATTCACTGCGGCTGACCTTGCGGTCAGCACCCCTTCTCCCGAAGTTACGGGGTCATTTTGCCGAGTTCCTTAACGAGAGTTCGCTCGCTCACCTTAGTGTTCTCCACTCGACTACCTGTGTCGGTTTGCGGTACGGGTTGTTTGATTCTCACTAGAAACTTTTCTTGACAGCGTGACGTCGGCGGCTTCGGTACTAAACTTCCCTCCCCGTCACAACTCATGAAGTCTGAGGCAAGCCTTTCACTCACCTTCTCACTCATTGCTTGGACGCGTTTTTCCATCTCCGCGCTCCGCTTAGCCTTCTGTGTCCTTCCATCGCTCAAACAAATCAAACAAGTACAGGAATCTCAACCTGTTGTCCATCGCCTATCCCTTTCGGTCTCGGCTTAGGTCCCGACTAACCCTGGGAGGACGAGCCTTCCCCAGGAAACCTTAGTCATTCGGTGGACGGGATTCTCACCCGTCTTTCGCTACTCATACCGGCATTCTCACTTCTATACGCTCCACATGTCCTCACGATCATGCTTCTCTGCCTATAGAACGCTCTCCTACCATCCTACGGATCCACAGCTTCGGTGTTCAGTTTAGCCCCGGTACATTTTCGGCGCAGGGTCACTCGACTAGTGAGCTATTACGCACTCTTTCAATGATGGCTGCTTCTAAGCCAACATCCTAGTTGTCTAAGCAACCCCACATCCTTTTCCACTTAACTGAAACTTTGGGACCTTAGCTGGTGGTCTGGGCTCTTTCCCTTTCGACTACGGATCTTATCACTCGCAGTCTGACTCCCGGACTAAACTATTTGGCATTCGGAGTTTATCAGATGTCGGTAATCCAGGATGGACCCCTCGATCAAACAGTGCTCTACCTCCAATAGTCATCATCCGAGGCTAGCCCTAAAGCTATTTCGGAGAGAACCAGCTATCTCCAAGTTCGATTGGAATTTCACCGCTACCCACACCTCATCCCCGCCTTTTTCAACAGACGTGGGTTCGGCCCTCCAGTGTGTTTTACCACACCTTCAGCCTGGACATGAGTAGATCACTTGGTTTCGGGTCGACGACAACAAACTCAACGCCCTCTTCAGACTCGCTTTCGCTGTGGCTCCGCTTCTTCAGCTTAACCTTGCTTGCTATCGTCACTCGCCGGTCCGTTCTACAAAAAGTACGCCATCACCCCTTAACGGGCTCTGACTGCTTGTAGGCATACGGTTTCAGGTACTCTTTCACTCCCCTTCCGGGGTGCTTTTCACCTTTCCCTCACGGTACTGGTTCACTATCGGTCACTAGGGAGTATTTAGGCTTGCCAGATGGTCCTGGCGGATTCCGACGGAATTTCACGTGTACCGCCGTACTCAGGATACTGAATGAGGTGGCTGAGCTTTCGCCTACGGGATTGTCACCCTCTCTGATCGCCCTTTCCATGGCGTTCGACTAGCTCATTCACTCCCGTCCATCAGTCCTACAACCCCAGCATGCAAGCACACTGGTTTGGCCTCTTTCCGTTTCGCTCGCCGCTACTCGGGAAATCGATTTTTCTTTCTCTTCCTGTGGCTACTGAGATGTTTCAGTTCACCACGTCTACCTTCCACTCAGCTATGTGTTCACTGAGTGGACCATTGTCGATGAAAACAATGAGGTTCCCCCATTCGGAAATCTCCGGATCAAAGCTTACTTACAGCTCCCCGAAGCATATCGGTGTTCGTCCCGTCCTTCATCGGCTCCTAGTGCCAAGGCATTCACCGTACGCCCTTATTCACTTAACCACCGGTTAAGTTGTATGATGCGAAAAGTTTTAAAACTCTTTCTTTTTCGGTTTTTACGCTTGGTAAAATTGGTTTATTGACATTTCTATCTCGCAAAAAATAGAAATGCGGAATGTTATGATAGTATTCAGTTTTCAAAGAACAAATCTGCAACGTTTCCGTTGCAATGGAGGATAGCGGGATCGAACCGCTGACCTCCTGCTTGCAAAGCAGGCGCTCTCCCAGCTGAGCTAATCCCCCGGGTATGAGTTATGGTCATATAATAAACATGTAATGGGCCTGAATGGACTCGAACCATCGACCTCACCCTTATCAGGGGTGCGCTCTAACCAGCTGAGCTACAGGCCCGGTTAAATCCATCAACCATGTGGATAGACCTCTCAAAACTAAACAAAGAAGATTCAAATATGTATTCCGAATATATCCTTAGAAAGGAGGTGATCCAGCCGCAGGTTCACCTACGGCTACCTTGTTACGACTTCACCCCAATCATCTGTCCCACCTTCGGCGGCTGGCTCCAAAGGTTACCTCACCGACTTCAGGTGTTACAAACTCTCGTGGTGTGACGGGCGGTGTGTACAAGACCCGGGAACGTATTCACCGCGGCGTGCTGATCCGCGATTACTAGCGATTCCGGCTTCATGTAGTCGAGTTGCAGACTACAATCCGAACTGAGAATGGCTTTAAGAGATTCGCTTGCTTTCACAAGGTCGCTGCTCGTTGTACCATCCATTGTAGCACGTGTGTAGCCCAAGTCATAAGGGGCATGATGATTTGACGTCATCCCCGCCTTCCTCCGGTTTGTCACCGGCAGTCTCGCTAGAGTGCCCAACTGAATGCTGGCAACTAACAATAAGGGTTGCGCTCGTTGCGGGACTTAACCCAACATCTCACGACACGAGCTGACGACAACCATGCACCACCTGTCACTTTGTCCCCGAAGGGAAAGCTCTATCTCTAGAGTGGTCAAAGGATGTCAAGACTTGGTAAGGTTCTTCGCGTTGCTTCGAATTAAACCACATGCTCCACCGCTTGTGCGGGTCCCCGTCAATTCCTTTGAGTTTCAGCCTTGCGGCCGTACTCCCCAGGCGGAGTGCTTAATGCGTTAACTCCGGCACTGAAGGGTGGAAACCCTCCAACACCTAGCACTCATCGTTTACGGCGTGGACTACCAGGGTATCTAATCCTGTTTGCTACCCACGCTTTCGGGCCTCAGCGTCAGTGACAGACCAGAAAGTCGCCTTCGCCACTGGTGTTCTTCCATATATCTACGCATTCCACCGCTACACATGGAGTTCCACTTTCCTCTTCTGTACTCAAGTTCCCCAGTTTCCAATGCACTTCCACGGTTAAGCCGTGGGCTTTCACATCAGACTTAAGAAACCGCCTGCGCCCCCTTTACGCCCAATAAATCCGGACAACGCTTGCCACCTACGTATTACCGCGGCTGCTGGCACGTAGTTAGCCGTGGCTTTCTGGTAAGATACCGTCAAGACTGGAGCAGTTACTCTCCAATTTGTTCTTCTCTTACAACAGAGCTTTACGATCCGAAAACCTTCTTCACTCACGCGGCGTTGCTCCGTCAGGCTTGCGCCCATTGCGGAAGATTCCCTACTGCTGCCTCCCGTAGGAGTTTGGGCCGTGTCTCAGTCCCAATGTGGCCGATTACCCTCTCAGGTCGGCTATGCATCATTGCCTTGGTAGGCCGTTACCCCACCAACGAGCTAATGCACCGCAAGGCCATCGATAAGTGACAGCAAAGCCGTCTTTCCAAACACCACCATGAGGTGGTGTTTCCTATGCGGTATTAGCACCCGTTTCCGGATGTTGTCCCCCGCTTATCGGTAGGTTCCTTACGTGTTACTCACCCGTCCGCCGCTAACGTCAGAAGTGCAAGCACTTCGTCGGTTCGCTCGACTTGCATGTATTAGGCACGCCGCCAGCGTTCGTCCTGAGCCAGGATCAAACTCTCATGAAAGAATCATGAGCGTTGATAGCTCATTTGTTTGCTGACTAGTTATAGTCTGGTCTAGACTTATTGTTTGAATTGTTGGTTCATCAACAAAATGTTGATGCCCTACACATTTGGTTCGTCTTCTTTGTTCAGTTTTCAAAGGTCTATAATTTATAACTGCTGTCCTTTTGACAACTATTATATAGTATCACATGATGATGTTGATGTCAACATGTTTTTTAAATATTTTTTTGAAGCACTTGGCTTACAACTAATATTCGCGTTGCTTTTTAAAAGAAACAACTCAATTAGTATATCTTGTTTTCATCGGGATGTCAACAAGTTTTTTAATCTTTTTTGCCTTTGCCCTAGAAGTTGTATTTCCTGGAAGAAAGGCACGAGTAAAATACTATCACAGCTTATGAGGTTTGACAAGAGCTTTTTTAATCTTTTATATAATGAGTTCGCATGCCCTGGTATTCTCCTTGGATGCGCTGCTTTTGATTAGCTTGATACCAGAGGCGCATCTGCTCCCCATAAAGGTGAATTTGTTGGGCAACAAGAGAACTTTTGCGGTCGCTTAGAAATTGTAAGACGACCTGCTTGCCCTTTTCTAAAGGATATGAAAAGCGAGTAAAGAGGGCATTGGCGATCACATTATTGACATTATCCTGCCAATGGTCAGCAGGACTAGCCCCATCATTAATATGTAGGAAACCCAAGGACAGGCCAGCAAGTAAATAGTAGTCCAAGTCATTATCTAAAGTATCTGTTTGGCCCAAACAAAGATTAAAGAAAGTAACAAGTTCACCATTTAAGTGGTTGAGCTGGGCCAGTTCTTCCTGAGATAATTGATAGGACCAGCTTAATCCGGTCTTATCCCCCTGGTAGGATTGGACAAAGGAAGGAAAGTGACGTTTGAAGACCGGGTCCTCGATCGGATAATCTGCGTTAGCTGGAATAGGACGTACCCTCTCATAGCTATCATTGTAGACAAAGTGAGGCGGGTTGGTCTTATTGGAGAATTGCATATCAGCTCCCAGGGGATAGCGATAAATAAAAGCAATAGCTGGCTCAAGGGCTAGGACTTGTTCATAGCTGACTAACTTGGCCTGGGAATGCTTAAGAGAAGTGGTGGTATCTGCCTGGCTTAAAAAACGCCAGCCGCTATCATTTGTTAATGCGGGGGCTTCTCGCCAGGCCCACAACAGCGGGGCCTTTCTTTGAAAGAAATTGGTGGACACCAGCGATAGCTTGCCTTCTGGTAGCCATTCATTCATATCACATTCGCTCCTTGTACTCTTTATGCCTAAGCTCATTCCTGCATCCATTAAAAAACATTTTCCCTAGCCCGTCAATAGGTAGTCCGCAACCAAGTCTCCCTCTATATAGTAAGAACCGGCCAAAAGCCGGTTTTCCCCTCAATTCATTCGCAAATAACTAGGACAGGTACATCGGGATCGTCGCAATAAAGTTATTGATAAAGTGAACCGTCATTGCGGCTTCAATCCGCCCGGTCCGGTAATAAGTCCAAGCCAGTGCCATCCCCATAGCATAGTAACCCAGCCAATGAATCCAAAGATTTGATGCGTGGAGGGTAGCAAAGAAAGCGGCCGCTAAAACCATCCCCAAGAAGGGGTGCTTAGGCACAAAGTAACGCATGATTAGGCCCCGGGTCAGAATCTCTTCACTAATCGCCGGTAGGATACAGAAGCAAAGGAAGATCTTCCAATTGGGCATCTGGTTAGCCGAGTTCATCAAAATGGTCTGGTTCACTGAATCAACCTGTTCAGGATAGAGCCATTGGGTCAAGCCTCCAATCAACCATTGAAAGGCAAAGATTAAGACCACTCCAATTAAGACGTCAAAGAAAAACTTACTGGTCACTTTCTGCCGGCTAAAGAACTTGAGTCCACAAGCACTCAATCCCCATATAAAGAGAGCAATCCAGATGATATCTAAGATAATATAGATTGTGGGATAGGAATTTAACAAGAGCAGGACATCCATAGCTGAGTCAATATTTTGCTCGGAGCCTAGAAAGAATAAGGTTAGGCCCTGGATGATGGTTTCACCAACAAAATAAGCGATAATACTAAAAATAACCAGCCATTTACGGGACTTTCCTGGGTAGGGGTCTTGATACCAAGTCTCATTCATCATAACCATCCTTTACTTGGCCACGGGGCCGTTTTTTGATTGTTTTTTACTACATGATTATTTTATCAAGGTCTAAGAGGCTTGGCTATCTGGGACCCTTATAACCAAACTTATTTGTCTTTATTTAACAAAGCACCTATAATAAGTTTATCTTAACATAAGATAACAAATTACCAAGGAGGAAAAAATATGAGTCAATTGTTAGATACACTCTATGAAAAACTAGAGGAAAAGAATGACCGTATGATTGAAATTCGTCGTGAACTTCACGAACATGCGGAAAAATCTTTTGAAGAGGAATGGACTTCAGATTATATTGCTGACTTCTATAAAGATCTAGATTGTCAGGTTGAACGTAATGTCGGTAATGGTTATGGAATCGTGGTAACAATTGATTCAGGCAAGGAAGGCAAGACCGTAGCCCTACGCGCCGACTTCGACGCCCTACCTATTAAAGAAGACACTGGCCTTGACTTCGCTTCAAAAACCGATGCCATGCATGCCTGCGGACATGACGGTCATACGGCTTATTTATTGATCCTCGCTGAGACCTTCATCGAATTAAAAGACCTCTGGCAAGGAAAGATTGTCATCCTACACCAAAACGCTGAAGAAGAAGGCCCTGGTGGTGCGAAATCCATGGTGGAAGCTGGCTGTTTAGACGGGGTAGATAATGTCTTCGGTATGCACGTGATGAGTAACATGCCTGTAGGTGGTATCTACTATAAAGAAGGTAATGCCCAAACTGGTCGCGATAACTTCTTCCTTACCATTAAAGGGGAAGGTGGACACGCTTCCTCACCACATACTTCTAACGACGCCATCGTTGCCGGTGCTTATTTCGTTACCCAAGTACAAAGCATCGTCTCCCGCCGCCTCAATCCTTTCGATGTGGGGTCCATTACCATCGGAAACTTCGACGCTGCCGGTGCCGCTAATGCCATCAACGGCCAAGTCAAAATCTCTGGCGACGTCCGTTCCATGTCACCGGAAGTCGGCGAAACCATTGAAAAAGAAATCAAGGCTAAGGTGAAAGGCTTAGAAGCCAGCTTTGGTGTCACTGTCGAACTCGAATACCTCAAAGGTTATCCAGTACTCTACAATGACCCTGAAGTGACTGAATTTGCTGTGAAAGCCCTAGAAGATAACAAGTATCCTGAATTGAAGAAAGTGGAAGCTACCCAACCACAACCACCTTCCGAAGACTTCGCCTTCTATGCGAAAGAGGTCCCAAGTGCTTTCTTATGGGTTGGCTGTGCAAGTGATGACCAAGATGCTCATCCCGCTTACCCTCACCATCATCCAAAATTCTTCATGGATGAAGGCGCCCTTATCGTTGCTGCTAAAGGGATGGCTACCATCGTTTCCAGCTATATCGAAAACGACGGCATAAAAGCCTAACCAAAATTAATCCATAATAAAAAGGTCAGCTAAGACCCTGAAGAGGTCTCGAGCTGGCCTTTTTATCTGTCTATTATTACTTAAATTTCATCCGTCGATTACGGCGAATAAATTTAGGCAGGTGTTGGTTGAAGATGATAGATACCAGGGTATCAGTAGTAAAAACAGCTAGGGCAATGGCCAGGGCAATAAAGAGCGTGGTCGATAATTCCGACAGCCCCCGCGACATGTCCCCTTGGAAGAGGAAGAAGGCGGTCCGGTACATGCCACCCCCAGGCACCAAGGTAAAGAAACCCGGGATAAAGAAGACCGTCACCGGTTCATGGAAGAGGCGGGCAAACCAGTGAGACATCCCAGCAATCAAAAGGCCGGCAATATAGGTGGCTAAAACCGTCCCTATATTGAAGAAGTCCAGGCACAATAAATACAAGGCCCAGCCGGCAGTATCAATAATTGAGGTTTTTAAAATCATCTTACGGGGCTCTTCGACAGAAATGGAGCAAGAAATACCGACAAAATAAGCAGCAATCAGTTGGATAAGATAGTTAGACATGTGATAACCCCCCTAAAATCGCTAAGCCGACCACGGAACCAATAGCAATCATCAAGGCTTCAAAGAAGGCCTCCATGGCCCGGGCCGACCCCGCAATATAGTCTTCCCGGAAAATATCCCGCAAGGAGTTCGTAATCGCCGTCCCCGGCACCATGGGCATAAGGGTAGCCACAATAACGGTGGCCACATTCATTTCTGGGAAGAGATGGAAGAGCATTAAATAAGCCGCCAAAGTGACTACCAAGGACTGGATCACATTGGAGAGGGCGTGGTTGATGTAATACTTATCAGTTAGGATGGTCATTAAGGAGAGGATCACTCCATTTATTCCGGAAGCAATAAATTCTACCAGCCCACCTTCAAATAAAACCGAAAAACTTAAAGCTAAGCCAATAATTCCCAAGGAAGATACCCAAGTTGAATATTGATTGGAGGCTTGGCGGATGATCGTGAGCTCTTGGTAGGCTTCATCCATGCTGATCTTGCCACCAAGCAAGGCCCGGGAAACGGTATTCACCTTGGAGATCTTATTGAGGTTATTGGACCGGGAAGTAATCCGCTTGATCCCAGCAAAGCCCCCGCTGGCATAATTAGGGTCATCTAGAATGGCATAAATACTGGTAGAGAATGAGACCGCAACGGCATAGGAGGCCTTGGAATAGGTCAAAATCCGGTTCATGGTATCCTCCACCCGGTAAGACTCTGCATTACTCTCGCACATGATCTGCCCCGCTAAGAGAGCAGTTTCTAGAATCTTCTTTTGCATCGTTGGTGTTTGCTTAGTGGTTCTTTCTTGCAATTGTGCACCCCTTTTCTAACTTTTCCCATCGATTGTAACATATCTAGGAAAAGATAGGAGAAATTAGCCCCCGAAATCTCCACCCACTCGCCAATCTAGCGGCTAGTGACCACCAATGCAGTAAAAAGAGGCCATGATCCCAGTCATAGCCTCGGTAATACTTCTGATATTATACTTTTTTATTAAGACACTTTTTCTAAACCTAGAGAATAAATTTTTTCTAACTGTAACAAGGTATGTTTGATTAATTATTTTCATAATACTATGTAACGCCTAGTAGCGAGATACGGCCTTAATTGGCATTTGGATCACCTTAACCTTTCTGTTGAGAAATGATTGGGCTTAATTCCAAATCCTTCACTCCCTTCCGAGAACAAAGAAAAAACGAGCTCAATCAGATCAAGCTCGTTAAAATCTCTTTATTCATTGGTGTTAAAAAAGGCAATAGCTCTCCTAGTAATCCTGGCGCGCATTTGAAAGTATTATGCTTAAAGACCACCATGATCCTCACCTCTTCATCGGCTACACTTTGGAGAGTTACTGTAATTTCATTATAGCCAGACTCCCAAGATTTGTAAAAGAATAAGCTGACTAAATCAATTCATCCTCACCCGACCGCTTGCCATCAATAAGCACCTTGGCAATCCGCCAGCTATCCCGGAAAGGATGGTAGTGGGTGGTCCGGTCCTCTTCATAGACCGTTTCAATGGTCTCTTCTAAGTAGGGAAGCTCTCGCTTCGCCATCACGATCAACATATTCATTTCATACTCGAACTTAGACCCAGGTAAATCGATCAACCAAAGCAATTCTTTGGCGTTAATTCCTCGTAAACCGGTTTGGGTATCGGTAATCCAGTAACCAAAGAGCCAGTCAAAGAAGCGAGTTGTGGTTTTATTACCTAAGCGGCTCAAAAAAGGCACCTGGTCTTGATCAAAATCCCGCTTACCCAAGACAAAGGACACATCTGGGTGGTCTACTAGCGTTTTTCCAATGTTTAAGACATCTTTGACGGTATGTTGGCCATCCGCATCCGCAGTGACAAAGCCCTTATAGTCTTGGCCATGTTTCAATTCAAAATCAAAGGCGGTCTTTAAGGCAGTTCCCTTCCCACGATTAATAAGATGGGTCAAAACGTCTACCCGATCCCGTTCAGCGACTTGGTCGAAGATGGCTTGGCAGTCTTCTGGGCTCCCATCATTAACGACCACTACTTGCGGGACGCCGGCTTGGAGCAATTGGTCGACATAGGGGATCAAGTCTTGGGTAGGTTTATAGGCTGGAATGATAACCGCAAATTCTTGCATACTTTAGACTCCTTATGGCAAAATTCTTAACCTCTATTATGGCACAGTTCCCCCTAAAAGTGAATTTTCAAAGCGGATCTTAAGGAAAATTCAGCATTTATTGCATTATTTTAGTGCTAAAGTTTATAATGCTAAGTGGAAAAACAACGAAAGGATGCGATCCCATGAAAAAGACACAAAAACTCGCTGAAAAGCTGTTCTTTTCTTGTTTACTGACCATGTCCAGCGGGGGACAAACAGCTTATTCTTATCTCAACCACAAGGGGGTTTTTGCTGGTTTTCAAAGTGGGAACCTCATCCGCATGGCAGTCAACTTGGGACAGGGGCATTTTGCTGACCTACCACCCTATTTCGTCTCGATTATTTTCTTTATGATCGGCACTGTCCTGACCCGTATCCTTCATTTTCATTATGATGATCCCTCTCACGAGATCAGACGCAATGCCCTGGTCTTGATTATTTCCTTTTTAGCCATGGCTGTCGTGGCTTGGATTAGTCAAACTGGCCACCACCTGCTCGCCACGGCTTTCTTGACTATTTCAACTGCAGCCCAATTTGAGGAATTCCGCTCGCTGGAAGGGACTAACTACACCCCGACCATGATGTCGGGTAACTTTAAACGGCTCACCGAAAACCTCTTTGACTACTTCCTCTATCCCAACGCCACCGTCAAAGCTAGCGCCAAAAGTAATATTTTTTATTTCATCGCTATTATTCTCTCCTACTTTACTGGCGTCTTAGCCATCAGTCTGGGACAAAATTGGCTAGGCATCTGGACCATTTTCATTCCCATGACACTCACAGCTCTAGGCATCGGCATCCTCTTCCTCCAGGCCTACACCAACCACAGCCAGGCTTAAGCTCTTTTAAATAGGAGGAAAGAGCTTCACTTAGGGGCTTAAGTCTCCACTTGCTTGCGGTCCAGCGGGGCCTTGGCTCTCACCGGTCAGGTAATCAATAGTAATTCCGGGTTGGCGGTTAGGGACAAAGATATGGAACTGGACTTGGCCCTGGTCTTCAATGGAATAGCCTTCCATATAAACCCCAGAAGCTAATTGGTTAAACTGGTTAAAGACTGGCGTCACCCGGTATCTGACATGGTGGTTAGTCTCTTCAATATAGGCCGCCACATAGTTTTCAATCGGCAGCATGCCTTCAGTATTAAACCAACGCGTTCCTGTCATCAAATTCTTAGAATTGGCGTTCTCACCGGTTAACTGGTAGCCGATCAAATGGCAGCGGTTATAGAGCCAGCCACCTGGGACATTGACGTAGGACTTTTGCCGCCAACCGGTAGGCGTCACACTGGTCAGGGGCTCGCGGGCATCATCGGGCATGAGTTCCACCCCCAAGAGACCTTCAGCCCCAGTCACCCGCTGCAAGAAATCCAAATCCCCGTAGTTAGCATGGGCAGTCGTCAACTCCAATTCACTGCTGATAAAGAGAGGGACATTATTATTGACCACCAGAAAAGTCTGTCCCTCTGGCACCTGGGGAATGCTGTGGTGGATTTCTTCGCGTAGGGCTTGGACTTCTTCATCACTGGGTCGGGCGCTAGGATTAGCCTGACTTCCTTTGGGAAAAGGGTTGTCCGCTTGGCCCGGCGCTTTATCTTCCTGACTTGAAGAAGAGGTCTGAGACTGGCTCCCTTCTCCGCCAGGGTCATTAGTCTGACTAGGCTCCACATACAGGGCCAGAGCCACTAATCCCAAAACAAAGAGTCCAGAAATAATTTTTTGTTCTTTTTTTGATAGCTTTTTCTTGAATAAGTTTTGAGGTAGCACAAAGGCGGACAATACTAGTAAAACGACCACCATAATGGCTAGCAACCAGGACATCTTATCACTCTCCCTTAAAAAGCATAAGCGATGATTACTTAAAAGGCAATTATTCTTCTTTTCGGGCGAAAACTGTCCCAATCTATTACTTTCTGGTTACAAAAATGACTTGCTAGCCTCACAATCCAAAGGCATGCTTTATAATAAGGAAAAGCATTTGCAAAAAGTACCTTTTAGGGAGGATTACAATGAAGAGAGCCTTAATTAACGTCGACTATACCAATGATTTTGTGGCGAGTGATGGAAGTCTCACTTGCGGAAAACCTGCCCAAGCCATTGAAGGGGCCATTAGTCGCCTCAGTGAAGAATTTATCCAAGCGGGAGACTTCCTGGTCTTTGCCATTGATGCCCACCATAAAGGTGACCCCTACCATCCAGAGACCAAGCTTTTCCCACCCCACAATATTGTTGGTAGCCATGGCCAAGACCTCTACGGTCAATTAGCTCAGGTCTATGAGGACAACAAGGACAATAGCCAGGTCTATTTCATGCCTAAGACCCGCTATTCAGCCTTTGCGGGAACCGATTTATTGATCAAATTACGGGAACGTCATATTGAAGAATTGCATATTGTAGGAGTCTGCACCGATATTTGTGTTCTCCATACCGCCATTGATGCTTATAATTTAGGTTTTAAGATCGTTATCCATAAAGACTGTGTAGCTAGCTTCAACCCCCAAGGCCATGAATGGGCCCTCAACCATTTCCAAACTTGCTTGAATGCTGAAGTGATTTAAACGAATGATCAAGAAAACAAAATAATTTATAAATATATTTGACAATTATTTTAATTGTCCCTATAATAATCTCAAATTAATCATAGAATCGATGAAGCAAAGAGTACTGCTAGGGGATTTGTAAAGTGAGGAACGTTAGTGGAAAGTTCTCAAAAACCTAGTGGGAAACGCATTGCTGAGATGACTTAGTGAATCCTTAGCTAAGTCCGCCACCCAGGCGTTACCATGTCAAGCATTGCAAGTATTTTGCAATATTAGAGTGGTACCGTGGATAAGTCCGCCTCTTATTAGAGGTGGGCTTTTTTCATTTTATCCCTCAATAAAGATTCGATGAGCGTTTTGGTCCTAGCCGGCTAAAGGGCACCATAACAAGAGAAATTTTAGAAATTTAAGGAGGATTTTCCATGAAAGCAAAGGTTAAAAAAGTATTACTCGCCTATTCCGGAGGCTTAGACACCTCAGTCACCATCACTTGGTTAAAAGAAAATTATGATAACTGTGAAGTCATTGCCATGACCGCCAATGTCGGCCAAGAAGATGATTTTGACTTTATCCATGACAAGGCCCTTAAATGCGGGGCTTCCAAGATTTATATTGAGGACCTCCGCCAAGAACTCATTACCGACTACATCTACCCTGCAGTTCGTGCTGGGGGCAAGTATGAAAACAAGTATCTCTTAGGGACTGCCCTAGCCCGTCCTTTGATCGCTAAACGGATGGTGGAAATCGCCCACCAAGAGGGTTGCGATGCTATTGCTCACGGTTGTACCGGTAAGGGCAATGACCAAGTCCGTTTTGAACTAGGGATCCGGGAATTCGATCCAGATATGACCATCATTGCTCCGTGGCGGGAATGGGAAATCTCTTCTCGGGAAGAAGCCTTTGACTATGCTGAAGCCCACAACATTCCCCTTCCCATTACCCGGGAAACCAACTATTCCAAAGATGAAAACCTCTGGCACCTCTCCCATGAAGGCCTGGACTTGGAAGACCCTAGCCAAAAACCTGACTATGAAGCCATTTTAGAGCTAGGTGTGAGTCCCAAACAAGCGCCCGACCAAGCCACTCCGATCACCATCGACTTTGAAGCGGGTAACCCGGTGGCCGTTAACGGAAAGAAATTAGATCCGATTGCCTTAATCCAAACCCTCAACCAATTAGGCGGGGCTAATGGGATCGGTATCCTCGACCTGGTGGAAAACCGTTTGGTAGGGATGAAATCCAGAGGAGTCTATGAAACTCCAGGAGGCGCCATCCTCTTCCATGCCCATGAGAAGCTCGAAGAACTGACTCTGGACCGGGATACCCTACACTTTAAGCAAATCTTGGCCCTAAAATACAGCGAACTTATCTATAATGGGCTCTGGTTCTCCCCACTCCGTCAAGCCATGCAAGCCTTTGTTGACCACACCCAAAGTCATGTTAATGGACAAGTCAAACTGGAACTCTACAAGGGCAATATCATTGATGCTGGAGTAACTAGTCCTGATAGCCTCTACCGGGAAGAACTGGCCACCTTTAATGAAGATTCCATTTATAACCAAAATGATGCAGAAGGCTTTATCAAGCTCTTCGGTCTGCCTCAAAGTGCCCGGGTAAAGAAGTAAAACTGGGTCTTGTAGGGATTCCGCTTTAATTAAGTAGAAACATAATTTATAAATTTTAAATTTTCACTTGACTCCGTCGGATAAACTGGCTATGATATTAGCAAGATTTAACAAGGAGGTCACATCATGAAGAACGCATTCCAAAGCTGGCAAAAATGGCATAGGAAGTGAGCGAACTTTTATCGGTTTAGACTCACTTTATTACCCTTGAAGTTAAAGGAGTCTATGCCGAGTGTGACCCAAAGAAGCGCGACCGCATAGAAAGTCTATGCGGTTTTTTTGTCGTCTCAGTGCGTCTTAGACTCCAAGCAAAAGTATTTACAAAAATAAGATTTGGAGGAAATAAGGATGACAGAAATTAACAATGGATTTTTTGGTGAATTTGGGGGCTGCTATGTCCCAGAGATTATTAAGGAAGAATTGGACCGGATCGCTGACTTCTATGAAGAGATCAAGGACGATCCCGACTTCAAGCAAGAACTCGCCCTCTACCTGCGCGACTATGTGGGGCGGGAGAACCCCCTCTACTATGCTGAAAACTTCACTAAGCATTTGGGCGGGCCTAAAATTTACCTCAAACGCGAAGACCTCAACCACCTCGGCGCCCACAAGGTTAATAATACCATTGGTCAAGTCCTGATCGCTAAACGCATGGGCAAGAAACGGCTCATCGCTGAAACCGGTGCCGGCCAACACGGGGTGGCAACAGCAGCCGTAGCCGCTAAATTTGGCATGGAGTGTACGGTTTACATGGGGCAAAAGGACGTGGAACGGCAGAAATTAAATGTCTTCCGAATGGAACTGATGGGAACCAAGGTGGTTGGCGTCAAAAGAGGGGCCCAATCCCTTAAAGAAGCCGTGGATGCTGCCTTTGAAGACCTGATCGAAAATTACCAAGACACCTATTACCTAGTCGGATCAGCCGTTGGTCCTCACCCTTATCCTAGCATGGTCAAACACTTCCAAAGTGTGATTAGCCAGGAAAGTAAGGCCCAAATTCTTGAACGTGAAGGTCGCTTACCTGACGCGGTGGTTGCCTGCATCGGGGGTGGGTCAAACGCCATCGGGTCTTTCGCCCATTACTTAGATGAACCCACCGTCAAACTCTACGGGGCTGAAGGGGGCGGTAAGGGCCTGGACAGCGATCAGACAGCAGCTACCTTGAATTTAGGCTCCATCAAGATCGAGCACGGGATGAATACCTACTGCCTAGTCGATGAGGAAGGCAATACCAAGCCAAGTTATTCTATCTCGGCCGGGCTGGACTATGTAGCCATAGGACCAGAACACGCCTACCTCAAAGACACTCACCGGGCTGAGTATATTGCCATCACTGACGACGAAGCCCTAGCCGCCTTCCAACTGCTCTCACGGACAGAAGGAATCATCCCGGCCCTAGAGTCTTCCCACGCTCTCGCCCTAGCCGCAAAACTCGCCCCCCAATACTCTGCCGATCAAATCCTCCTCGTCACCCTATCTGGACGTGGTGATAAGGACGTCGACCAAGTACTAAGAATACTCGAAAGCTAGAGAAAAGAGTGCGACAGGCACAACAAAGGACGAAACCACTGGAAAAAACCGGGATAAGCTCAGCAAAGCTGAGCGTTACCGGTTTTTGAAGTGGACGTTCGTCCTGTGACTGGAGCAGGTTTGGTTAGAGTGCGACAAGCGCAATAAAGAGCAAGATCGCTGGAGCTAAAGAGCAGAAATTCTTGAAAAGAATTTCATGCACTTTAGTGAAGCGGACGCTTGCTCTGCGCTTGGAGCAGGTTTGAAAGAATGCGACACTCACAACAAAGGACGAAACAATTTATAACTAATTATTCTTAAATCAATAAGACATTTTCTTCCTCATTAAAAACGAAGCCAAGAAAAATACCCTACCCCCATAGGAGAGTGGGACCAGGGTAAGCAGGGCTTCGCTTTTTTTATTGTTAAAGAGACTTTTAATATCCTTAGCGTCTTCCTCTCTCGCTTTTAGTTAGGCGGGGTCTCATTGACTATCCTAAACTTATCGCCTATCTTTGATATAAGGAGGATTTCAATGGCAAAATTAAAAAGAAAAACCTATGAAGAAAATTCAGAAGCAGAGGACATCGTGGTCAAGATCGGGCCCCTGCGTTTATATTTTCAGAACGTCTATACCATTATTTCATTAATTAATGATATTTTTACCGGGAGTCTTTATTTTATCGGCTCGATTTGTAACTTCTTTGGCGCGCCCGCTATTTATGGCAATACCCTCTTTTTAATTGGAGGTTTCTCTTTTGTCATGCGGCCAATTATCAAACTCATCCATAATATTCATATTTATAATCAAGATAAGGTTAAACGCCAACGGGATGAAGCGCGAATGAACCCCGAAAAAGTCTTCCAAATCCACCATAGCCAAGCCAGCCCCGACCAAGCAGGTGACTACTTGGGTGATGCCTACAACCATGAGTACTATGAGGACGATGATTATCAATCCCATTAAAAAAAGCCCCTGTCGCATGGGGAGGGTTGCAACAGAAGCGGTATAAGATAACCTTTTCTCAAACATTAAATAATTTGCCAATCATTTAAAGAAGGACACTTGAGAAAATAGAGGTCGAATAATCTTACACTCTTACTTTAGCATTCGATTGTAAATTTATAGTAAATATTAGATGTTGTTTATGTAAATAAATAAACAAAAGAACATTTTTTATTAGAAAAAGTTCATTAGTGAAGCAAATTTCTTTCTAGACCCTATTCAACGCAGGGTCTTTTTAGTTAGAAAGAGGTAGCTGAGTAAGCGAAACAATGAAATAGTACTCTTCTCAGCTACCTGTATTCGAATGACCTCGATTATATAAACAATTTAGTAAAAAGTCCTACATCAGACTTTGATAGAGTTCAATGACTTCATCTAATTGGGCTGGCCGTGGGTTACCTGGGGTGCAGACGTCCTCCATGGCATCCTTAGCGACCGATGGAATATCTTCTTCTTTCATTCCCAAGTCACTTAACTTAGCAATCATGCCGACATCTTTGGCAATGGATAAGGTGGCTTGACAAGCGGCATCGCGGGCTTCTTCAATGGTCATCTTATCGGTGCCTTCTACACCCAGTGCCTTGGCAATGTCACGGAATTTTTCTCCTGTGTAGTCTTTGTTATAGCGCATCACAACCGGCAGAAGAATCGCATTGGCTTGACCATGAGGAATGCCGTACCAAGCACTCAGTGGATGAGACATTCCATGGACCAGTCCTAGGCCAACATTAGAATAACCCATGGCTGCGATATATTGAGCGCTTGCCATGTCTTCTTTGGCTTTCGGATCTCCTTCAACCGCCTTGCGGATTGACCGCCCGATCATTTCAATGGCCTTGATATGGACCATGTCACTCATTTCCCAGGCTCCCGGGGTAATATAACCTTCAATAGCATGGGTCAAGGCATCCATCCCGGTCGCCGCCGTCAATTTGGCAGGCATGGACATCATCATTTCACTGTCCACAAAGGCAATATCAGGAATATCATTAGGGTCAACGCAGACGAATTTCCGTTTATTATCGGTATCAGTAATCACATAGTTGATAGTGACTTCAGCCCCAGTTCCTGCTGTTGTTGGTACCGCAAAGGTCATTATGGCCTTGTTTTTAGTCGGTGCAGTGCCTTCCAGTGAAACCACATCGGCAAATTCTGGGTTTTCCATAATGATTCCCACTGCCTTAGAAGTATCCATGGAGGATCCCCCACCAATAGCAATAATGCAGTCCGCCCCACTTTCTTTGACAAAGTCGACGCCAGCCTTCACCGTATTGACACTTGGGTTGGCTTCCACTTGGTCAAAAACATCATAGGGAATATCATTTTCATCTAATAGGTCGGTCACTCGCCTAACCACACCTGCATCCACTAGACCCCGGTCAGTAATGACAGCCGCCTTGGTCAAATCCTTGCCGCGAAACTCTTCTGGAATATGTTGGATGGCTCCCGGCCCAAAATAAGAACGCTCATTAAGAATCATACGATAAGTCATGATACAGCTTCCTTTCAAATCTTCCTTTTTTGTATCCGTTTTCATTTACTATGTTATAACTTTCACATGGAAAAGTAAAGCAATCTTTTAAAGGACTTAAAGAGCCAAAGTGTGTGAGTTAAGACTATTGTATGTGACTTAATAGTCGCGCTAAAAACCTAGAAATACGAAAAGAGGTAGCCTATTGAAATACCCAAGGAAAATTTTCATCAGATACCAACAAGCTACCCTTATTCGAATGACCACAATGAATATGGTATGTGACAGCGAACTGTCACCTCTATATGTTACAACTTTCACATGGAAAAGTAAAGAATAATTTTGCTTAATATAAGAAAACTTTATTGTGCAGGGAGACTGAGTTTTGATGACTGGTCACACTCTCGACCAGTAGTGGCAGAATATCCTGCTTTTCTCTATTTTGATAATCTTGTTGCCTGCTTACTAACGTGATATAATAAAAGTAAAGGTTGGGTGCATTAAGTGCCCGTTTTGTGAAATTACTATAGCATTGTTACAAATTGGATTAAAGCAATTATTAAGCTAATAATTGCCGTTATTAGCCCAATGTATGCAGTTGATAATTCAATGTTTGAGCGGTCTTTAGACCGCTTTTTTTCTATGTAAATTCAGGGATATCAATGCCAAAATCCTATTATTAGTACAAATAAGCTATGCTGGTATAACATTGGTAAATAGTAATGATAAAGGAGCTTGTCTATATGTCTAGAATTAACATAAGAATTAATGACGAGATAAAGAGGAAAAGTCATGCTAGATAATGAATATTATGAAGATGATCAAACTATTTTTGAGGAAAGTCATTTAGAGGGCTTCACTGACTGGTATAAGAACAGCCCAGAATCTAAAATATGGCAGATTGACTATATAGAGGGAAGTTTTGGCCCGTTTCTCTTTAGCTTTGACAGGCAGAAAATCTATAATTTTTGGTCAGACTATCCCACTAAATTGACGGCCAGAGAAAAAGAATTATTTGATAAAGAATTCCCTGACATGGCTCAATTTAAATAATTTACTGTCAGGATATGGAGTAAGAAACCATGAAAGACCCTAACAAACTAACTAGAAAAGAGCTAGAAGAAGAATACATAGCTAGAATTAAATCTGAAAGCCGTCAGCCAGAGACAGAGGAACAGCGCCAAAGAGCTAAAGAAAGAATGGCCAAGATTGACGCCATGGTTAAAGAAAACTTGCAGAAAAAAGGCATAACGATTGAATAAGCAAGGAGTAAAAGCCGTGGAAGATGTTAATAAACTTACAGATGAAGAAGTTGGTGCGATCATTCAAGCAAGATATAATGCCGAAAGCTTGCAGCCAGAAACCGAAGAAGATCGCAAAATTGTAGAACAAAGATTAAAAAAAGTTGAAGAATACAGGAAAAAGTATTTAAGAAACCAGCACTAGGAAAAGGAATAGCTTATATGGAAAATGTAAATAAACTTACAAAAGAAGAAGTAGCAGAAATTATTCAAGCTAGATATAATGCTGAAACACGTCCCCCGAGAACAGAAGAAGACCGAAAAATCGGCGCAAAACGATGGGCAGAAATCCACAAAAGAACAAGAGAAAGACTAAAAAAAGAGGGATACAACATTAACTAACCACCGCAGATGTTCACGGTGGTTTTTTACGTCAATAATCGTGCGAAAATGGTTAAAAAGGCTGATATATCAACATTAAATCGTGAGCAAATCGTGCGAAGTCGTTAGTGTAAGTAGTTTTCTTTGAGCTAAATATGTTAACAGTGGGATAACATTGGTATATAATAATGATAAAGGAGGATATTTATATGGCTAGAATCAATATTAGAGTTGATGACGATTTAAAAGAGCAAGCTAAAGCAACTTTTGAAGATATGGGGCTTGATCTGACAACAGCAATCACCTTATTTATTAAGTATTCCGTGAATAGTGGCGAATTACCGTTCAAACCAGCGACAAAGAAGCAAATTGAGAACAGACAAGCCCGGGCAGAAGCGGAAAGCGACCAACTAAAAACTTATGATAATGTTGATGATTTACTAGAGGCACTTAATGAATAAAATTAGATTTACTAGTGCTTTCAAGCGGGATTATAAACGTTACAAGAAAAAGCACTATCCCATGACTAAAATTGATAAGGCTATACGCTTGATAGCTAGTGAAGAAATAGAGATCTTAATTAATCAGTATAAGCTTCATAATCTAAAGGGAGAATGGCAAGGGTATAAAGAACTTCATGTTGATGGTGATACGCTAATTATTTATATTGATCAAAAAGGGATAGTAACCTTAACTAGGTTAGGAACACATGACCAACTTTTTTAACTAACCTGCCATATTGTCGCTTGTTCCCTATCGTGATATAATTAAAGCAAGAGGTGGGAGCGAATAAGCCCCCGTTTAGAAGTTAATAAAAACTTTTTATCAAGTCTATCAAAGTTGTGACTAACTTAATAAGTGCGATTATTAAGTTGATAAAGTCATTCCCTTTGATAGTCTTTTTCTTATGACCAAAAAGGATAAAAGTGCAATAAAAAAGCGGTGCTTATGACCGCTCATTCATTCTTTTCTATAAACCCCTTGGGGCTGTAAGGTTTAAGACCTCTATTTTTACGTGATATTTGCGTGATATTTGCGTGAAACCGCTGAAAACGGTCAAAAACCATTGCAAAGAAAAATGCCCAAAACGCTGATTTACCAAGGTTTTGAGCACTATTCAAATCTCGTAAGATTCATAAATGGATCCTGAGGGGCTCGAACCCTCGACCCACGGATTAAGAGTCCGTTGCTCTACCAACTGAGCTAAGGATCCGTTGACTACCTTTATAATGTTACTCCTGTTTGACCTAAAATGCAAGACTTTTTTTCATTTTAGGAGTAAAAAGTAGTCAAAAATTGCAATTTTCTTATAGGGTGGCGCAATTACAATAAAAATTGTAGCCATACAAGGCTAAGTCATTACATTATTTCCTCATCCCTAAAGCTGACTGAAGAGAATTTATTAAACTCCTTGGTAAAGATCAACTTGACGGTTCCCCGAGCCCCGGCACGGTTCTTCTCGATGATAACTTCGATAATATTATTCTCATCCTGGTCTTCGCCCTCTTCCCCATCTTCACGCTCATAATAGTCTTCGCGGTAGAGGAAGGCCACGATATCGGCATCTTGTTCAATGGATCCTGATTCCCGGATATCACTAAGAACTGGGCGTTTATCCTGTCTCTGTTCCACGGACCGCGATAATTGGGATAAGGCAACTACGGGACAAGACAGTTCTTTAGCTAATTTCTTTAATTGCCGGGAAATTTCCGAAACCTCTTGTTGGCGGTTTTCGCTCCGCCGGCTCCCTTCAATCAACTGCAAGTAGTCAATCACAATTAAATCCAATTTTCCCTTATCTTGATAAAGGCGACGGGACTTGGCCCGGATTTCTGCCATCCGGTTACCGGGAGTATCATCAATATAAATTTCCGAAGACCCCAGGGCCCCCATGGCCACAATTAAATCAGACCACTCTTGTTCCAGCAATTGCCCCGTCCGCAAGCGACCCGCATCAATACTGCCCTCGGCACATAACATCCGGTTAACCAGAGATTCAGCCCCCATTTCCAGGGAGAAGAGAGCTACCACTGCGCCTTGTTTAGTGGCAACATTTTGAGCGATATTTAAGGCGAAAGCCGTCTTCCCTACCCCAGGGCGGGCGGCGATAATGATCAATTCGTCTTCATGGAGCCCCGCCGTCATGCGGTCTAAATCGGGATAACCGGTGGCTAGCCCCGTAATTGACTTCTTATTCTTGGATAATTCTTCAATAGTATCCAAGGACTGGTTCAAGACCTTACCAATATGGACAAAACCACTGCGGTTTCGGCTCTGAGAAACATCTAAAATCGAGCGTTCGGCATGGTCCAAGATGTCCATGACATCCGATTGCTCTTCGTAACTCTCCCTTGAGATTTCATTGGAGGCATGGATTAATTTCCGTAAGATCGATTTTTGTTCCACGATCTGGGCATAGTATTCCGCGTGGGCGGCGGTTGGGGTATTGGTTGCCAGTTCGAAGAGGTAGTCTGCCCCACCAACATTGTCCAGCATACCTTGACTTAAGAGGCTATCCTGAACCGTAATCACGTCAATTCCCTCTTGGTCTTCGTTCAGCTGCCGCATGCTTTCAAAGATGAGTTGGTGGGCTCGTTTATAGAAGTCTTGGGGCTCGATATATTCATTGACAGCAGGAAAAACCTCAGGATCCAAGAACACCGACCCTAAGACTGCCTGTTCCGCTTCAATACTTTGGGGCGGAATGCGCTCGATTAAATTTTCATCTGCCATCGCTTCAGACCATCCTTTCTCATCCGATCCCTACTATTATACATGAACTTTTGCGAATACCATATACTAATCCTTCTCTGTCAAAAAGACAAGAAAAAGAGCCAGTCGGGTGAAATCCCCCGGTCCTGGCTCTCAAAGACGGCGGCTAATTATTCTTCAACAATGTGGACACGGATAGTCGCTTCCACATCCGTATGCAATTTAACCGGAACATTCCGGTAACCGAAAGCCCGGATCGGTTCAGGCAGGTCAATTTTACGCTTATCGACCTTGATATCATATTGTTTCTTCAAGGCCTGGGCGATTTGCTTAGAGGTCACCGAACCGAAGAGACGGCCATCTTCGCCACCCTTGGCTTTGACTTCCACGATGGTGTCTTCATCTTCCAATTTTTTCTTCAATTCCTTAGCTTCTGCGAGTTCTTCAGCAGCTTCCTTAGCTTGGGCTTTCTTCTTTCCTTCTAAGGCAGAAACGGCTGACTTGGTGGCTTCCTTGGCTAAACCTTTCTTGAAGAGGAAGTTTTGCGCATAGCCGGTATTTACCTCTTTGATTTCGCCTTTTTTACCTTGGCCTTTCACATCTTGTAGAAAAATGACTTTCATTGTTAAGCCTCCTTGTGTAATTTTCTTTGTCTCATAGCTAACAGGCTTTGAGTATTGGGCCTGTTCACGAATAAACATAATCTTATTCTAATAAAGAATTGACCAGAGCTCAAGCTTTGGCCTTGTTTTCCACTTACTTATCGGAGGAATGCCGGCGAATCAAGAGCTCGCGGTCGGTAAAGAACTTGCGATAAGTTAATAAGGAAGACACAAAAGTGGTAATCGCCGCAGTCGATAGGGTCATGAACATGACAATACTCTGATAGAGGACCGCTGTCATGGGGTCAACGCCCGCAAAGAGCAGTCCCATCATCATGCCGGGCAAAGTAACAATCCCCGTGGTCTTGGCGCCATCAATGGTCGGAATCATTCCATCAGCAATGGTTTGCCGGATCAATCCCTGGGAAGCTTGCCGGGGACTTGCACCCAATGCCAAACGTTCCAAGATGGCCTGCGACTGGTCACTAAAATAGGTCAACAAGTCCGAATAGACCAAACCTACCGCATTCATGGCATTGCCAATAATCATCCCCGAAATTGGAATCACTTGAGAGGGAGCCCACTGTACTGCGCCTGAACCCACGAAGACAAAGAGCGTCACCCCTTCTGTCACCATCAGGGTCACCAGAGCAATCCAAAAGCGCCCCTTGATCTGCCCACCGCGCTTAGAGGCGTTCCAAGCCGCGATCACTAACATCACCAGTAATAAGAGGGCAGATAAATAAAAATTATCCTTAGTAAAAATAAATTGAAAAATCAATGCTGCAATCGACAATTGGATAACAATTCTGATCCCCGCCGTCAAGATCGCCTTCTCTAACTTCAATTGGTTAAAATAAGAAATCGCTAAACTAATCAATACTAAAGAAAAAGAAAAGGCTAGGGCTATTGGGGTCATGCTTACATTTTCCATGCTATTCCTCCTCCTAATCCTGGCTATGGCCGCTTAATTTTAAGCGTTGCCGGCCATCAAAGAAACTCTGATAAGCAAAGTGGGTGGCCACGTAAGAAGCGATGGTTGCCGTTGAGATATGGGTGAACATAATCATCATCTGGTACATAATGGCAGTCTTAGGTTCTACCCCAGCAAAGAGCAAACCATTCATAGTCCCCGGAAAGGTCACAATCCCCACCGCATAGGCTTTGTCCAAGGTTGGCCGCATCCCCTTTTGCATGGCTTGGCGGATTATTCCCATGGACGCCTGCTTGGGATTGGCTCCTAAGGCTAAGCGTTCTTGGATTTTTTGGCTATCTTGGTCGAAAGTAGTCAGTAAATGCCCATAGGCTAGACCCAGAGCCGTCATGGAATTCCCAGCAATGGTTCCTCCTAAGGCAATCACCTGAGAAGGCGTAAAAGCCAGGGCCCCAGCTAGGACTAGTAAGGAAAGCGTCCCGACTACCGTAAAGCTAATGGCTAAGAGCGAGATCCAAAAAACATGGTCAATCCCCTGTCCCCGTTTGGCCGCGTGAAAGGCCGCATTAATAATAATCAGACCAATTAAAGTGGCGGTCAGGAGGGGGTGGTTGATATCAAAAATAAAGGAAAGGACTAAACCCACCAGATAGAGCTGCAGGACCACTCGAAAAGCGGAAGTGACCAGTTCGCTCTCTAAGTCTAAGCGTTGGCGGTAGGAAATGTAGAGGCTAATCACCACCAGACCCGCACTGAGAACTAGGGAAAGGGGGTTAGCTTGGAGCATACTATTCACCCACTTCACCCCCTAGGTTTGCTTGGCTGGCTGATTCATCTTCATCAGCTGGCGCTTTTTCCGTAGCTGATAAGGTCAGCGTTCGGTCGGTCATCTCATGTTCGGAATCAATGTGAGAAACCATCAAGTAGGTTACCTGGTGTTTAGCGCGATAATCTTTTAGCCAGGACCAGACCAGGTCACGGGACTTGGCATCCAGGGCACTGGTAATCTCATCTAATAAGAGCACCTTGGGTTCAAAAAAGAGGTTCCGAATTAAAGCCACCCGTTGCTTCTCCCCGCCTGATAAGGTGTCAATTTCCTTATCGATAAATTGCGTATCCAAGGCCATAGCTTCTAAGCCGCGCTTGGCTAAGTCTTCATCAAAATCCTCCCCACGAATTTCAAAAGGAAAAGCCAGGTTTTCCCTGACGGTATGACCAAATAATTGTGGCGATTGGAAACAGTAGGAAACTTGTTTACGAATAGTGGTTGGTGGGTAATCCTCGATCGCTTGGCCATTTAGTTGGTAGGTGCCGGAAACTTGTAAAGCCGGGTCATATAATTGGGCCAAGTATTTCAATAAGGTACTCTTTCCTGAACCGGAAGGCCCTTTGATCCCGACGAATTCACCCGCTGCAATGGAAAAGGATAAGTCCTTAATAATAGCCCCTTGGTCACTAGCAATATTTAAATGGTCGACTTGGATAATATTCTCTTTCATAATTACCTACTTTCCTGATAAAGAAAATAATCAACAAGAGCCAGACTGTCCCATGTTGATTATCTTCCTTCCTATATAATAAAAGTTAAAACTCTGCTTTTTTGACAGTCTCCCTGCCTAGTCTTCCTCACTTTGTTTCTTAATCGCATCAACTAAAAGCTCACGGGCTTGGCTGACACTAACATCAGAAATTTGGGTAGCGGCATTAGACAAGTGACCACCACCACCAAGTTCTTCCATAACGGTTTGAACATTGACGTTCCCCATACTACGAGCAGAGATTCCTACCCGCTTGTCTTCCCTTAAGAAGACCACGAAGGAAGCCACAATGCCATTCATGGATAGTAAGGAGTCAGCAGCTTGAGCTGCAGTCACTGTGGAATAGACCGTGTCATCATCCCCCGCAGCGATCCCATAGTAAGGTGGCATGATGTCGACACTTTCAATCAATTCATTCCGTTTAATGTATTCGGATAAGTCCTCCTTGAGGAACTCTTGAATCAGGATTGAATCGGCCCCACAGGATTTTAAGTAAGAAGCGGCGTCAAAGGTCCGTGATCCCGTTCTTAGGGTAAAGTTTCTGGAGTCAATAATAATCCCAGCTAACATAGTCGTTGCTTCAATCCGGTTAATGGATTTAGAGGAAGCATTTTGATATTCAAAGAACTCGGTAATCAGCTCACAGGTTGATGAGGCATAGGGTTCAATATACTCTAGGAGGACATTCTCAGGATATTCTTCCCCTTTACGATGGTGGTCGATAACCACAACCCCATTCACCATATCAATCAACTTCGGTGCGGTAGTAATCGAAGGCCGGTGAACATCAACGATAAAGAGTAAGGAATTGTGTTCAATCAGCTCTTCAGCCTCTTGGGGACTAATGATCGCTTCATTAATGACCTCGTCCTTACGCAATTCCACCAGTAACTTCTCAATATCAGAATTAATCCGCGATTCATCGATAATAATATGACACTTGCGATCATTCATCTCGGCAATGCGTCGAATCCCAATGCAGGCCCCGATGGCATCCATATCCGGATAATCGTGACCCATAACAAAGATGGATTCGTTTTGTTGCATCATTTGAGCAATGGTGGTTGCGATTTGGCGAGAGCGAACATGTGTTCTCTTTACCATGGGGTTGGTTTTCCCACCATAGTAACGCGCTTTTTCGCTTTCAATCTTAATCACCACTTGGTCTCCCCCACGACTGAGGGCTAAATCCAAGTTAGATTGGGCAATTTCGTTAATTTTACCAATATCTGGGGCTTCGTCATCCTCCTCTTGGTAAGAAATCCCCATGGAAATGGTCAAGGGGAAGTTTCCCTTAGAGGTCGTCTCGCGAATGGTATCGATGACTGAAAAGCGATCTTCTTCCATTTCCATCAATTCCCCATAAGTAGTGACTAAGAGGAAACGGTCATCATCCAAACGCTTGATAAAAGAACCAAACTTCTTAGCCCAAGCGAATAATTGCTTAGTCATAAAGTTATCCACTGTGGATTTCCGCCGGTCGGAATAGGAAGCGATGGTTTCGTCATAGTTGTCAATTAAGATGTTGGCAATGACTAGACGGTTCTTGTCAGCCACATCTGCAATACGACCATACTCAGTGATATCTAGCATATACATGGCATTTTGGTCTTCCAAAAGTCCCACAGAGAGGTAGTGGTCATCCCAGGAAATTGGGTGGCCTGTGACATCATCTTCATCCGTTTCTTTTAATTGGTGGTAGATATCGGATAAAACGCTATCCACGTCATCAATCTTATTGCCTAAAGTATCACTACTATTAAAGTAATTTTGCATATAGGGATTCATCCAACGTATGGTGTCATCCTCTTCAAACAAAATAATTCCTAGGGGGATCTGTAAAAGAATTTCATTTTCAATGGTTTGAATATCATCAGTGAGATCATAAACCTGCTTATTCAGTTCCTGTTCAATCAACCTGAACGCCACATAAACTAGAATAATAGCAAAAATAACCAAAAGAAATGAAATCATGGCAATTAAGGGATTGTTATGCATTAACATCCCTACCGCTAGGAAAACTAAGATGGCAGCAATAACCAAAGGCACAAAAATATTGGATTGATTTAAGATATTGGACAGACGTCCACTATGTTTATTATCTTTCATATTTTTCTCCTTTGTAGTTAACGATAAAAGTATACATACATCCTCTATTTTACCATATTTTTAATAAATTCTAAAGATTTCCTATTCTTGGGCTATATGAGGCTGTAGGGATCGGTGGGGGAAGAAGCATTAGTTTCATTTAAAAAGCTGTCATCGGAATAAGGTAAGTTTTAAGAGTTCAAGCCTAGATTTAATAATCAATACAAGTTATTAAACCTGAACGGTAGAAATATCTTCTATTTTATATAAGAAGATATAAAAGGAGCCCTGCCTATAAAGGAATATCTTGATTTTACAGAAATGTTTCACGTGAAACATACTTTCTTATTTCTGAATTTGCAAATATAAATTAAAAGCGATATCTAAATAGGGAATTCAGACACCTATTTCTATATAAGACTAGTAGCTGAAACTTATCACTACAATTGTATAAAGCTAGGAAGACTTTAACCTTAAGTCTTAAAAGACCTATCAATAATCTAATCTCCTTACATAGGTCTTATCCATAAGCAAATTAGTAGATACTATAAGTTATTTACCTTAATCAAGAAAGGAGACTAAACAATTATCCTTATCAGAAGTACAGACTAGTTATAAATGCAACCAAAGCTACTAATTACTAATCATATAATTAATTTATAAAGCCTTATACGAATAACCTAGTACTAAGAGCAATAGCAATGTAAATATACAGAAATCTTTTTGCTTTCTATTCTTTATATAGGTTAGTTAATAGATAGTAATTTATCAGTATAGTGCCTCTCCTTTAGAATGGATTAGATTAATTAGCTATTAATATTCGTCGTATGTAGGAGAAAAATTGCTACATAATGGAATGTTTCACGTGAAACATTCTAAAAATAGACGATTACTTAGCTTTAACTAACAAATGGATCGAGCGTACGTATATAAGTATATGAGCTTCATAACTTACTTTTACTAAAAAATCTTGTAAACCTTTGCTCATATTGAGAGTGTGACAAAAGTCAAAAGAGCTCTGAACCACTGGAGCGAACGAACTATGTGGTAGATAGTTGCAAAACTATCGCACATAGTTCGTGAAGTGGACGTCAGGGCTGACTTTTGGAGCACGTTTTGAATAGATAGTTCGTGTTTTAAAAAGAACCTGGGACTTTTGTCCCAGGCTCATTTATATTCATTGTTTCACGTGAAACAATAGGACTTTTAAAAGGGTTTATTTAATTTACAATCTGTTTATGCCTTGTTTCACACTTTTTTTAACTGTTCCATAGCTTAATTTCCCAACACTAAACATAACAAGTCTGTATAACAAGAACTATAATGATGCAATAAGCTAAGCACCAAATGGTTAAACTTAACACTAAAAATATGCCTCTTTATTTTATAGTTATTAGCTCCTTTAAAATCAAGCCACTATATAAAGTAAACAATCTCTCAAATAACTGTATGATGTTCCACGTGAAACATTTATATATGAAAATTATAAAACTGTTAAACAGAGAAATTACATGTTTCACGTGGAACAACTCTGTAAAATAAATAGATATTGAATTATATTGGATTATTTATATAGGCCTATTCAATCCTTATAGCAGTCTGATATACCTATCTAGTAAGAATAGAGGTTATTGGGGGAGGGATAAGCGTTCTTACAAAAGGCATCCAAATGGTTAAAGTCGTAAGACAGAAATAAAGTAAAATCAAATTGATCCACCCACCCTCAAAAAGAAAAACAACAAGCAAGATGATAATAGCCTTAGGATAAGAAAGAATTTATATAATTAAACAAGAGCAAGACAAGGAAGGACTATACTCTAAATTACAAAGAAGCATTCAAAGTAGAGATGTTTCACGTGAAACATAAGTCAGTTAGTAGTTAGGCAGAGGTATCCTTATTAACTAAACTACGACTTATTCTGGAAATAAATTTTCATTTAAATGCTTTCCTTATAATGTACTACTAGCTTAATCAAAATATTAATAAAGTCATTAACTCAAAAAAAGAAGAAGGTATTCCATAGCCAATAGCTCTATCTATATTTATTTAACTTAGTAGTTTACAGGTTTATCTTAAATGAAAAAGAGTAAGTAGTATATAAAGCTAATAACCCAATAAAACCCCAGCTAATATTATTAATAAAACAACAGCACACCTTGTACTCAATTAATCATCTCTTATTTACTAAGTAATAAAGAAAGTTCTCTACAAATAAGCAAAACAATAGCTAAAAAGATTATAGTCAAGTTATAAAGAAGTCCCAATCCAGAAATAACCATTACATACACCTAGCCATAGACTAGACGATGAATGATGAATGAAATAGGTAATAGGTTTCAACTTAGACGGATTTCCTTTGAGTCAATCTTATAGCTTATCCACAAGCTTAATAATTAAAATACTCTGAACTCTATCCACTGTGAGTAAATGATATCCACTTGTGGATAAGACCATCGAAAATAGTTTTATTCCTAGCAGAACACTTATAAGCCGAACACTTATCCACAATGACAAAGGCCTTAGTAGCAAGGTTTCAAGCTAGAACATTCGTTTTATTAACAGATTTATCCACAAGTGAAAATCTACTGTGTTTTTTTGTTCCACGTGAAACACTTATCCACAAAAAAGGGCTAGCTCACAAGCTAGACCTATATAATTTATCCACTTTTCATTTATCCACAGGGAGACAATTTACAGATTAAGAATCTTCGTATTTCTTTAATAAGCGCATATTCATATAATACATGATCAGGTAAAATGTGACCATTGCTACTAAAAGAAAAACACATTCTCTTATGCCAAAATGAAAGGTACCTTCTTTTACCTTTTGTCCTAAACTCTGAAAAAGAAAAAGAATGACCCCATAGATAAGGGAACTCTTTGTGACTTTCTTCCGTATCCGCTTTTTATTGGCCGTGTAGTCAGAGGCATCAATTTCCTTTACCATAATACCTAATTTCATTGAAAAGATCAGAATATAGACTATAGTCAGTGCTATCCCCAAAAATGATCCCCATAACATGAAGTTAAAGGCTAGTAATGACTGGTCTGCTGAGAAAAAGAGGGCGATTAGGAATAAAATGGCTTCCCAAAACCATAGAAAAATGAAACTCTTGTTCCCCATACGTTCACATTGGCTAAGACGGTATTCATCCATCTCTTCGACGCCATAAAAGAATTTCAAGAAACGAATATAGAGGCTATTCTTCTTTATCATCATCATCTTTCTCCCAAAATAAAGCATTTAAGTCAGTATCTAAGGCTTTGGCTAAGGCAATGCAGAGCTCGAGACTTGGGTTATAACGGTCATTTTCAATCATATTTACGGTTTGACGAGCCACGCCGATCTCTTCAGCTAGAGATTTTTGCGATAATCCCGCCCGTGTGCGGTAATATTTTAAGCGATTCATCATCCACCTCACCAATTTCACAGCGCTGTCAGTAATATACGACAGTATAATCGAATGTTTTTATTTTGTCAATTATAATAGACAAATTATCTTTATTTTTTGTCCACGTGTTGATAAGTTATTTCTGCATTAGAGTCATGCTTGGGCAACTTTCGTCCGCTCAGCAGAAAAGAGTACAAAAAAGACTGCGATGATTATCACAGCCTCCTTTAAAATTTTATTATTCAGCAACGGTAAATGGCAAGAGGGCCATAATCCGTGCACGCTTGATTGCTGAAGTTAAGGTACGTTGGTGTTTAGCACAGGTACCAGTTACGCGACGTGGTAAGATTTTACCCTTGTCAGAAACGTAACGACTTAGCAAATCGGTATCTTTATAATCAATAAAGTCCATATGGTTAGCGCAGAAGAAACATACTTTTCTACGTCTGCGTCCACCACGGCGACGATTTTGTGCCATGTTCATTATCCTCCTTTGTCCATTCCACTAGAATGGAAGATCATCATCAGCGATATTGATCGATCCGTCATTATCATTTGATGGGAAAGGATTATTGTTTCCACCAGCAAATGGGTCATTGGATCCACCAAAGCTGTTATCATTCATTGAAGGGGAATCTTGTTGATTATTATAGCCGCCAAAGCTTTGATTAGAGCCAAAAGAGTCATTAGCAAAATTATTGCCTGGGTTGGCAAAGTTATTGCCATTGTCACTGGCTTGTGGGCGTTGTTCAGTGACACTCTTAGGTTCCAGTAAGCTAAAGTTATTCGCTAAGACTTCGGTCACATAAACACGTTGGCCTTGTTGGTTTTCGTAGTTACGGGTTTGAATATTGCCTTCAATCCCTACCAAAGAACCTTTTCGTGTAAATTTAGCAAAGTTTTCAGCAGCTTTACGCCACATCACACAATTGATGAAATCCGTTTGAGTTTCACCTTGGGCATTGCGGTAGTTACGGTCACAAGCTACAGTAAAGTTGGCTACTGCAGTTCCACTTTGGGTATAACGTAGATCAACTTCCCGAGTTAATCGGCCGACTAAGACGACATTATTAATCATACAATGACCCCTCTCTTAAGACTTACTTCTTATCACTAAGCTTCAACTTTTGTAATCATATGACGTAAAATGTCGTCATTAATCTTGGCAAGACGGTTGAATTCATCAATTCCGGCTGCGTCTTCAGCTTCGCATTCGATCAAGTGGTAAACACCTTCACGGAAATCATTGATTTCATATGCGAAACGCAATTTTTGCCAATCTTCTGATTTAGTGATTGTTGTGCCGTTTGAAGTTAGGATATCGTCAAAACGTTTCACTAAAGCCTCTTTAGCTTCACTGTCAATGTTTGGACGGATAATGTATAACACTTCATATTTTGTTACATTTTCACTCATCAGTTCGCACCTCCTTTTGGTCTATAAGGTTCTTAATTCAATTAAGAACAAGGAGAGTAATTTTCATACTCACAGTTTTTAATCATAGCAAAAACCACTAGGAATAACAAGGATAAAATCTTGAATTCGGTGATTTTTTGTCGAGGCTACTGAATGTCGCTACCTAAGTCTATTCTAACAGTTATTTCCAAAAGATGCCGATCAAAAATCTCACGACTCAAAATGATCTGACTAGTCAAAACATCCCTGCTATTAGAGGGAATTAGTAAATGCGCTATGCTATAATAAATAGATAAAAAAAGAAAGACGAGGGAGGAATCACTATGTCAGAAATGACATTGGCCCAAGAGCTATCCACCATGCGCCGGCATTACCACCGTTTTCCTGAGCCGGCTTGGATGGAATACCAAACCAGTATCAGTATCATCAGCCACTTAAAAGCGCTGGGCTATGAGGTCAAGTACGGCAAGTCCATCCACAATCCGGATTGTATGATGGGACAACCCAAAAAAGACCTGGCCCAGGCCTACGCTGCCACAATTAATCAAGAAGTCGATTTTGATATTCAAGACATTCTAGCCGGTTATACCGGCGCTGTCTGCGAATTAGATACAAAGCGACCCGGACCAAGTATTGCCATGCGCTTTGATATTGACGGTTTAGCCATTAAGGAAAGTAAGAGTAAGAACCATCTGCCTAATCGCTACGGCTTTGCTTCTAAACGTAAGGGCTACATGCATGCTTGCGGCCATGATGGTCATATTACCGTCGGACTTTATTTGGCAAAATGGCTAAAAGACCACCAAGACCAGTTAACCGGAAAATATTTGTTGATCTTCCAGCCAGCTGAAGAAGGGGTCAAGGGGGGCAAGTCCATGGTCAATACTGGCCTGGTGGATGGTTATGATTACTTCCTTTCCGGGCATATCGGCATGGGAGCTCCTGCCGATAGCGTGACTATTGGTACGGATGGTTTTCTCGCTACTACGAAAACAGACATCCAGTTTTCTGGTTTATCTGCCCATGCGGGTGCCAGCCCAGAAAAGGGTCATAATGCCATTCTGGCTGCTGCTTCCGCCTTATTAAACCTGGAAACCCTGCCCCAATATTCTACTGGGGCGGCCAGAGTCAATGTCGGCAAGATTCAAGGCGGGGCTGGGCGAAATATCATTGCCAATGCCTGCCGCTTAGAAATGGAAACCCGAGGCTCCTCATCAGCCATCAATGACCATTTAAACAAGCGGGTAAAAGAGGTGGTCGCAGGGGCAGCCATGCAATACCAATGCAAGTATCAACTCCAACAAGTGGGGGAAGCGCCGGCCTTAAACCACCGCGACCAAGCCTTCTACCAAGAACTCCATGAAGTCCTGAACCAGGCGGATGTTAATAATTCCATTGGCTTTCATTTTGGAGCCTCAGAAGATGTGGTCTTCTTTATGAACCGGGTGGCTGAACTGGGAGGGAAGGCCTGCTTCTTCCTCTTTGGTAGCCAATTAGCCAAGGTAAACGGCCACCACAATTCTCAATTTGACTTTGAAGAATCCGTCTTAGTGACCATGGTGGAGACCTATACCCACTTATTAATGCATTTTGGACAGCAAGAGAAGGAGGAATCCCATGGCTAAATCACGTTTACGCCGCTTTAAAATGCCCAATTCCCTAGTGGTTTTATTTATCTTATTAGGTGTTATTGCCGGACTGACCTACATCATTCCCGCCGGAGAGTTTGCTACCATGACCCTACCATCAGGACAAGAAGTGGCTAATCCCGAGCAATTTAACTATGTCCCTAGCAACCCGACCAGCTTTACTGACTTTTGGAATGCCATTCCTAAGGGCTTCACTAAGAGTGCCAGCGTGATTGCCTTTACCTTGATTATTGCTGGTACCGTGGAAGTCTTAAAGAAAACCGGACTCATTGATGGCATGGTCACCAATCTTTCAGCCCGCTTTTCCCATAACGGGGTCCTGGTGATTCCGATTTTGATGTTTTTCTTTGCCTTGATTGCAGCTTTTATCGGGACAGCGGAGTTAAGTTTAGTTTACTTACCCATTATCATGCCCCTGATTTTAAGCCTAGGCTTTGATAAATTAACGGCAGCGGGTGTGGTCCTCATTTCCACTACCTGCGTGGGCTTCTCCTCCGGTTTTACCAATCCCTTTACCGTGGGGATTTCCCACCAAATTGCCGGTCTCCCTATGTTCTCTGGAATGGGCTACCGGGTGATGGTCTTTATTGTTTTCTATATGATTTCTAGTCTCTATCTCATGAGATATGCCAAGAAAATCCAACGCGACCCTGAAATCGTCCTCAAAGAAGCCTACCAAGAGGGCTTAATCGAGTCCCAAGAGCAAAAGATTGGCCAAAATAACCAAGCTGTCCGCCTCACTGGCCAGCAAAAAGTGATCGGTATCGTTTTGATCCTGCTCTTTGCTTATATGATTTACAATGTCCTGGTTAATGGTTGGGGCATGATTGAAATGGCCGGACTCTTTGTCATGATTGCCGTTATCAGCGCCCTGATTGACCGCATGCCAACCAATGACTTGATCCAGGCCTTTATGGAAGGCTGTTCCAGTGTCCTATCGGGTGCCATCTTAATTGCGGTAGCCAATGGGGTTTCAGTCTTGATGAACGAGGCGAAAATATTGGATACCGTAGTCCACCAATTTGGTAATTTACTCCAAGGACTCCCGGTTTATCTGTCTGCCTTAGCTATTTTTCTCTTTATCACTTTATTCAACTTCTTCGTCACCTCGGGGTCAGGTAAGGCTATTGTGGCGATGCCGATCATCTCACCCCTAGCGCGGATGGTGGGACTCAACCAACAAGTGGCTGTCCTAGCCTACACCCTAGGGGATGGCTTAACCAATGTTTTCTATCCGACTTCGGGTTACTTTATGGCCACCATTGCTAATGCCAAGATTGAGTGGGGCGACTGGGTCAAGTTCTTCCTGCCGCTCTTAGGGATTCTTTTCCTTGCCAGCATGGCCTTAATTACTATTGCCCAAATGATTGGCTATGGGCCTTTCTAGACCATGGTGACGACTAATAGCAAGTAAAAAAGGAGGCAGCAGATGTCAAATAAACGTATTGTGTTAATTAATTTAGGCGGGACCATTACCAGTGTCCATACCCAAGCTGGGGGCTTACAGTCAGGTTTCTTAACCGGAGCTGAGCTGTTGAAGGATATGGACCTGTCAAACTTAGCCGTTGACCTCAGGATTAAAGAAGTCAAAAGTATCCCTTCTAACGAAATGAGCTTAGCCGATATGGCCGATATTGCCCAAGCCATTGAAGCGGAAATCGACCAGGGCGCCCAAGGAATTGTTCTCACCCACGGGACCGATACCATGGAGGAGACCTCTTATTTTGTCGACCTGCTCCTGGATACCCCCGTTCCTGTCGTCTTTACCGGTAGTCAGTTATCCAGCCAAGACTTGGGTTATGATGGCTTTTCCAATATCCGTGATGCCGTCTTGACCGCTGCCAGTGACGATAGCGCCGGCAAGGGGACCCTCCTGGTCTTTAACCAATGTATCTTTACCGTGAATGATGTGGTGAAGAACAATAGTATCGGCCTCCATGCCTTTGAATCAGTCAATGCTGGACCTTTAGGCGTGACCTATGGGGGCCGGGTCCACTATTTCCGCGACTATCATCCAGTTGATAAATTCCCGGTCCACTTAGAGCAAAGCTTCAGCCCCAATGTCTACCTGGTCAAAGCCAGCTTGGACTTTAATCCTAAGATGATTACTGCCTTAGTTGAAGCTGGAGCTGAGGGCTTTGTCTTAGAAGGTTTTGGAGTAGGGTCCTTACCCCCCGCCCTCCAAGACATCCTCGCCCAAGTCATCCAAGCAGGGATTCCGGTCGTTTTAGTGGCTAAAGCCAACCGCGGTGGGGTCCATAAGGTTTATGCCAGCAAGGGTGCCGCGATTCAATTAGAAAAGGTCGGCGTCATCTTAGACCAAGGCTACCTCAACGGCCAACACGCCCGCTTAAAACTCATTGCCATGCTCAATAGCCCCTTAAAGGACGATATCGCCGGCAATTGGAACAAGTACTAATATCTCTACTTCAAACGCTTGAGAAGGCCTTTAAAAAGCTTCTCAAGCGGTTTTTTAATAGGGGACTTAAGCTTAAAAACTGGCAATATGTTATCTTTTATCAGCACCCTTGATTTTTTCCTTTACATTTACCCAAGTTTAGGCATACAATAGTAACATCGCGCAGGCGTGGCGGAACGGCAGACGCGCTGTCTTCAGGCGGCAGTTTCTTTGAAGTGTGGGTTCAAATCCCATCGCCTGCATAATATAGAGTGCGAGGTGACGTAAAAAAGTGAAACACTGGAAGAAATATTTGTCAATCCTTGAAAAGGATTGACAAATATTTCTGAAGTGGAGTTCACTTTTGTCACCGAGCACGTTTGAATAGAGTGCGACAGTCACACCAAGTGCAACAAAAAAGGAGAGGCCATAAAGCTTCTCCTTTTTGTATATTAAATATGTTTTTCTAAGTAAACCGTATCTAACCATTGATCAAATTTATAACCGACCTGGTGCAAGTGACCCACTAATTGGTAACCATTTTTTTGGTGGAAGTTGATACTGACCTGGTTATCCGCAGTTACTAGAGCCAGGATGGTTTTTATCCCTTGAACCTTCAAATCCCGCTCCACCGTCTGATAGAGGGCAGTGCCGAGTCCTTTCTCACTTTTATTGACTTGGCTGTAGATGGAGATCTCGGCGCTATAGCGGTAGGCAGAACGCTCATGGAAGGGATGGGCATAGGCATATGCCAAGACCTGCCCTTGGTCATTACAAGCAACATAGTAGGGAAAATCTTGGACGATTGAATGAATTCGTTCAGCCATTTCCTCACTAGTGGGAGGAACTTCTTCAAAGGTAAAAGTAGTCTCCTCCACATAATAGCGGTATATATCCGCCAGAGCCTGACTATCCTCTCTTCTCACCGGTCTAATTTGCATCATAATCCTCCCTCATTGTTTTTAATCTACTATAGTGTAACCCTTTGGCAGCAAAATTACCCGATAAAATAGAAAAACCATGTAAGTTTTTTACCTACATGGTTTTTTGTTTACGTTTTGAGCGCTTGATTATTTAGTATTGACTTGGCGTTCGCTCTTCCAGAGAGAAATGGATTGCTTGAAGGTATCCCAAGGTCCCTTATCACTGTAAGCCAAGACATTGCTCTTGTAGAGGGTGGTAGCAAAGATAAAGATCAGTACCATGGTTATTAGAGAAACCACAATGGCCATAATTACTCCCGGCCATTCCACTGAGTGATCCGCTAAGCGGAAAGGCATCACGAAAGGCGTAAAGAAAGGAATCTGGGAGGAGATCCGGTAGAAGGCGGTATCAGTTCCAGCCTGTTGGCCAAAGATCCCAATATAGAAACCGATCAAACCTAACCAGATCACAGGTTGAGACACCTTTTGAGCATCTTCGGTCTTGGTCACCAAGGAGCCTAGGAAAGCAGCCAAGGCGATATAAGTCACAATCCCCATCAAAGCGAGGAGTCCGCTGATCAGTAACATGGTCAAGTTATTAGAGAGGAAGGCTTTGATATCAAAGGCCTGGGTAATTTCCTCCGGTAGACTAAGAATGCCAAATTGGGTGGATAGGATCCGCCACAGGATAAAGAGAAGGACATAGATCCCAACTTGGGTCAGGATCATTAGTACCACTCCCAAGAGTTTGCCGTAGAAATGAGTCTTAGCAGGAATACTAGAGAGAATGATTTCCATAATCCGTGAGCCTTTTTCCGCTGCCACTTCTTGGATGATGATATTAATAAAGAACATCAGGAAGTAGAAGATGATAAAGGCAGCAATAGAAGCGACTCCATTGCGTCCCATCTCATTCATAGCATCCTTGTTTTCTTCAGCAACGCTGCCGTCCTCTTTGACATCAATTGAGACTTCTTCAATCGGCACTTGAGCTGTCATCAGACTTTGGAGTTGGTCAGGACTAATCCCAGCTTCCTGGGCATTGACCATCATTTGGTACTGGCTCAGGGCCTGTTGCAGGTTCACCTTGGCATTTTGCCTTAGATTGCTCTTCCCGTAATAAGTCGCTTTGAGCTGGCCATTTTCCTGGTTCAATTTCAGCATACCATCGACGTCGCCATCAGCCAGGGCTTGACGGGCTTGGTCTTGATTTTGGTCAAAGTTGAAGTCCACGTTATGATTATCCATGGTCTTGAGGACTTCGACCATCCCAGGGTCGGCATCAACAACCGCAATTTGGTCCGGTGAACTCGTCTCACTCTGGGAAACAAAGTAGGCTACTGCAGCGATAATCCCGATAAAGATAAGGGGGGAGAGGACCATAAAGATAAAGGATCCTGATTTGACATTCTTACGATAAACTTGACGAATAACGACCCATAATTTACTCATTGTGTCCACCTGCTTTCATTTTGAAAATTTCTTCCAGTGTTGGTGGTTGTTGGCTGAAGTGGCGGATGTAATTGCCATGGGTCAGCGTTTGGAAAATAGCTGGTCCGTAAGACTCATCAGTCAGGTAGAGGCGGTAGTAGTTATCTTCCTTAACCCCCACATGGTCGACCCCTTCCAAGGCTTGTAACTGGTCCTTGGTCCAATCCGGCGCTTCCACTTCAATGCGGGTCCGGCCGAAGCTTTCCCGGATTTCCCGAATCTTGCCATAGAGGACTTGCTCGCCGTCATGGATCATTAGCATATCATCGCAAATCGCTTCAACATTATTCATATTGTGACTGGAGAAAATAATTGATGACCCCTTATCACGTAGGTATAGAATCCCTTGTTTCAAGAGATCAGCGTTGACTGGGTCTAAACCGGAAAAGGGTTCGTCCAGGATAATAAAGGCCGGTTCATGGATCAAAGTCGCAATCAGTTGCACCTTTTGTTGGTTCCCCTTAGACAGGCTATTAATCTTATCCGTCCGTTTTCCTTTGACCTCGAAGCGGTCCATCCACTCATCAATACGGTCAAGGACTTCCTGCTTCTCCATACCCCGCAATTGGGCAAAGTACAGGATCTGTTGCTCAATGGTCATTTTCTCATAGAGCCCCCGTTCCTCGGGTAGGTAACCAATGGTCTCATAGACCTGGTCACTCATGGGTTGGTCGTTCCATAAGACTTCCCCACCATTCTCTGGAGTTAAAAAGTTTAAAATCAAGCGGAAAATGGTGGTTTTTCCTGACCCATTTCGACCGATCATGCCCAAGATTTTCCCTGGTTCAAGATCGAAAGAAACATCGTCAACCGCCACTAAATCGCCAAAAGTCTTACGTAAATGACGTGCTTTTAACATGGGCAATGTTCCCTCCTTAATATTCATTCGATAAAACCGCTTACTTATCTATCACTATTGTATGACGACAGAAAAGAAAATACTATTCTTAGCCTAGCACTAAATAAATAATCAGAATTATCCATCAAATATACTTTATTAGTTAATTTTCGTCATATATATCTGACTAAATTCAGTGTAAAGGACTTAAGAAACAAAGTCAACAAGTAATCGGTTATTATTTGCTAAAAGCCACAATCCCCTTGAGATTCATTATAATTGAGCCTTTATCTTCCAACAAGTTGCGACAAAAAAAGAGTGCTCCTAAAGTTGATAAAAAGACAACTTTTAGGAACACCCCAGATTTTATCATCACTCAGCCAAGTGATTGTTATTTAATTAATCTTCATCGGATCTTATTCTGAGTCAGAGTCTAGGTCTGAGTCTTCATTTTCATCGACGAGTTCTTGGGAGAAGTCTTGCATTTTGGCTTGGATCTGATCTTGGCTAAAACGGGCTGTATCTTGGTCGTCACCTGAATCAATGTTAGGATCGCTTAACCCGGTTTCAGTGGCGTATTGACCTTGTTGGTCTGGATCAGCTTCCACAGTCTCTACCTCTTCCAACGATTCCTCATCATCTTCTGGATCGACAACGGCCATGGTGGACACATGAGCGGATTTATCTAAGCGCATCAGTCGAACCCCTTGGGTTGCCCGACCAGTTTGGGAGATGTCAACAGAATGGAAGCGGATAACTACGCCTTCATCAGTCATCAGCATGATATCTTCATCCAAGTCAACGGTAGCTAGGCCAACTAGGGGACCGTTCTTTTCAGTAATATTGACGGTCTTAACGCCCTTACCGCCCCGGTGTTTGATACTGTACTCATCGGCAGGCGTCCGTTTGCCGTAGCCTTTTTCGGTCACGATCAAGACATCTTGGTCAGGGCCTAAAATCGACGCCCCAACCACATAGTCGTCCTTATCGAGGCGGATACCACGAACACCAGTCGCCGTCCGACCCATAGACCGGACATCGTCTTCAGCAAAGGAGACCGCATAACCCTGGCGGGAGCCGAGAATGATATTATCTTGGCCACTGGTTTGTAAGACAGCGACTAATTCATCGTCATCACGGAGGTTAATGGCAATCAGACCGTTATTTCTGATATTGAAGTATTCCTCAATCGGCGTCCGTTTGACCCGTCCTTGTTTGGTGACAAAGAAGAAGTAATCTTCATTATTAGCGGCCTTGTCACTTGGGTTTACATTAATGACCCCGCGGACTTGTTCATCTTCTTGGAGATTGAGAAGATTGACAATGGGAAGACCCTTGGCTGCCCGGCCGTATTCAGGGATTTCATAGCCCTTAATTTGAAAGACCCGGCCGCGGTCAGTAAAGCAGAGGATGACATCGTGGGTCGAGGTCGACAGCATGGCATCAATATAGTCGCCATCCTGTAAGGCCATGCCCTTCACGCCACGTCCGCCCCGGTTTTGGGTCCGGTATTCAGAGTCTTCCACCCGCTTGATATACCCCTTACGAGAGAGAGTAATGAGGACATTGCTTTCTTCAATTAAGTCTTCATCTTCTAAATTAGTAATTTCACCCACGCGAATTTCGGTCCGACGTTGGTCCCCGAAGCGTTTTTCAATTTCTAAGAGTTCTTGGTAGATAATTTCATAACGTTTTTCTTCGCTGGCTAAGACTTCATTCAAGTAGGCAATTTCTTCCATCAAGTCTTGATGTTCATTATCAATCTTTTCCCGTTCCAAGCCGGTCAAGCGAACTAAACGCATGTCGAGGATAGCTTGGGCTTGCTTATCGGAGAGGCCATATTGGTCCATAAAGATGGTCTTAGCCTGGTCACCGGTCTTGGATGACCGTAAGATGTTAACGATCTCATCAATGTGGTCTAAGGCGATCTGTAAGCCTTCTAAGATATGGGCTCTGGCTTCAGCCTTTTCCTTTTCAAAGATGGACCGGCGCCGGATAATTTCTTCTTGGTGGTCCAAGTAACGGTTGAGGATTTGTTTGAGACTAAGGGTCCGAGGCACGCCTTGGTCAATGGCCACCATATTAAAGTTAAAGTTGGTTTGCATTTGCGTTTGCTTGAAGAGGTTGTTCAAGATCACGCTGGCGCTGGCATCTTTGCGACATTCAATCACAATCCGCATGCCTTGACGGCCGGTTTCATCACGGACCGCGGTAATCCCGTCAATCCGTTTATCACGAGCCAAGTCGGCAATTCGTTCCACTAACTTGGCCTTGTTGACCATGTAAGGAATTTCGCTAACGATAATGCGTTCCTTACCGCTGGCCATGGTGTCAATTTCGGCCCGGGCGCGGACGATAATCCGACCTTTCCCGGTTTCATAGGCCTTCTTAATCCCCGCCTTACCAATCACAATCCCCGCAGTAGGAAAATCAGGTCCAGGAATGGCTTCCATCAGGTCTTGGGTCGTTGCCTTGGGGTTCTTCATCAGAATATGGAGGGCCTGGATAACTTCACTTAAATTATGAGGGGGAATATTGGTGGTCATCCCGACTGCGATCCCAGTTGCCCCGTTGACTAAGAGGTTAGGAAAGCGGGAAGGGAGAACTTCCGGTTCCCGTTCTTCCCCGTCATAGTTAGGGATAAAGTCCACGGTTTTCTTATTGATATCGCGGACCATTTCCAAAGCGATCTTACTGAGCCGGGCCTCGGTATAACGCATGGCAGCGGCTTGGTCCCCGTCGACCGAACCAAAGTTTCCGTGACCATCCACTAACATGTAGCGATAGGAGAAGTCTTGGGCCATCCGCACCATGGATTCATAAATTGCTGAGTCCCCATGGGGGTGGTACTTACCCATAACATCCCCAACAATCCGGGCTGACTTCTTATAGGGTTTGTCCGGGGTGACCCCGAGTTCATTCATCCCATAGAGAATCCGGCGGTGGACTGGTTTGAGACCGTCACGCACATCGGGGAGGGCCCGGGCGACGATAACAGACATGGCATAATCCAGGAAGGAGTTACGCATTTCATGTGATATTTCACGTGGCGCGGGTTGCTTATGTTCTTCAACCATTGATTATCAACCTTCCTTTCTATAAGTCGATGGTGGCATAGGTCGCATTATTCTCGATAAAATCACGCCGTGGTGCGACTAAGTCCCCCATCAGCATGGAGATATTCCGGTCCGCTTCCTGGGCGTCATCAACGGTCACTTGCAGCATTTGCCGTTGGGTGGGGTCCATGGTGGTTTCCCATAATTGTTCAGCGTCCATTTCCCCCAGCCCCTTATAGCGTTGGACACTAGGACGAGGACGTTCCGCTAGAGTCTTCATGTAATCATTGAGTTCTTGGTCACTGTTGACATAGTGAATGTTCTTGCCTTGGCGGACTTGGTAAAGCGGTGGTACCGCAATATAAATATAGCCCGCATCAAGTAGGGGACGCATGTAGCGATAAATCAGGGTTAATAAGAGGGTCCGGATATGGGCCCCGTCGACGTCGGCATCGGTCATGATCACCAGTTTATGATAACGGGCCTTGGTCACATCAAAATCATTGCCCCAACCAGTTCCCATAGCAGTAAAGAGGGAGCGAATTTCCTCATTGGCCAGGATCCGGTCCATGGAGGCCTTCTCCACATTTAAGATCTTCCCACGAATGGGTAAGATGGCTTGGAAGTGACGGTCCCGGCCTAATTTGGCTGAGCCGCCCGCAGAATTCCCTTCGACGATGAAGAGTTCGCATTCTTCAGGTACCCGGCTAGAACAATCAGCCAGTTTACCCGGCAGGTTAGAGATTTCTAAGCCAGACTTCTTCCGGGTCATTTCCCGGGCCCGCTTAGCCGCTTGCCGGGCCTTAGAAGCCAGGATCCCCTTATCGACAATTTGCCGGGCAATGTTTGGGGTCTCATATAAGAATTGTTCTAAATGGGCTCCAAAGAGACGGTCAGTAATGGTCCGCACTTCGGAGTTCCCCAGTTTCATCTTGGTTTGCCCTTCAAATTGAGGATTAGGGTGGCGGATAGAAACAATCAGGGTTAAGCCTTCACGGACATCTTCCCCGGACAAGTTATCATCTTTTTCCTTGAGCAGGTTCTGACTGCGGGCATAGTCGTTGATGGTCCGGGTGAGGGCGGTCTTAATCCCCGACTCATGGGTCCCACCTTCAAAGGTATGGATATTGTTGGCAAAGGACATGAAATTGCTATGGTAGCCAGCCGTATATTGAAAAGCGACTTCCACTTCAATATCATCCATTTGTCCTTCCAAGTAAACCGGTTCTTCAAAGAGAATTTCCTTATTTTCATTCAGGTATTGGACGTATTCCTTAATCCCACCTTCATATTGGTAGGCGACTTCCTGAGAATCTTCCTCGCGGCGGTCTTCCAGGGTAATATGCAAGCCCTTGTTCAAGAAGGCCAGCTCCCGGACCCGTTTATTGAGGGTTTGGAAATCATAGTCAGTGGTATCGGTAAAGATCTCAGGATCGGCCACAAAATTAACCACGGTACCGGTCTTATCGCTTTGGCCGACCACTTTCAGGTCAGAAACAATGTGTCCGCGGCTATATTCTTGCTGGTAAATCTTGCCATCGCGGTAGACTTCGACACGGAGCTTGGTTGATAGCGCGTTAACGACGGAAGCCCCCACACCGTGCAAGCCCCCAGAGACCTTATAACCGCCACCGCCGAATTTACCCCCGGCATGGAGGACGGTAAAGACGGTTTCCACCGCAGGCCGGCCGGTTTTTTCCTGGATATCGACCGGAATTCCCCGCCCATTATCGATGACGGTAATGGACCCATCACTTTCGATTTTAATATCAATCTTGTCCGCATAACCAGCTAGGGCTTCGTCAATGGAATTATCAACGATTTCCCAAACCAGGTGGTGGAGACCAGGGGCACCGGTCGAACCGATATACATGCCTGGCCGCTTGCGGACTGCTTCTAAGCCTTCTAGGACTTGGATCTGACTGGCATTATATTCACTGGCCTGGTTAGGCTGGTTTTTATCTTTTTGGTTATGGTTTTGAGGTTGTTCGTGTTCGGAATTATTTGCTTGATTTTCTGCCATCTTGCTTGATTCACTCCTTCAATTCCACCTGACCCGCCTTAATGGTAAAGAGGTCAGGATCATCAATCTTATCTGCCTGGATGCCTTCCATACTGGTTGTAGTCAGGAAGGTTTGGACTTTTTTTTCAATAGTTTTCAGCAGATGGGTTTGACGCTGGTCGTCCAATTCACTTAAGACATCATCTAATAATAATATGGGGTATTCCCCCAGGGTTTCATGCATGCATTCAATTTCTGCCAACTTCAAACTCAAAACCGTGGTCCGCTGTTGGCCTTGGGACCCGTATTGTTGAACGACTTTATCATTAATCATTAATTTTAAATCATCACGCTGGGGACCGATTTGAGTAGAGCCCACTTCAATTTCGCGGTCTTGGATAGATTGGAACTTGTCCATGAGCTCGGTTTTTAATTGGTCCACCGTGGAGGTCTCATCGACAGTCAGGCTGGCTTGGTAGGCCAGGGTCAGACATTCCTTATCCATGGATAATTGGGCATGGATAGGCTGGGCATAGGCTTCCAATTTCTGAATGAATTGGAAACGCTGGACCATCATCCGACTGGCAAAGTCCACCAACTGTTCGGTTAAGACATTCAAATACAATTTATCATGGGCTTCTCGCCGCTGCAGCTGCTTCAAATAGGTATTGCGCTGCTTGAGCAGGTGTTGGTAATTACTGGAGTCATAGAGGTAGGTTGGATTCATTTGACTCAGTTCCCGGTCAATGAAAGTACGACGCAATTGGGGAGCACCCTTGACCAATTCCAAATCTTCCGGGGCAAAGAGCACCACATTGAAGGCACCGATATAGTCACTCAAACGCTCTTGTTGGAGGCGGTTAAGTTTAGCGATCTTGCCTTTTTTGGTCATGGTGAGGGATAAAGGAATCTCCCCATTCTTCTTGGCAACCCGGCCTTCAATCCGGGCAAAGTCCGCCCCAAAGCGGATCACTTCTCGCTCTTTAGCCGTCCGATGACTCCGGGCCAATGACAGCATATAAATAGCCTCGATCAGGTTAGTCTTGCCTTGGGCGTTGTCGCCGATAAAGACATTGATTCCTGGATCAAAGTCCATGGTGACCTGGTCGTAATTACGGAAGTCCTTTAAGTAAAGTGACTTAAGGTGCATGGTGATCTGCTAGTGGATCGCTTTCGCTAGCCCCTCGAATGGCGTAAATGGCTCCTTCATGCGGAAATTCAACCACAGAGCCGGGATAAAGTTTCTTGCCCCGTCTTTGTTCCTCCTGACCGTCTAAGAACACTGGGTAATTGGCCAGGTAAATTTTAGCCTGGCCTCCAGTTTGGATATAACCCAGTGCCTTCAATAACTGCCCGAGCGTAATATACTCGGTATCGATGGCGACAATATCTACGTCTGACATCACACACCGCCTCCCTTTACTTTAAACTAAAAAAGCGTACTCCAATTCGGTCTCTTAGAGTACGATTTGTCTCCCTTATTCAAGTAATATTATACCCCAAATCCTCTATATAAGCAAAAAAAGGCCCTATTTTCCAATAGAGCCTCTTTTAGTCACTTCCTACTAATGCTTTTTAGAAGTCCATTAAAGCCTAAAAATAAAAGTTTGGCATATGAAATGGACTTTGAGTTTGGATAGGTAAAAAATTTAGTCGATCCTAAGGCGAGCAGTCTCTCTGCTTTTAATCTTGGTCGTAAAAAAAGCCGGGAGAATATCCCAGCTTCATTTGCTTTCAATTATAATTTTTACTCTTCAATTTCAATAACCCGGCCTGGATTGAGGAGGTTATTGGGGTCGAGGGCTTTTTTAATGGCTTTCATGGTATTTAATTCCGTTTCAGAGAAGAAGATGGGCATGAATTTCACCCGTTCGAGACCAATCCCATGTTCTCCAGAAGGGAGGCCGCCGTTTTCAGCTAAAAAGTCATAAAGGCGGAGGTCATATTGGTGGAGTCGGTCTTCCCATTCTTGGTCACTGAGTTTCTTCTTCATGAGGCAGATATGAATATTACCATCCCCGGCATGGCCAAAGAAAGTCGAGGCAATCCCTAAGTCATCGGCAATCTCTTTGGATTTATTGATGGCTTGGGTGATCTTATTGACCGGAACGACAGGGTCATCTAAACGCATGGGGCCTGCCTTATAAATTCCTGAGAGGATATGGTCACGGATGTCCCAAACGCCTTTTTCCACTTCGCCACTTAAGAGCTCAGTCGCTAAAGCCCCCGCATTTTGAGCGATTTCTTCCAAGCTTTCCAGATCTTTTTGAATGGCCGCTTCCTGGTTACCACTGAGGGTAACTAAGAGGAAGGCTTGGCCCGTTTTACTTGGCATTTCCTTACCGAGCAGTTCCTCAGCGTAGGTGATGGCATCGTGTTCAAACATTTCCAGGGCGGTAGGGGCCACAGAGGAATGCAAAATTTCATAAATGACCGGTCCTAGTTCTTCTAAGTGTTCGAAACCGATTAAGAGGGAGTTCTCATATTTAGGTTCTACCCGCAATTTCAATTGTAATTGACTGATAATGCCCAAGGTCCCTTCTGAACCGATGAAGAGGTCCTTCAAGTCGTAGCCTGAGGAATCCTTATTATTCAAGCTGCCCACATTAATCACTTCACCATTGGCTAAAACCACCCGCATGGAACGGATATTGTCCCGGGTCACTCCATATTTAATGGCCCGCATCCCACCAGCATTGGTCGCCGCATTCCCCGCTACGGTGGCCCGTTTTTCACCAGGGTCAGGAGCATAGAAGAAACCACTACCGGCTAAATAATCACGGACTTGGTTGAGGGTGACGCCCGCTTCCACGGTCAAAGTCAAGGTTTCCTTATCGAGGTCGAGGATTTGATTCATTTTTTCCAGATTTAAGAGGATTTCACCTTGAGGATAGGTGCCACCAGCCAGAGCCGTGTGCCCACCAATGGTCACGAGTTTTTTCCCTTCAGCTTGGGCTTTCTTGACGGCTGCAACGATTTCTTCTTCATTTTCAGGATAGATCATCCCTTCCGCATGGCCGGCTTCTGATTCATGGATAAAGGTAGTGAGATATTTGTCGTCAACTTGTCTTTCAATTGTCATTATAATGCCTCCTTTTGTTAACTTTATAGTAAAGTAATCGTTTTCACTGTGCAATGAAAACGCTTGTTTAAAAGTGAGCAAGATTGGCCTTTGAAAGAGAAAAAATTTCTCTATTTTATACAATTGATGACTGATTCTTTAACTTGTTTTAATAGATAGCTATGAACAGTTGATAGTTATATTCCTTCAAAATTCCAATAAAAAACGCCCTAATTCTAAGTGAAGAATTAAAGCGTTTGGTCTAAGTATTGGCTTAATTACCGGGTGTCCGGATGGGGGTGATGAGTTGAACCATGTTAAATTCATCTTCATCTTCACTTGGGGTCAAGATAAAGGAGTGGGTTGGGTTAACGAAACGAATGACCACATCTTGGCCGCCAAAACTCCGCAAAGCTTCCCGTAAGTAGTCAGGGTTAAAGGAAATTTCCAAGTCATCGCCTTCAAAGCTTAAAAGACTGAGTCTTTCCTTAACATAACCAATCTCAGAAGAGTGACCGGAAAGAATAGCTTCTTCTTGGGAGAGGGAGAGCTTGACCACATTATTCTTGCCTTGGTGGCTTAAGATTAAGGCCCGTTCTACCGCATGAACCAGTTCTTGGGCATCAACTTTAATTTTAGTGTTGTAATCCAAGCTCAACAAGCGGTCGGTATCGGGATAGTTTCCTTCCAATAGTCTGGAATAGAGATAAACATTATCGATCTTAAAGAGAACCTGGTTATCGGTGACCATCATCTCAATATCTTCATTATCATCCACTAGGCGGGTGAGTTCGGTCAGGGTTTGTCCTGGAATATTGATCTCTAAAGCTTTACCTTGACTTTCTTCTGGCATGGTCAAAGGCACAATCCGTTGACTGAGCCGGTGGGAGTCGGTTGATACCGCTTTCAGTTGCTCATCGGCCAGGATAAAGTGAACCCCGGTAAAGAGTGGGCGGATTTGTTGGTTAGATACCGAAATAATGGTGTGGTTAACCACCCGTTTAAAGAGATGGCCCGGTAAGACATAGGTCGAATCGGCATCAATCTCAGGTAAGGTAGGGTATTCACTACCGGCTGTCCCATTAAGGTTAAAGACAGATTCTCCTGAACGGATAACGGTTTGTAAATTATCTTGGACTTCCAAGGTCAGTTGGTCTTCAGGTAATTTTTTGACAATGTCTCCGAGGAAACGGGAGGGGAGAACAATAGACCCTGTCTCAGCAATCGATAACTGGTTACTTTCATCTTCTTTAGAAATATAAATTTCAATCGAAATGGTTGAATCACTACCAGTAAGGATGATTCCTGAATCCAGAACAGCGATTTTAATTCCGGTTAGTATCGGAATAGTTGTCCGTGAGGAAATCGCTCGTTGGACATTGTTTAAATGATCAACAAAGATGGAACGTTTAATTGTAAATTTCATAAAAAGCTCCTTTGCTGGATGCGTGCTTATTTATATATATATTAATAGTATAGTAATAGTAGTAGGTCATGTGGAAGCTGTTGAAAACTTCCTTGAAGAATTGACCTTAACACTTTTCCACTTGTGGATAAGTTGTGGGTAGGCTTGTGCCTAACTTAGCTATTTATCCACAGGCCTTATTCTCTTATTAGTTTAGCATAAAAAGCTCACTTTGCCTGCCTTGATGGATAGAAGAGTCAGCTTGGAAGCTAACGTTTGAGTAAATTTTGAATACTTTCGACATTTTCCTTAATCTCAGTGGCTGATTTCATGGCTTCTGAGATTTTTTCATGGGCATGGAGGACTGTGGTATGGTCTTTGCCGCCGAATTCTTGGCCAATCTTAGGCAAAGAGGCATCAGTAATTTCCCGAGAGAGGAACATGGCAATTTGCCGGGGGACGACAATGTCCCGTTTCCGTTTCTTCCCTTTTAAATCGGCCACAGTCAGGTCAAAGTAATCGGCTACGGTTTCTTGAATTTCAGCAATACTTGGCACCTTTTTAGTGTTGGCGTCGCGATAATTGGATAAGGCCCGCGCGGCGACATCAGGACTGAGTTCTTCTTGGTTCATGACCGCATAGGCTTGGACACTGGTGAGGGCACCTTCTAGCTCGCGAATATTGGTATCAATTTGACCAGCGATATAGGAGAGGGTCTCATCTGGGATATCAATGCCGTTGACCTTGGCTTTGTTGCGCAAAATGGCAATCCGCGTTTCCAAGTCGGGTGGGGTGATATCCGTCGATAAACCTTGTTTAAAGCGGGAAACCAACCGGTCTTCTAACTCAGGAATTTGACTGGCATCGCGGTCACTGTTGAGGACGATATGCTTATTATTATTGTAGAGAGCGTTAAAGGTATGGAAGAATTCTTCCTGGGTCGACTGCTTGTTACCGATAAATTGAATATCATCGACCAAGAGCATGTCTACATGACGGTAGGCCTGGTGGAAGTCAGGCATAGTATTGGTCCGAATCGCTTCAATAAAGTCGTTGGTAAAGGTCTCACTGGTGACGTATTTGACAATCGCATCAGGATGAGTCCGTAAGACTTCGTGGCCAATGGCTTGCATGAGATGGGTCTTCCCTAGTCCTACACCCCCATAGAAGAAGAGGGGGTTGTAGTCCCGTCCCGGCCCTTCTGCCACCGCTAAGGCAGCGGCATGGGCCATTTTATTCCCTTCACCTACCACAAAGTTTTCGAAGGTGTATTTAGGGTTTAAGTCGCTATGCCGATTAGCTGGGCGGCTATCAGCTGGGGCACTAGTCGGGCTAACAGCTTGACCGAAGTCTAAGTGATTGCTCCCCGCTTGTTGGTTGTCGAGTGTAATTTCGATCCGAATTTCCCGGCCCAGATAGTCATAAATCACCTGTTGCAACTGCATCATATAATTGGATTCAATGTGTTTTTTGTGCAGTTGGGAAACAGCTTCGATGTATAAGACATCATGATCCATCCGGAGGGGCTTGAGGCCCAAAATCCAGGTATCGAAACTTCCCTTGGTCAAGTGTTCACGAAAATATTCGCTCACCACTTGCCAAAGTTCCTGTAAAGGATCCAT